>PXBF01000119.1 GCA_003567005.1 PVC group bacterium
TAACGAGCCCTGAATCGACTTGTCAGCCTCATAAATGCTGTCGACAAAAGCCGGATCATCCGAAGTGGTGAATACCTGTTGGTACCCTTCTATGTTTTTACGACACCATTCGACTCTAGATACTACATCTTTGTATGTCCCATAAGCAGTCTCTTCCCAGTTTAATTTTGGAATGAAATGTAAGAACATATCTTAATCTGTATCCTTGCTTCAGCGCCTGCCATGCGCTACCGGCAGCTACGTATCTTGCTCCTGATAGGCACTATTTTGTTCACTGCTTTGCGGCACTCTACTCATTCACCAAATCCCGACACTTTGCCAGCCGTTCTTTTTGTACCCGTTAACTACCTATACCCCAACAAGGTCTTCAGACTGCGCTTCGCGATTCTCTTTACACAAGTGGTTGCACGGTAGGCATCGTATAGAACCCGAGACCGGAACCTGACCATGCGGTTTGTTTCAGGTGGCAGCGACTTCTCGTCCCAGAAATGCAAGACACCCATCTCCATAAATTGAGAACGGGTGGGGGGCGTGTTCTCATTCCATTGCACAAACTGATTCAACTGAATCCCTCGTGACGAAGGGTTCTGTTCTGTTTGGTACCTTTCAGGACAGATGAGCAAAACACATTTCGCTATGCGTTTGGCTTCCAAAAAGCATACTCGTTGTACCGGTGCCAGATGTTGGAACACGCGCAATGCGATCACGACATCATACGATTTCGCCGGTATAGGCCAAGGGGTTCGCCGGGCGTCATGCAAGTAGGTCGGCTGTTTCCCGGGAAAGTCCCATTTTTCTGCGTAATCCATCGTGTGGCTGCCGTTTACAAGTGAGACACCCATCGTTCCGATTTCCAGGACGCGCTCCGGTGCTTCAATTCCCAACGTCTTCACAACATCAATTGCTTGGGCATGATATTGCCACCGCAATTCAGACACATTCCTTGACCAGTGCCCGCCAGGAATTGAACTAGACACTTCGAAAAACCGTTCTTTTGTTAGATATTCAAGCATATTTACGCTCCAATGGTTTGGGATGAGCTTCCATCCCGTCTGTATGAATGCTTAGCATGCACTCTTTTCCAGCCGGGAACAACCTTTGCATACACACGAATATTTTAGTCGTCATGGCAGCCTCGTCGCCACCCACCGGGATAACTCGAGGCGGAGTCGTGCACCCGCAGTCCATCTATGCTTGCGCTGTCGAGCCCTCACCAGAACCTCTGCCGCCTGAGCCATCCGGACACGGCGAAGGGATTTTTGAACGGTTGCAGCCACTCGCCGCACAGAGCTCTCTGAACGAACAACCTTCACCAGATGCTTACGGAATTCGTGTAGACATTTCAAAGTTATGTAAGTTCCCTGTAGGCCGCGTGCAACCCATTGGATAAACTCAAAATCATGCACAACCAGCTTGCCGCTAGTTTGCGAAAAGGAAAGATTGTCATCAAGGTCAAAACCAAACGGAGCCATTTCGCACCCATCCGCAGGATAGCATGCTTCACAGCCAAAATCATGTATTACCATGTCTTTCGACCAGAAAGGCGGAGGAGGAATCCCATCAAGCAACAAAAGTAGTTCTGTTAGAAGACCAGTCATCTCAGCGCTTTCCAGTATCGACACGAGAGGAAGTGACTGCAGTTCCAACCATTCATACACCACGAAGTATCCGCAATAAGACTCCCAATGATCCAATACCAGCGGCACCTGGCAGCCCGGAGTACGATGAATAAACTGCTGAAAATACTCGCTCAGTGATGCCTCCTTGCGGCCCATGATCACATTAATCGCAGCGTCGTCATAGCCATAATTCACCTTCGAAAAGCACTGCACACCATCGTTTCTCTCGAGCTTCCAGTACGTTTTCCAGTGGGCATTGTGTTGCGGATAAATTTCTTCACACTGCCGATAGCCTCGTGAAATAAATTCGTTGTAATGGCTTTCTGCCGGAGAGAGCCCCTGCCGGCCAGCAGATGTCTGTGCCCCCCCGAGAGAGCCTCGCTCTTTCTTTATGAGAACGGCAATCCGATCCAGAGGGGGGACCGACATACGTGCTTCAATCAGTTCAGCGGTTGTCTCACCGCGTCCGCCCTTCGCCCGTTTTCCCGGTTGTGACGCGTGCCATAAGTGAAGGATTGGCAAGCCAGTATACTCCCAGACCTTACGAGTCTGACAACGGTCCCAGAACTCATCATCTTCCCCACCCCAACCGACAAACTCGTCATCAAACCCACCAATCTCACCGAAAGCCTGCGCACTGGCAGCCACACTGCCTCCGCCCTCCAGATTCTCCACAACACTCTCGGATTTGCATGCATTTCCAGAATGGCCCACTGGAAATCGATCGGTCGATGTCTTGTCCAGATAAAAGATGAACCGCTTCAGGTTAATCACCTCATACCCTTGCTCGAAGCGCTCAAACAACTCTTTGCCATAGCATGCGGGAATGATCATATCGTTATCATGGAAAACCAACAAGGGCGCACGTGCCAGCGTTGCCGCCAGATTGAACGTAGACGAACGATTGTAAGGCATTTCAGCATCGACTGGCTGATGCTGATACCGAACCCACGATGGAAGCGCATCTCGGATTTGCTCATCGGCACTCTGCTCAACCACTATACACTCAAACCGAATCTGCTCCTGTGCCGCAATCGATTGCAAGGTCCAAAGCAGCAAAGGTAAGCGTTCCAACCCGCGATGCCCGATCAGGAATGAAACTTGCGGAGTCAAGTCTCCGGCTGCCTGCTCGGCTCCATTCCAGCAAACAGCATCCTCGCCGACATGCTCTGGGGCTGTCTGTAACCGAACAGGGCACTCCTGCAGCGCCCTCCGCAACAACCACACCGATGTCCTCGGAAATACATCACATATATGCAAAGTCCGCGTATATTCCCATTCACAGGCCACCCCACGACCATCTGGCGCAAACCGGACAGAGTCCTTACGGTTACGCATTCGTCGCCATCCGGCTGGCATAAGCAGGCAAACGATAAAACGCGGCGCATCCAGCAGCAAGGCCCCAAAAATGAGCCGCCACCGGGGTGTAAAACTGACCATCATTGGAAACTCCTTACCATTCGCTTTCCCTTCCGCCAGATACGCCGTAGGTATCCCGCTCCGTTCGGTTCGCGAAGCACCTTGCTGCAATAGGGCTGTTCCGTCCACTCTAGACCTTCAACCACGGGACCTGCGGATATCTTCTGATACACAACGGTCTTGAATGTACGCTGGAGAGGAATCCACCGAGTGGTATCCGCGTCGAGAAAATCAGCCAGGATTCGACCGGTCACAATATGGCAGTCGTCCACGATCAGCCATCCGTTCACCCGTATTCTCTCCGCAGTGTAGTACCAGTCAAGGAACGGCGCCGGAAAGGCATGGCAGCCGTCAATTAAAACCAGATTCAGTGGGTCCGTTGCGATATTGGGCAGCACCCGTTGTGACGGGGCATCGATCAGCCGCAAGCTGTCGGTTGGTACACCGTGTCCTTCACACCACGATCGGATTCGCCCATGCTGCGCGCAGTCCGGTGCCACTGCGGTGTGCCGGGCACCGCAAATTGCAAAGATGAGCGTGGAGTAACCGCAACCCGTCTCGAGCGTGCAGGCAGTTTCCGGAAGGTTCTCGGCAATCCAGCGAAGAAACTCAAACCCAAGGGGCCAGGCCTCTTCGCGCCCCGCAGCTGGAGCGCCAGCCGGATGAACATACAACTTCGGCTGCTCTCGACAAAGCTGTTCCAGCAGATGGAGTCTTGCTTCGATATTCACGGTATGCTCCTTCTGGCGGCCTCCCGCCGATTCGCGTTTGATGCACCAACCCACTCACCCCCGGTAAGAATCTCAATAAAGAACCTTTCCACTTCGGAGCGCGAGAACGGGCGCATGAACGCCTGCAGGGGTTCTGCTTCAGGATCCTGACTGCCGCTGCGAAATTGTTGCCAGGCATCCAGTAAACCGTCCTCACTCCCATACGGGTAGTGCATGCCCAACTTGAAGTGGCGTGTTCTCCATCCTACCAGTCCCGTATCTGGTGTGAGCACGGGCTTCCCTTGTTCCAGCGCTTGCAGCGCAGTCCCGCTCGAAAGCGTTAGACGATGCGTCGAGACGAACCGCGAGATCGAGGAGAATACGAGATCGACAAGATCCATGCTCTCCACGAATGCGTTGGTCTCAAACAACCGGCCCTGGTGCAAGAGTTGGTTCCGTGCGGCATCGACGTCAATAGCATACGGCTTTCCCGCCTCGCGCCGATCAGGCGCACCCGCATGGAGCGCAAAGCTGTTTGGATCGCGCAAGGCCAGCCGTAGAAACCCATCGTACCCCTTGTACCAGGCACCCGTGCCGAAATAGAGCAACACATTGTCCGCGCCTGCCCTCGCCACGTACGCACGGATCGGGTCGGCGAATTGATGCCAATCCGCCCCTCGGCGCTCATGCGGCGTCGTATCGAATACCTTGTGAATCTCCGGCATCCAGAATACCGGGGCACCGAAGCGTTGCGCAATCCGCTCGTCCTTGACAATCAAGGCGTCAACAACCCGGCCACGGAGTAATACATGCTCATAGTAATAGCCCTGTGTTTCGGAATAATTGAACAGTCGGCGACGGATGCGCCCGGCGGTCTGACGAATCGTGGGAGCGATCAGGGGCTCTGTTTTCCCGGTATAGGGATCCTCTCCGGGATACCACTCACTGGCACGGTCGCAAATCGCGCAAACACGCCCCCGAAGGCGCGAGGCGTCACCAGCAGCGATCCGCCGGAACTGCCTCGCCCACTTGTCCCCCTCAATAAATAGCGTCGAATCCACCTGGTGTTGATCCTGAATCGCCGCCATCTGCTCTGCTGTCAAAGACTCTGGCAGATCCCCGACGTACTGCCGAACATCAACATCAACAACACGTATTTCATCCGCAAGTGGACGGAGTGGAGGCCATTGCGCCCGCCAATCATGCTTTCCCGACGGACTTAGAATAATAACCGTATGCCCGGCATCAAGCAGAGCACGGGATATAACCCGGCAATACACCTGCGGATGGCCGGCCAGCGAGGGAGCATACAATAAAACATTCATTTCTATTTTCCCGAATGTATACGGGCATACCGATCCAGCATGGCGTCGTATCCCTTCCGTAAAAGAGTATAAGAAAGTCGCAGTCGAACGGAAAACCGAAGCGGAACAGGGTCTTTCGGTTTTGGCGAGCGAACAGAAGGGATCTGCCATCTTGCAATTCCCTTGTCATTTGCAATCTCTGCTTGCTCGCCATACTTCTCTTCCACAACGGTAGAATCCTTTCGAAGAACGAAGCCGTACACATCGGCGGCCAATCCCCGTTTATAGCCGTGTCCCAGACGATGAACCGGCCA
>PXBF01000167.1 GCA_003567005.1 PVC group bacterium
GGCTGCCTTTTGCCCATGTTTGCGCTCGGTCCGCGTTACCCGTGCAATCTGCTCTTTTATGTCACGCCCCCGCACCGACCGCACAAAGCGTTTTCCCGTCCAGGTTTCTACATGCCGCAGATCCGCGGAAATCACCCCTCTGGGAATCCCTGTCTCTTTTTCGATCTCCCGGTATGTCTCGCCCTTACAGTACCGCTCAAATGCGGTCAAGATGCGATACCGTCTAGGACTCTCGGGCACATTGTCCATGATAGCCTTCGTGCACTCCTGCTCGATTTCAGCGGCATCTATGACTTGCTCTACCACCTCGTCCGTCCCGGCATCCAGTGCTCGCGCGACAACCTGCTTGAAACGGTACGACAAGCCTTGTGGATTCCGCGCCATCATTTCAGCAGCCTCTGGAAACACATACTTCGATCCATTCCCTTTGCGCGACTCCAAAACCGCTTGCAGGGGAGCAAAGATCGGGATTTCCACCTCGGCACCACTCTTGGATGTCTTGACGGTCAGCATCCCGCCGGGAATATCCACAGACTTCCACGTTAACGTGCACAGATCGCCACGACGCAATCCAGAACATGCTGCAGCCGTGATCAAATCCCGCATCATATCATCATCCGCCGCCGCTTCCAGAATCGCCTGGATCTCAGCCACCGTAAACGGACGCCGATGAACCGTCGCGTCTTTTGCTGTTTTGGGCACGATAATGCTCTCGAATGGATTCGATGCACCAATCGGCATAAACTTTTCAAAGGCATTGCGAAGCAGCGCAAGGTGCCCACGCGCTGTACGAGGGGCGAGGCTATCAAACAAATCCTTCGCGTAGGCTTCCGCCTCGGCATGGGTCACCTCATAGAGGTAAACTGCCTCCGACTTGTGTTTCGAGAGGAATGTCAAAAAACGTTGAAACTCCGCCTCCGTGACTTTTGCATGTTGATCCGTAATCGATTTCCGGCGAGCAGGGGATACCCACTTATTCGCCAGCTCCGCAATTTTCGTGTGTTCAACCGCCCGCCCGGTCTTGGTCTCGATCAGCCTTTCCACAAGGTGCGCGGCATTTCCTTTTTGCCTCGCCTCCTCCCGGTATTTATCCAGAGACGCTTTCGCCCGTTCGCGACTCAGTTCAAAAGTTGCATCACCACGATCCCGCAAGCTTCCAGAGCTGGGAGGTTTGCCCGACCAATTCACGCCCGTGTTGATTATCTTGCGTTTGCCCTTCTCGTCCTTGTACTCTCCATACCAGCGAGGGCGGTATTCCCCGTTGCGTTGTCTCCGAAGCATAAGCGCCATATTCAACCTCCCATCGTTTTGAAACCACAGGAAATAATATGAAGCAATCACAGCAATTCAACAAGCAAAATACACACACAAAAACACACACAAGCCAAATAATCCAAGTGAAAACCACTAATAACCAACAAAAAAGCGGTTCGCATATCAGATTGTGGTTCTGAAAGTCGCGGGTTCAAATCCCGTCATCCGCCCCATCTTTATACCATTACTTGTGGCGGGCGGCTTCGTTCGCGTTTTTTGGGGGTGACTGCTGTGCATAAGACTTCGTTCTCGAATTATCTTGTCCTCTCTACCTCTCGCATCACGATTTTTGTGCAAAATGAGTTATTTGGTGGGACACAAGCCCCTATATAAGTGGGTAATATTTTAATAGAGAAAGGGTTACAGCGACCTGGCCACAAGGTGCCTTAAATAACAGACATTTGTGGGAAGCGATTTGATGAAAATACACTTATGGGATGATACGGTGCCCGGATTCGATCCTGCCATTGCGCAAGAGAAGCCGAGTTTGATGCCGTATTTATTGGAAGGGAGCGATAAAGGTCCTGCCGTTATTGTATGTCCCGGTGGAGCGTATTGTCATAAAGCACAGCATGAAGGAGCCCCGGTTGCCTTGTGGTTAAACAGTATTGGGGTGTCTGCGTTTGTATTGGATTATCGTGTTTCGCCTTATCGTCACCCGGTTCCTTGGATGGATGCCCAGCGTGCGATACGGCTTGTGCGTGCCCGTGCCGCAGCGTATGGCATAGATGAAAAGCGGGTAGGGATACTTGGTTTTTCAGCAGGCGGACATTTGGCCGCAACCGTCGGCACCCGCTATGATCATGGCGATCCGCATGCGGTGGATCCTGTTGAGAGATGTAGCAGTCGACCTGATGTGCAGATTCTTTGTTATCCGGTGATCACATTTGGGAAATACCGGCATGATGGTTCTTGTCGAGCCCTGCTCGGCTCGGACCCCCCGGAAGCGTTGTTGGAAGGTTTATCAAATGAAACACAGGTGAACGAAAAGACGCCCCCGTCTTTTTTGTGGCATACGGCAGACGATGAAAGCGTACCCGTCGAAAACAGTTTGCTTTTTGCGCAAGCACTGTCGCGGCACCGCGTGCGGCATGCTTTACATGTCTTTATGACAGGCAAGCATGGGGTAGGGCTGGCAAAGGATCATCCATACCTTTGCGTGTGGACATCGTTATGTGAAGGCTGGCTAAAAGAAATCCAATTCATCAGATAGTTCCTGATGTGTGACTGCTTCTCAGGCACACGGAAGCGTTCCAGAGAGACGCAATTATCGATACGATCGTCGAGAACTGGAGGGGATCTCGATAACACCCCTTATGTTTATCTCAAGGATGTGCTCGCAGGGCTGCCGTCGGTTAAAAAACACCAAAGTCGACAAACTGCGCCCGCTAAACGGGATCAATGCCGGAATTGCCACGGTGGCATAACATCACACTCGATTCTGTCCGTTCCGCTCGAGTGTTAAAGGGGGAGCTAACGCTTACCAATGTATCATACCCGACGATGTAAATGACATTCGAAGTTGGACAGAACAAACCCTTGACCGATCCGGCTGACGCGATTACACTGAAAGAGTAATCGTTACTGTTAAATCATAAAAGATATGGAGGTGAACATGTTATGCCCCCACCAATGGAAATCGCATACACTTTCTCTCATTTGTCTTCTTGTGTACCTAGCCGGCTCTTCCTACGGAGCCCCCTCAATCATTTTGGAGATTGAGGGATTGGAAGAAGCCTTGGAAGTCGAGTCTGTTTCATGGGGCGTTAAGAACGAAAGCGCCCCCATGGATCCCAAACCGCCCGACTTTGATGACGTGGGTTTTGCTTCGCTCCTAACCAGAAGCTCTCCCGAGCTATTCAAGCGCACCGCCGATGGAATGCATTACCCGCAGGCAGAACTGCGCTTTTATCATCAGGGTCAAGACAAGCCCTTCTATCAAATCGAACTGGAAACCGTGTTCGTGTCCTCCGCGAAACTTAAAACTTCAAGCACGGCAGCTCAGCAGGAAGTATCCCTGCGTTATCGGAAAATTCGATGGACCTACTATACTTTCGATGCCGATGGAGAGGTCGATTTGGTTTTTCAGGCGGGTTGGGACATACAGTCAAATACCGAATGGTAAAAACGCTTTTTGCATGCAAGATTTAGAAGATGACGCTGATGACAATTAAAGGAAAACGCAGATACGCTATTATGCTGTTATGGTTCGCGGTCAACCTTTTGCAAGCGGAAAAAGATATGTACTTTCGCAGCGAATCGTTGTTCGGCAATATCACCATTAACCAGCATCAGGGATGGAACCGTGCGACCTTGATACAAAAGCATCTTCATGAAGGGAGCAACATTGAAGATCAGCAGATTTTAATCCAAAAGGAAATAAGTGAAAACAGCCCGCTACTGGCTTTACATGCCTCTTCTTCTGATGTTCTGCCGGAATGGGAATTGGTTGTCATTGATCCACAAAATCCCAAAGCACCTTTTTTCCGTGTAAAACTAACAGATGTTCAGGTCAAACAGAGCCGGATTGCCCACACAGATCAAAAGCAACACAAGGAATTCATTACCCTTCGCTTCCGACGCGCATCTTGGCACTACACCCATTTCCTGATGTGGGGAGACGAAGTAGGCCTCGAATACTGGGGCGCATGGGACTACGACAAGGGAAAGGGTGAGTTGGTAGGTCCTGAAGAAGGTGACATCCCCGCCGGTGCCTATAAATATTTTCGGGAAGGATTCCAGATTGAAAGAGTAGATAAACCGGCGGATGCCTTGCAACTTAGCTGGCCTGCACAAAAGAATGCCGCGTACGATATTTACGCCACCGATGATCTCAACGATAATTTTGAAACCCACATCAAGACCGTAAATACCACCGAGGACGGCCTGACAAATGCCATTGTCGAATTGGAAGAGGGTAAAGACCGCATGTTTTATATCGTACGATTGAAGCTTGTGCCGTAATCACGACCCATGCCCATTGCATTTTTTGAGGAGATATTGACCGCCATCAAAAGGAGGGTCAGTTTACGCGGATGATATTGTTGAAAAATGGATTGATTTCTTTGTTCTTCACAAGCACATCACCCCGGAACGGATGCAGTCGCCGAGGGATCGGGCAGTGTACGGACGGCAAGAGGGGAGAAGAATCCTGTTCCGGAAACCGCAGAATACGAAGAAATACGCAGAAGAGGACAGGGATGCAACCGCTAATTTGTCTAATTGAGCGAATGGTACCTGTTGGGTTTCGCCCTTCTGACATCCGCCTCTGATGGGATGCGCCGCACATGCACCTTAAACGGCTGTTTTTGTGGAGAAAGCCGGGGCTTAAGGGCTCCAGGGGTCGTTAAAGATACTTAAAGCCGTGATAGAAAATGGATTATGGCGGCTTAGTCGCAAAGTGTCTACAGCGTCAAGATTGGCTAAATGGTGGCTTCCCAGATTTACGGTTTAATTAGCGATTCACGAGACGGTGCCCCCTCCGGGTCCTCCGGCTCGAAAGGTGGAGTATCCCGTGAAGTTGTATTATATGCATAGGGTGCTTGTTGTTTGCTACGATACTGGAACCCCTCGTATGCATCGTATAACGGTCTCAATGATTGACCATCCAATGTGTAAAAGTTTCTGGCATGTAAGGCATGGAAATGCGAGTCTACCTTCGTGATTTGCATACGATGGTTAGGGGAAACACATGAAAAAGATACAACTGGGTAAAATGGGATTCTGGTTATCCTTGTCGCCATGGGTTTTGATTTTGTGTGCCATTTTAGGGTTACCGGGGTTTGGCTGAGGTTCGCCGCTTGGGTTCCTGGTAGGAGCCCTCATCCTGCTTGGTCTGCCGGTCGCATGTATTCTATGCATAATGGCATTGTTCAGAGATCCGTCTAAGAAGTATGCCGTTGCGGGGCTAATCATCAGTGTTCTCTCCGGCATGCTGTTTCTGTTTCCCTTCGCGTTTTGTTAGGCAAATCA
>PXBF01000116.1 GCA_003567005.1 PVC group bacterium
CAACGTATTCTATATTCTCGGGCACCGACAGCACTTGTTTGATCTGGTTCTGTGTGTTCATGCTGAGAGTATGCATGACGTGGACGCAGTTGTCCAGTGTCTATTTACGGGTAAAGGGCAGAACTAGCCCGCATATCTCACAAGCCATCTACTGCGAGTGCGAATCGCACGTCATATCGGGCCCGCGACTTGCGTGGCGACCTCCATGTGTTTCTACACACTGTCGCCCGCCACACTGCGCCGCGAACCCGCTATGACGCACGCGTCACACTCTCGCTACGAAGTTTGTGGGATATGCGGGCTAGAACCGGGGGTAAGTTAGTAAGTGTTTGGCGTGTCGGTTCTTGGCTGCGATTGGCAAGATGTGTCAGCTGCTGCCGGTTTGCCGATGGCACCCCCACGGGGAATCGAACCCCGCTTTTCAGGATGAGAACCTGATGTCCTAGCCGATAGACGATGGGGGCAGCAACTTTCGAGATGGCATCATGCAATGCGAAGTGCAGCTTGTCAAGAAGTGTGCGCGGGTAGGGCTATTGTTTCGGCGAAATGCAGGGCATTCGCCTTGGGGAGCGCCCTCTCTCTTTTGTACGAGAAAATATTATTTTCTCGAAATCTGGGTTCATGTTTTGCACGATATTGTTATTGAAGTTGGGCAGCTGCTCACGGAGGAAAACTGACATGATTAGACGTGAGACAGATTATGCAATCCGTGCCGTTTTATGGTTGGCTCGCAATCAAGCCTTGCCTGAGACAGCCCCGGTTTCCACCAAATATCTAGCGGATATAACAGGTGTGCCATACCGGTTTTTGCGAAAAATTGTACTCAACTTAAGCCATGCCGGAATTCTGACCAGCCGTAAGGGTAAAAAGGGCGGTCTTACGTTGAGACGCGAACCGCAGCATATTTCGCTACTGGATCTTTTGCTGATTGTAGAGCCGGATTCAGTCTTTTTGAACCAGTGTACGACACCTGAGGCAAATTCTTGTCAGCATCAAGACAATTGCGGTTTTCATCACGTACTGGGAAATATCCAACAAGTGCTTCAAGTCCAATTGGCTGATATTTCCTTACAAGATATGACTGCAGTAGAATCATCCCTGATTTAGGCGGACTAAGAAATCGCGGTGATTTCGTTTCCGTACTTTTTTCTTGCCACCTCCTGCATTTGGCATAATATACGGATAAGTTGATTATAAAAGTAATGTATAAATGGGGTAATGATGTTACGTGTGTCCTCTAAGAGCCGCTATGCGTTGCGTATTATGGTGTATTTGGCACGTCAAGGGGTAAATCCGGCACCTTCGCGCAAGCAGGATATTGCTGATGCGGAGGAAATCTCGGCAGATTATGTGGAGCAGATTTTAATTCGTTTGCGTGGAGGCGGCTTGGTTACGAGCCATCGTGGTGCGCGAGGTGGCTTTACATTGGCACGCGAGGCTCATCTTGTTCGTGTTCTAGATGTTGTGGAGGCTGCCGAGGGGAGCTTGACATTTATACCGGAAGAGGAGTTGTTAAGCGTACATCCTACGATTGCAGCAACGAGCCAGATGTGGAGTGCGATACAATTGTGTATGGAGAAAGAATTATCCAGTATAACGATTGCGGGGCTTGTTGCCGAGGCTGACAAATTACGCCATGGGGCGCAATTGATGTATGATATATGATGTTATGTTTACGGGTTGGCAGTGTTCGGTTATGCAGTATGGCTTATATAAATGGGATGTATGTCCGGGAGACAGGTACAAAACAGATGGAGAAGAGAGATGACAACAAGTAATCATGTTGAGACATTGAGTTTACACGCGGGGCAAGAAGCTGACCCGACTACTGGTTCTCGGGCCGTGCCGATTTACCAGACGACGAGTTATGTGTTCAAGGATACAGAGCATGCCGCAAATCTGTTTGGGTTGCGTGAATTTGGTAATATTTATTCGCGGCTGATGAATCCGACTAATGACGTGGTGGAAAAACGGATTGCGGCATTAGAGGGAGGCGTGGCAGCGCTGGCTACTTCCAGTGGGATGGCTGCCATTTTTTTATCGATTCATACGATTGCGTCTGCAGGTGATCATATTGTCGCATCGGCGTCCTTATATGGCGGCACGGATACACTGTTCCGGCACACCTTTCCGCGAATTGGTATCGAGGTAACATTTCTGGATGACATTACTCCTGAAAAGGTCGCGTCTGCCATCAAGCCGAATACGAAAGCCGTTTTTCTGGAAAGTCTGGGTAATCCAAAGGGCGATGTACCTGATTTGGCTGGTATTGCCGATGTCGCACATGCGCAGGGTGTTGCCACGATTGTCGATAATACGTTTGCTCCGGTTTTATGCCGTCCAATTGAACATGGCATCGATATTGTTGTGCATTCGCTAACGAAGTGGATTGGAGGTCATGGTACCTCGATTGGTGGAATCATTGTCGACAGTGGGAAATTTGACTGGGGGTCGGGTCGTTATCCGCTCTTTACGGAGCCTGACGCTGCGTATCATGGACTGGTTTATTGGGATGCGTTGAAAGATGTTCCGGGCATGGGCAATATTGCCTTTATTATTCGTGCCCGGGTAGATGGGATGCGCAATATTGGTGTCTGCGCCAGCCCGTTCAATTCGTTTTTACTGTTGCAGGGGGTTGAAACGCTTCCATTACGCATCCAGCGACACTGTGAGAATGCGTTGGCTCTGGCCCAGTGGTTGCAAGCGCGCCCGGAAGTCGAATGGGTCGCCTATACCGGTTTGCCGGAGCATAACTATCATGAACAGGCCAAGAAATATCTCAAGGGTGGTTTCGGCGCTGTGCTGGGATTTGGCATCAAGGGTGGAGCAGAAGCAGGGGCCAAGTTCATTAATTCGGTGAAACTGGCAAGCCATTTGGCAAATGTTGGCGATGCCAAAACGCTCGTGATTCATCCTGCATCCACGACACATCAACAGGTTTCGCCCGAAGATCAACTTGCCTGTGGGATTACGCCCGAGTTTGTGCGTGTGGCGGTCGGACTGGAAAACATTGCTGATATTCAGGCTGATTTTGCACAGGCTTTGGAGGCGGCTGTAGCGTAAATTAGCCTTGTAACTGGTCTAGAAAACGGTTCAGCGCAGCGCTCGGGGCTGCGCGATGTATACATACTATCGTGGGGGGGTGGCATACTTTGACGGGGGTTGCTGTAAAGCCTGAGGTATTCCAGTCTACATGATAACACTGTTGTTTCCAATTCATATAGCCTTTAAGCCGGAAGATATCCTCGGATAATGTATCAAGCATGTTCTTGAGTTCATGCGGGCTCAAAGGGCGAACAGGGGTAATTTCGCATGTCTGGTAGTTCGGGTCGCGGCAGCGCGCGTATTCGGCATTCTGCATATCATGTGGCACATTCACTTTTTTTGATGGGGGAAATAGGGAAAAAGCAATTTGACAGTGCGAAACGGCATGCAGGCTGATATCTGGTTTTATGTCACGAATGTCAGCTTTGGTTTCTTCGATTGTAGATGCATCAAAGCAGTCACTTTTGTTAATAATCGCAAGGTCGGCCATTTTGATTTGATCGTGAATGCCAGGTAATGTTTTACGGAGTTTGTGAAAACTTCCAGGGTCTACAACCGTAATGATGCGTGCGATACGGTATTGATGGTCCAGTTGGGTTTCGGACAGCATTTGATGTATGACTTTAGGATTGGCCATTCCGCTTGCTTCGATGACGATGCCTTCCTTTTTCTCGTGTTGTGCCGCAAGCTGACGCAATTGGCTTATAAACGTTGTAACGAGACATGTGCAAAAAATACTGCCGCCTGGAATGGTAATGACGTCTGGTGTCTTGTCGGCGACAATGGCACCATCGATGTCCCGCGGTGAGAATTCGTTTACGAGGTACACGATTTTGCGATTTGCATGCCGTGCGATAATCTGTTTGAGCAAGGTTGTTTTGCCAGCTCCTAGAAATCCTGTCACGAGGCAAATGGGGATTTGATCCGGCATGTGTATTATCCTCGCATCAAGCCTTCAATATTTTTGCTAATAGCCCGGCTTTCGATGGCTCGCACCAATGTCTTGCTATCGGGAATCACAGAAGCGAAGGCGACTTCGCCGTCGATACAGATGGTTGGCAGATTCTGTACCCCAAGTTTTTTCATCATGCCGAGACCTGCGCGTGCCTTTATTTTGTGTTCGTTGATATAGACTTTGACAAAGGATTTTGCTGCGGCTTTTTCGACGGCATCCATCATGTATTGGCAAGGTGCGCACGAGGTAGAGTCAAGCGTGATGACATCTACGATGACTTCCCTATGCTTTTGGTATGCAGGGACTTCAATGTCATCGAACGCGTCCTCTGCCGACGTTTGTGTCTCACGCGCTACCTGTCTTTTATATTCGTCGTGAACCACTTCAGCTACGGCTGCAAGGTTTGGGCTGGGTGTGTGGTAGGGTAGATCACAGCCGGGCGCCAGGATAAAGCCCTTGTTTCCAGCTGTGTCTATGATGTCAACTGCTTCTCTGCGGGCATCTTCCTCATTTCCAAGTAACAGCACAGAAGTCAGTTTTATATTTCCACCAAACGATTTCTTGCGTTCTTGGCATAGCTTTTTTAATTCCAGCATGGATATCTGTTCATCCACACAGATATTGTCGGCACGCGTATCGCACATGACTTCCAAGTTACGCGTTACATCACCGCACACGAAGATCGATGACAGAGAGTTTTGCTTACGAATGGAATCAAATACTTTGTTCATGGCGGGAGCCACGAATGTGGTGAAATGCTCTGGGGAAATCTGGCTTGTCATCGGATCTACTACCGCGATGGCATCGGCACCATGCCGAATATAGGTATCAGCCATTTTGACTGCAATATCGGCACAGTAATCTGTTAGCTTGATTACCGCATCTGGATCATCAAACATATCCAGAAAAATGTTGTTGCCGCGCAGGTGCAAGGCAAGCGTGAATGGACCACAGATCAGTCCATATAATGCAGTCGTGTCACCCATTTCCGTCTTCAGGGTTTCAAGCGCGGACATAACGACAGGCAGTCGTCCTTTTGAACCATCAAATCTGGGTAAGGAAGATAGATCGAGGGATTCTTCCAACGGATGGGTAATGACGGAGGGCGGTACTTCGTCGGCCCAATGCAATTTGCAGCCGAGTATTTCTGCCTCAATTTGCAGGTCAAACGTTATGGGTAATCCATCTGGTTGGTACAATTGATGGGCTGTTTTGAGCCCTTCCACCATAAGGCTTGCTGATTGCAAATATTCTGTCGCGGTTTTGCCCAACAAATTGCCGCCATGACAGCCTACAAAAGGTAGCCATGCTGGTCGTTGGGTTTGTTCCCCTCGCATTGCCTGCAGGATGATTTCTTTCCCTGTCATATTGATGCCTTCTTGATAACCTGTGTGTACGTTGATTTGAACATTTATACAATTCGATAGAAGCGAAAAAAGATATTGGTTTCTTCGTATCTTTCAAGGAGTTTTCTCTATATGCAACATTTGTTTATTTGTAGATGTCAGCTTCGGTTCCGAACGTTTGATCTGGGCCGGCAGATCGTACTTCGGGCGTTTCTGCGGTGATGGTGTAACGATATGGGGTACGCCAAGGGTCGGGATGGATGATATTTACGTAATGTCCATCCCAGCCTTCAACGCCTGGGTTTTGCACGAGGGCGACTAGACCTTCTTTTTCTGTTGGAAAACGTCCTGTATCTTCATGGAAACGGTGCAATGCCTCCGTTAGGGCATCGACTTCTCGCCACGCTCTGGCAATGGGGTCATCTTGCTGGGCTGTTATGTCCTGGGTTGTTTGCAATTGGGTGGTAATCAGTGACCCAAGCAGAATGAAAACAAGTATGATGCCCCCTAGGATAGCTGGATTCTTACCGGGGCGGAAATGGGGAACCGCAATCGTGGCATCATCCTCGTCTTGCCGGTTGTGTCTACGCTTCTGTTGTTTTTTAGGGTAAGCATTTTTCGGTAGAAGCATAACCCTGCCGCAATGCGGGCAATGCGGTTGCAGCTGTTCTTCCAGTTTCTTATGGCAGTACGCACAACGGTAAGAGGGCATAGGTCACGGATCGAGGTTTTCTAATTTGCCGGTTTCCATGGAAAGTTTGCGGTAATAGCAATTTCTCGGTTCGCCAGATTGATTCTTGGTATGGCAGATATTGCCGCGGCGGGGTCGGACGATATACAGCAGTGAATTTTGTTCACAATTCACCCGAATTTCAAGCAACGCAAATGTTTCTCCAGAGGTAGCACCTTTCTCCCACAATTCGTTTCGGGAGGTACTCCAGAGTACCAAGGTACGTTTTTTTATTGAAGTTTGAAGCGCATATTCATTGGTATAGGCCACGAGAATGACTTCTTTGGTATCGGCGTGCTGAACGGCGACAGGAATGACATCGGGCGCCGTTTCTGCGATTTTTGCGATTTTGGAGAAATCCAACTGAAGTTCTGTCCCTTCTTCCCGTTCCTTGCTCATATACTATCCTTTCCTTCCATCATTATGCATTTTTGCGTGCATGAAATATATCGGAGTGTTTCAAATGACACAAGTGAGAATCGTGGCAAAAGGGATGGCATCGTTCCATTATGACTGGGTAAGAGATTGACATCTGGGCGCAACTATATTGCAATGCTACACCAATTGTTAACGTTGCATTTTTATGCGTTGTTTGAGGAAAATGTGTATCCGGAAAAGTCTGAATATATAAAGCTAGCCGAGGCCTATGATGTGGTGCCGGTCTATTGTGAAGTTTTGGCTGATGGGGAAACGCCTGTTTCTGTCTTAAGTCGTTTCTGTGAAGATGAAAACGCCTTCCTTTTTGAAAGTATGGAAGGAGGGGAGACTTGGGGGCGCTACTCATTTGTAGGGATGAACCCGGAGCTGTATCTGGAAGTAGACCACAGCCAAGGTGCGACGAAAGATCTGGAAAAGCTACGAGAAGTCTATCAAGGCTTGCGCGTAGCCGAAATTGCCGGATTGCCTCGTTTTGCTGGGGGCATTGTAGGCGTTCTGGCTTATGAGGCGGCGGGTGATTTTGAAAAACTGCCTCGGCCAAAAGAACCGAAAACGTGCGCAACGATGACGAGTCGATTTCTCAAAGTGGATAAACTCATTGTGTTCGACAATGTGCGGCATACCTTGAAAATCGTGTTTTGTACAAGACCGCGGGAAGCAGAATGCGCGGCTGCCCTCTATGATCAATCGGAAGGGGAAATTGCCAGCATTGTTGATTCGTTGGCAGAGCATAGAATGCCAGCCGCTCAGAAATATCCAGCCGCTACGTTTTGTCCGAATATGACCCGCGAGGCGTTTGAGACATCCGTCCGGTCGGCCAAGGAGTATATTGTGGAGGGTGATATCATCCAGGTGGTATTGAGTCAGCGATTTACAGCGCAATCCACGCTTCCTCCTTTGCAACTATATCGTGCGTTGCGGCTTTTGAATCCTTCCCCCTATACCTTTTTTCTGAAACTCGGCGATCAGACCCTTGTTGGATCTTCACCGGAATTGATGGTGCGTCTCACGGGCAATCGCGTTGAGGTGCGTCCCATTGCCGGTACACGACCGCGTGGCCAGACGGAGCAAGAGGATCGAGCCTTTGCGGATGACCTACTGTCAGATGCAAAGGAAAAGGCGGAGCATGTCATGCTGGTGGATTTGGGACGCAATGATATCGGGCGTATCGCCGAGCCCGGTAGCGTGCAGGTGACCGATTACATGGTGATAGAGCGCTATAGCCATGTGATGCATATGGTTTCGCATGTTGAGGGGATTTTATTGAAAGGGCTTGATGCCTACGACGTATTGCGGGCTACTTTTCCTGCAGGAACCCTGTCC
The DNA here is from genome assembly GCA_003567005.1 of PVC group bacterium. GTDB lineage: Bacteria > Verrucomicrobiota > Kiritimatiellia > UBA8416 > UBA8416 > T3Sed10-140. The sequence goes on from PXBF01000116.1 coordinate 7,838, forward strand.
GGTGCTCCCAAAATACGGGCCATGGAAATTATTCACGAGTTGGAGCCAGGGCCACGTGGGGTTTATGGAGGGGCGATCGGTTATATTGGCTATAATGGAAACATGGATTTTGCCATCACCATCCGCACACTGGAGGCCAAGGGGGGAGAGGTTTCCGTCCAGGCGGGTGCTGGCGTCGTCTTTGATAGTGATCCATCGAAAGAGTATGAGGAAACGTGTCACAAATCCCGCGGTATGCGCAGGGCAGTGGATATGGCTTTGAATGGACTGGAGGTTCCGTAAACCTTTGCGGGTTACGGTATGTGTCATGATAGTATTAATCGATAATTATGATTCTTTTACATATAACCTCGTTCAGGTTATGCGCGGACAGGGAGCCGATATCAAGGTTTTCCGGAATGATGCCATCTCGGTGGAAGACGTTGAGAGGTTGGAACCGGATGGCGTTGTTATTTCTCCGGGGCCATGTACACCGGCCGAAGCAGGTATTTCCGTTGCATTGATCGAACGCATGAGTGGTAGGGTGCCTTTGTTGGGGGTTTGTCTGGGCCACCAATCCATCGGCGTGGCATTCGGGGCTACCGTGCATCATGCCAAGAGTATTATGCATGGAAAAACGTCTGCTGTGATGCATGATGAGACTCCGTTGTACAAAGGCATGGCCAATCCTTTTCCGGCAGGACGTTATCACTCTCTCGCGATCATCGAGGAAACCATGCCGGATTGCTTGATTGTGGACGCGCGCACCGAAGACGGTGAAATCATGGGGTTGCATCATACGTCACATCCCACATATGGTGTGCAGTTTCATCCTGAATCCGTTTTGACACCATCCGGTAAACGGTTACTGCGGAATTTCAAGGATATGGCGGAAGAGAGAGAGGGGAAAAGCTGAAAGGTTGAAAAGGAGAAGAGCCGCAGCGTGAGGCCATTGATCCGAATGGCTCGTTAATCTGTAAACGGGAAAATAGCTGGATGTAGGATTTCGATGTTTAAGCTTTTCCGTTTTGAAAGGAGGTATAGATGAAAGCATATTTGCAAACATTACTGGAACGTCGGGATTTGCAGGAATCCGAAATGGGAGCGGCATTTGACGTTATCATGTCGGGAGAGGCAACCCCTGCACAGATTGCGGGCTTTATTATTGCTTTACGCATGAAGGGAGAGACGGTTGACGAAATGGCCGGTGGTGCAGCCAGTATGCGGCGGCATGCCGTACGTATTGATACAGGTGGGGCACCTGTAGTGGATACATGTGGCACCGGTGGGGATGATAGTGGGAGTTTCAATATTTCCACTGCAGCGGCAATTGTTACGGCTGGGGCTGGTGTTCCTGTTGCAAAGCATGGGAACCGGGCTATTTCAAGTGCCTGCGGGTCTGCAGATGTACTTATGGCGTTGGGTGTTAATCTCGACATTCCACCAGAGCAGGTAGAGGATTGTGTGCGTGAGGCGGGAATTGGTTTTCTCTTTGCACCCAAGTTGCATCCTGCCATGAAGTATGCCATGGGGCCACGAAAAGAGTTAGGTGTGCGGACGATTTTCAACATGCTGGGTCCGTTGACAAATCCTGCCGGGGCACGCGGACAAATACTTGGTGTATTTTCTGCTGAGTTGACCGAACCATTTGCGGAGGTATTGGGACGCTTGGGAAGTAGACGTGCATTTGTTGTACATGGTCATGATGGTATGGACGAAATAACCACAACGGCGCCGACTCGCGTGAGCGAATGGGCGGATGGACGCGTGAAAACATATGAATTTGATCCGCTTCGTTTTTTAGAAGATTATGCAACTGCTGCTGATCTCAAAGGAGGAGACCCGGAAAAGAATGCTGGTATGATTCGATTGATCCTGTCTGGAGAAAAAGGGCCTGCTCGCGACATTGTATGCCTGAATGCGGCTGCTGCTATCGTTGCAGGGGGAAAAGCGGATACACTCGATGCCGGTTGGAAGCTTGCTAATGACTCGATCGACTCGGGGGCCGCATCACAAGCGCTTAGGAAACTAGTCGATTGTTCGATGCGCTAAGTAGTTATTCGCTTTGGGCCTTTTTTGCCTGATGTGTGACTACAAACAGAATGGTTCGAGAATGCGTTCGGTGTATTTGCGTTGGTTGGCATGAGATCAGATCCTGATATTGGATTTGAGAATGATTCAGATGGAATGGTGGTATTCTGATGGATGTTTTAGGTAAAATTATGACGGAGCGAAAAGCTGCCGTGATGAATGCACGTGCCGTTGTCTCCGAAGAAAAATTGCAGGAGGCTGCCGCATTGCGGGTGCATCACAGCTTGGTGGAGCGTTTGCGAGGCACAACCACAACATCGATTATTGCTGAAGTGAAAAAGGCTAGCCCCTCTGCGGGGGTGTTGCGTGCTGATTATGATCCGGCAGGTATTGCTGCGGGGTATGCTGCTGTTGGTGCGGTTGGGATCTCCGTGCTGACCGAGCCAAATCATTTTCAAGGCTGCGAGGAGGATTTGCGCGCCGTGCGGGCGAGCGTTGATTTGCCGGTTTTACGAAAAGATTTCATTTGCGACGTTTATCAGATTCTCGAGGCGGCAGCTTGGGGGGCAGATGTTGTGTTACTGATTGCGGCCGCATTGGATAGACAAGAGATGTTATTACTGTATCGAGAGGCACTTGCTCTTGGGCTAGACGTGTTGGCGGAGGTGCATAGTCCAGAGGAGCTTGAGCGTGTCATCCCGCTTGACGAAGCAATCATCGGGGTCAACAACCGCAATTTGCAGACGCTGGAGACGACTTTGGATACTGCTCGGCGCTTATCTGAAGAGATACCCGCGGATCGATTGCGTATTGCAGAAAGTGGAATAAAAACCCGCGAAGATATTTTGGATTTAGAAAGATATGGTTATCAGGGATTTTTGATCGGTGAGTCGCTCCTGCGCGACACTGCACCCGAAAAAGCATTACGCAGGTTCCTTTAGTTCCGTTTTAGTCTGTCGCGGGCAGAAATTCCGTCCGTTGCGCTGCGCAGATGATTGCGTGTGCGCGTGTGCGTGACCTGGGACGGGCTCCAACGGGCTTTATAGTCGTGCGCAACCGGCAGCTTTCCAGCACGCCCTTTATTTGGGCTGAATCTTCGCGGCTGGATTTGATGCAAATAATGCCTTTGGGGTTGAGATTGGCGGCACAGACACGAAGCGTATTTCTTGATGCCGTTGTCATAGATGGATCTGTAGAAAGCATAATAGCATCGAACCGTAGTTTTAGGTGATGCAAGATTGCTGCTGTCGATACCGTATGTATTGTGAGGCGCGAATCCAGCAGGGCATTGCGTGCTGTTTCTCCCAGTAGATGGCGGTGCCACTCGATCAGTGCTTTCATTCGTTCAGCCACATGGATGCTTGCTTTGGCTGGTGCTAGCGTCAGAACTTCATGAAGACAATGGCCCAGTCCTAGGCCAGCCAATAACATTTTTGGCGCTCGATAGTTATGAATACGACTACAACCTGCGCGTGCAAGGGCAACTTCCGGTTCAAAGGCTCGTGTGGAGCAAACGGGTTGTCGATTCAAGTATAGGTAAATGTCCTGATCATGTTTGATGCATTCGAGCGTCTCAGACGAGGGCGTTTGTGCACTTGCAAGGGTTTGCGATGGTTTCATGTATGGCTTTCGTTTAATAAATGAGAAGTGGTTGTCAATTTAACGCGACTGCGAGCATCAATCATAGCTTGGATCCACTGGTGGGGGGGGCTGCATGGCTTGATTGTTACGACTGTTTCGGAAAGATCATTCGGTTTCTTATCGACTAAGAGTACGACTGCTACCTCAGGGTTAATTCTGTTGATAATGGGTAGGAACGAGTCAAAATGCTGTCCAAGCAAGTCTGGTTGAATAAACATCACATCATAACATTGATTCTTAGATGCCAGAGCCTGCAGAAAGTCATTCTCATTCATCGCTGTTCGGATATGTATTCTCTTGCTTTTTAAGTAGTCTAGTATTCGTACATTCTGATGCGTTTGCATACAAAGGAGTACATTCCAACCTGCCGTATATGCTTCTAGACCTACGGCTAATGTTTCCTCTGTTTCGGTAAGCGAAGAAAGACTTTCGGGGTCAACTTCCGGTAAGTAAATGCGAAATAATCTTGCCTTGCGGCCATCCGGGCTGGCTTGAAATTGTCCTCCGGCTTGCACGATCAAGGTTTGCACGAGTGAACTGATGACTCCATTTTCAGGGTTATGGTGTTTGATATGATGTTCGGTTATTACGTCTTGTTCCGATATCGCTTCAATTTCTAGCATTGCAACAATGTGGCTCTTTGGGCCTACGCGTTCGGTCTCATCAGGTAAACGCAGCCTAATACACAAGGTCCCTTCGTTGTTTGGTATGGATTCAGCGACGATCAGTCCCAAACTCTGCGTAATATGTTCGATCTGGACAGGAGGTAGGTTGACAGGAGATACATATTCTACAAGGTCTGTTTGCACATGCAAGTTGGCATCTAAGTTAGCTGCCAAAAGTTCTGCACCGCTGCTAACATGTCTGACGACATCAACGGTAATATGCATGGCGCCATCCTGGTTTGAGTGTGATAATTGCGTAAGTTCACGTGCTAACCAAATGCCTCGATCGGCGCACTGCTGAATAGCTATAGCTGAGTTTTGGATGTCTTGCGGTTTTCTGTCTGGTCTTTGCAAGAGCGAGGCATGACCGGAAATGCCGCATAGTAGGTCGTTGAAATCATTTGCGATGCCTTGCGCCAGATGAGCTGCCAGTTGCAAGGTTGATGCCTGTCGTTGGCGTGTTCTGGTAGCGGTTAAGCTCGTAATATCACTCACGAGAATCAGGGATACGCCAGATATTGGGGGTTGGACACGAAATCGCAAGGTTCGTGTAGGGTGGTTTTCTTGAACAAAAGGGAATTCGTGTTCGAGGATAAGGTTTGTGTGAAGAAACGACTGCATATCATCCAAGGAGACAGCATGGCAGATGTTGGGTAGCTCTAATCCGCGCACTTTCCCGAATACTGATTCTGCTGCTGCATTCATGCCGATTATTCTGCCTTGTCGATCCAGGGCGATAATGGCATCACGAACATTATCCAGATGGTCTACGAGTCTGCTAATACTGCGTAAGCTCGCTGCTTCGGTTGCAAAGTGGATGGTCCAGAGTCCGAAAGCACCGGCGATGAGCATGAAGCCAAGAGTGAGTGTCCAGATTGCTATGGTGAGGTAGAGCCGATCCGAGCTATTCGGTACGGCGTTATCTAGAAAGTTTATTGTTACGGCAACAGCAACCGCTGCCATTGTAAGAAGCAAAATAAGCAAGGCGCAATATCGAAAACTTTCTTTAGCAGCGCGTATCATGGTTGCTCATCGGGACCTTCTGTTGCGTCATTTTGCTGTTGACGCCTCTGAAACTGCTCTTCCAATTGATTTGCGGCTCTCCGAAGATCTTCAAGTTCTTGTTGTATTTCCAATCTACGCATCCGGTCGCGTATTTCTCTTTGGCGTGCAAGATGCGCATTCTGCGGCATGCCTTCGTCGTGCAGAATTTCCGCCGGATCGGCTAGAGACAACGTTACGAAAATGATGGTTTCTTCTTGTTGTTTGACATTCTGCGTATGCGAGAACAGATATTTACCGATAATCGGAATATCTCCTAGTAAAGGTACTTTCGATGTTTGTTGAGACTCCCGCGTGTCGGTCAACCCCCCAATGGCTACCGTTTGCCCACTTTTCAATGTGAAGTGTGTTCGGATTTCCTTTACTGCAATCTCGGGGAATGTGGTGCCATCTGGTGCGGTCTTGTCCCGAAGTTTTCTTCTTAAAGAAGGCGTTATAAGAGCCTCAATCAAATCGTCCGTTTTTACTGTTGGAACAACAAGTAGCTCAATCCCCGTATTGAGGTATCCACCACGGATGAAATCCGTGTCAATGTCCGTGTCGAGTCTGACCGATGTAACGTCGCGTGGGCTGTCAAGTGATCCGCGTTCTGTTTCTGTCCTGATGATAGGTTCTCGATTTCCAACGCTAAAGAAGGCGTTGGTAGATCCGCTTGTAACAATGATTTTGGGATTGGAGACAATGCTGACACCCTCGGAGCTTTTCAATGCACTCATAACCATGTTGAAATCGCTCATGTTTAAAACGGCTTGACTCGCTGATGCAACGGTTCGAGTTGTGGATTCTGTAAGGTCGGATCTGGCCGTTTGTGATCTGTCGGATGAGCCGCCTTGTATACGCGATCCGACTGTTTCACCAAAAACGTCCGTTTGGAATTCGCTTGATTCCGTTAGCCGCCGATCATCACTTCTTGACAAGGTATCTTCACGGCTGCGCAATCTTTCACTCTCTCTTGCCGTTCGGAAGATCGGATTTGCTTGGAATGTGAAGTCTAGTGCTTGCAGAGAGTCCCAGCGTATTCCTAACTCCTTGGCTGCGCTATCATCGAGTTCAATGAATTGGGTTTCCACGACTACCTGTCTTGCAAGAATATCTATATTGTCGATGATGTTTCGAATCTCATTGATATTGTTTTCCGTGTCTCGCAGCACCATGGCGTTTCTCGATGGGAAAACAGACAGGGAAGAGCCTGAAGAGCGCATACTGTCGACGACGGGTCTTACATCATCAACGGTGGTGTAGTTGAGAAAGATTGTTTCGGTGGTCATGGGAACGGGAGCATCAGGGGGTTGGTCGAGTACTGTGAATACACCAGATCCTTGTGGCCTTTCAACCAGGGCAAGTCCATGCATGGAGAGAATGGAGGAGAGCGCGGGACGCCACTCAACATTATCAAGGTTTACGGTGACCCGCGCTGTCAGAATTTCGGGATCAGCAATGATGTTTGCGGCTGCGATACGGCTGAACATGCGTACGACATCAATCAACTCGACATCGTCAAGTGAAATGGTGATGAGTGATGGTTCATCTGCTGGGATCGTAGAACCGCGTTCCAGTTCTGGGAATGGGGTTGTGGGGGCGGGTGTGAATTCGGTCGAATTGCTAGTGATTTCATTCGGTTGCAACGCACTGGGGTCTAGTGCATAGACATGCATGGTAGCATACGTCAGGATACATGCTGTTACGATATATTGCCATTTATTCATTCTGTGTCTCCTTTATCCTCCGATACTATCTTCATGATACATGAATTGGTAGCTTGAAATCAATTATGGTGCTGCCCCTTGTCCTGTTGTGGAATATATGATGCGAATGGGCTGATCCGGGTCCTTAACGGATGTTACATGCAGGCGCGTTGTGGTTATTCCTTGATCTGTTATAGCATCTATGTGCCAGGCATAAACCAGGTTTCCTTCACGCAATGTAATGGTATCACCTTGTTCGACAATGCCAATCTGGTCGATAATGGCAAAATAGCGTTCTTGGCCAGCATGTGTGATGCCTCTCAAACGCAATTGGGGCCACACCATTTGTGCTTCGACTGCTTGCCGTTGCCGTTCCTGTTCCGTTATCTGCTGTTGTTCCTCTGCCTGGTCCTCGTCCGTTGGTTTTTCGTAATCAGTGGGTAGCAGTGGATCGCGAATGTCCCGATAGTCATCAGGCATATATTCTAAACGTATAAACGCTAAGCCAGGTGTGCGGCCGCAGAAGACAAGAGTCAAAAAGATGATGATCCAATAACGCGCAGTCATTTATTGTTCCTCCAAAGATAGCCGTTCAGCAGTCAACTGATTCGGTTTTTCATGGTCTTTCCAAACTGGCCATTGAACGGAGGCATTTACGACATGTTTTGCAGGGCCATTATCAGAACCTGCTGTTATGCTCACATTGATCAATGTTAGGTAGGGATTTGCATTTTGCAAGCTATGGATAAACTGCATGAGATCGTGTATACCAACTGTCGTGCGGAAACTGACGGTATAGGGCCAAAGAGCCGGCGTGTCCGTTGCGGTAGAATCGCCTTGTGATGGGGGGGGCGGGGATGATGCTTCGCGAATGTCGTATATTCTAATACCAGCTTGTTGCGCGATCTCTTCAAGGAAAGACTCTGCTACCAGAAGATAGTTTCCCAAGCGGGGTCGCAGTATATACGCACTTCCAGATACATCCAGAATGTGGTTGATTGCTTCAATATTACGCTTTTGCGTTTGCGGGATTTGACGAATGTCGCGTTCCGCCTGCCACAATTTATCCTCGAGCTCGGCGAGTCGATCTCTATGCATGCGAACGCGGGCTCTGTAGGGGATAAAACCGAACATGATGATGGCGTAAAGCACGATCAATGAGAATATACATATTACGAGTACAACTTTTTTGCGCTCCTTTTTATCGTCTGGTAGTTGAAACTTCATGATGAGCTTTGATCCCGAGGTAAATCATGGAATTGAATGCGAATAGAAAATACGCGTAATCTTTCAGCGGATTGTGCCGAGGCTGCAGCAAAGTTGATGACTTCTGCAACCTCAATCGCGTCTTGGGTATGAGCATGTTCGCGGAGAGCATTTTTTAATTGTAATATGTTGGGCATTGCATCGGGTTCACTTACGCGGCCTTCGATGAGAAGCGTGGGGCGTCGTATGGGGGGGCTCCCGCCATCGGGCATATTGGGCGCTGCCCCTGCTTGCAAGCGCAGTGTAATAATTTGAATGTTTTCTGGTACACTTTCGATTAACGCCAGTAAAACACTGTCCCAGAATGCTGTGGACTTTTGCCAGCCTTCCATTTCTGCCTTGATTTGTGTGTTAGCATTCATACGACTCAACTGTCGGCGAGCAAAGGCTTGGCGAGGCTCGGCAGATTCCCATCTGGATTCTTGAATGCGCAGGTTTGTTTGCAGGACATAAAAGCTTACAGCCTGCTGGAGTACGAGAACCACAACAACCAACGGAACAGATGCTATAAATATTTTTAGCATCGTTTTGGCATTTACTTTGCTTCCCGTGCGCTGTTCGTGTGGTAATATGAGGTTTACAGAAAGGCTCATTCTTCTCCCTCTAATGCGGCGAGGGCTGCACCTAACGCAGCGGCAAATCGCCATCGTTGGTTTTCAAATGCGGCAGGTAATGGTGCTGCCAGTGTCAATCCGGGAATATCAAATGGGTCCCATGGGATGACAGGCACATTCAATGTTTGTTCTATCTTTGCCATGACGGTTTCAGATTGGCTGAATGCGCCACACAGGTAAACAGATTGCACAGAGCAATTGTCGCGGCGTTCTATGAAATCTCTTGATACGACGAGTTGCGTGAACAAGGGGTGCAAGATGTCGTGCAGTAAATCAGAGATATCAAAAGCTTCGTCGGATAGAATATTTGCTGCTGTGGCCAAGTCAACGTTAAGGGAATTGGTGATTTTGCTAAATACATTGTCCATACCAAAATCAAAGCAACGCAACAAAACGGGAGACTTATTGTGAAAAATGGAAAAACAGCATCGGCGGGCACAGAAATCGAGGATTCCGATCGTGTTAGATCCACTGTTGATGACGGGTCCTGCCTCGAAAGCGTTTAGTGTTTCGACAGTAGCTGCGCTGATCCTCCAAGGTGCAGGTAGTCCGGAAGAGAATAAGCGCAAATACTGTGAAGCTGCAGGTTCGGGAAGTCCGATTGCTAACACGCGTGATTCAGAACGTCCGGTGCCCTGTTTTAAGATCTGATAGCCTAAGCGGTCTGTGGTATCATCAGGCAGGCCTAAATTACGGGCCAGTTTTTCATCAAACGCATGATCGATTGCCCCTGGAGTCGTAAGGATTTTTTGTGAAATTCCTGGAATATTCAGGCAAATGGAGGCATATCTTGCACGGAGTTTTGCGGGAATCGTGAGGGAGGATACAGGCGCATTATCCTGATCATGGTCGACTGCGGGCAATACATCGATCCCCATGAGACTTAGGTCCTCTGCGTTTTTTTTTATTCTCAGGATTCTTGTTCCATGTGTATCAAAGTCAATGCCGTTTACATCCGTTGGTTTAGGCTTTAGTTTGTCTGCAATATTTTGGAATATACTCATGGTCTTGTGTCGTCGGCATTCATTTCTCGGAATCAGGCTTAGCCAGCTAATACGGACTTATTCTCAATTTTGCTATTAAACGATTTTGAAGTATCATCTGACAATGAAAAAAACAATATGACGTGTTTGGCAATAACTTAGAGGTATTCAACAAGTTTTGCCGCGATACCAGTATACCCAGCTGGGGTTAATGCTGCGAGTCTTTGTTTGTCCGCCTCTGGTAGTGCACTTTGGTGGATAAATGCGCGAATCGTTTCTTTGGTAACTTTTTTACCCCTGGTTAGTTCTTTGAGCTGCTCATATGGGTTGGGAATGCCGTCTTTTCGCATAACCGTTTGGATCGGTTCGGCGAGAACTTCCCATGCACGATCGAGTTCTTGGGTCAATGTATCTTGATTGAGGCTAAGTTTAGCGAGCCCTTTCAGGATAGAAGAATATGCAATCATACAGTAAGCCATGGCACTCCCAGTGTTACGAAGAACCGTCGAGTCGGAAAGATCCCGTTGTAGACGGGATACAGGTAATTTGGCTGCTAAATGCTCTAGCAGCGCATTTGCGAGGCCAATGTTACCTTCACTATTTTCAAAGTCTATGGGGTTTACTTTATGGGGCATCGTGGAAGAACCGACTTCTCCTGCCACAGTCTTTTGTTGGAATACGCCCATAGAAATGTAGAGCCAGATGTCCCGACTGAGATCTAATAAGATCCTATTCCATAATGCTAACTCGTAGAAGATGCTAGCCAGTGTATCGTGTGGTTCGATTTGAGTGGTGAACAGGTTTTGTTCCAATCCCAGTTGGTCCTCAATCACTTTTTTTGCCAACGCAACCCAATCTACATCAGGATAGGCACTGTAATGGGCATTGAAACAACCGACTGCACCATTCAATTTCCCGGTAAGGCGAATTTCATCAATACGGTTGGCTCGGCGCGTAAGGCGGTCGACAAAGACAGCAAATTCCTTGCCAAGCGTGACAGGAGATGCCGGTTGTCCATGGGTTCGTGCCAGCATCGGGATCGCCGCGTACTCCTTGGCCATGTTTCGAATGGTTTGTATGATTTGGTTCTGAGACTGCCGCAACAGGGCAAGACCCTCAGTGCATTGAAGCGCATGGGCCAGATTGTTGATATCTTCCGACGTGCAAGCAAAATGGATAAACCCGATCAGGTCTTCCAAGCCGATGCTTTTTACTTTTTCCTGCAAAAAATATTCGATTGCTTTAACATCGTGGCGCGTCGTTTTTTCGATTTGTTTGACGCGCTGCGCATCTTCTGGGCTGAAGTTGATCACAATATTTCGTAATTGCTCGTATTGTTTTTCATTTCGCGCGGCAGCTTCAGGGATGTCGGGTGCTTCGCAGAGTGCGATCAGCCATTCTACTTCGGCTTTGATACGCATTTTCATCAAGCCTGCCTCAGAAAAAATGGAATTCAAGGAAGAGACTGCATCTGCATAACGTCCATCGATCGGTGAAATGGCGAATAACTGATCCATATGTAAAGTTCCTTTCTACCTATCTTAGCAGGGCGGGATTCATGGGAAATGTTTGTATACAAGGTGCTAAAACCCTGCGGTTCTAATAGCACCAAGCCAGAGCAAAGGCAAAGGATTTCATCCCCAAAGGGGGGAATTGCATTCAGACAGGGAGCATCATGCCGGCAAGAGCGGCCGTTAGGAGTGTGGCAATGGTTCCTCCTATGAGTGCACGTAAACCTAGCGTGCACAATAGGGAGCGCTTTTCGGGGGCAAGCACACTGATGCCACCTATTTGAATGCCAATCGAGGAGAAATTGGCAAATCCGCATAATGCAAAAGTGGCGATGATTACGGATCGCGGATGCAAGAGTGCCCCCGCTTCACGCGCCTCCATCAGGGAGTTGAATGCGACAAATTCATTGATCACGATCTTTTCTCCCAGCAAGGCGCCAAATACCAAGATGTCTTCACGCGCGACACCAATGATCCAAGCAATAGGAGAAAAAAGGTAGCCCATGATCGATTGCATCGACAAGGCGTCGAAGCGTCCATCTGTCCATTCGGTCATATGTGCATTGAAGCCACTCCAGGAGCCGATACGAATATTGCCGATCATATTGAAGAACGCATTAACCATTGCTACCATCGCAATAAACACCAGCAGCATGGCGCCCACATTCAGTGCCAGTTGCAATCCTTGTGTTGTCCCGCCCGCCAGCGCATCCAGCATGTTACTGCCCATGTTTTCTTTGGGAATGAGGATCTCGCGGTTTACCGATTCGGTTTCGGGAATCATGATTTTTGCAATTACCAAAGCTGCCGGAGCACTCATAATCGATGCGACCAGCAGGTGTGTGGCATACTGGGTCCGAAGTGCTGGATCATCCCCTCCTAATAGGCCGATATAAGCGACAAGGACTGCTCCTGCAATGGTTGCCATCCCACCTGTCATGAGTGACATGATTTCTGATCGCGACATGTGAGGAATATAGGGTTTAATCACCAAGGGGGCTTCGGTCTGGCCTACAAAGACATTTGCAGCAGCAGCAACACTTTCCGCACCTGACAAATTCATGACCTTGCTCATCAGCCAGGCAAAAGCGAACACAATTCTTTGCAGAATGCCAAAATAATAGAGCAAGGATGTCAGTGCACTGAAAAATACAATGGTTGGAAGCACTTGAAAGGTGAAGATGAAACCGAAGGTTTTTGTATCCGTCACGAGATCGCCAAAGAGAAAAGCGGCTCCCATATCGCTGAAATCAAGAATAGCGACAAAAAAATGCGAAACGAATTCAAAAAGTCGCCGCACCATGTGAATACGTAAGATTGCCAGCCCCAGGATGAACTGGAGCCCCATGCCTCCCGCCACCAAACGCCAATTGATCGCCCGTCGATTGGCACTGCATGCCATTGCCACTCCTAGCAACACGCCAATGCCCAGCAGCCCCCGTAACCAAATCATGATTGTGTTCATCTTCTCGAACTCCGCCTTGTTGGTACCTTCTGTTCAGACAAAAAGCTTCGTAATGCTATATCGAAGTCGGGCATCGCACAATAGCATCTTTTTGGGAGCCGTGATAGCCACCCAGGGACATTTCATCTGCCGTGGCGAAACTGGTGCGTAACCGCCGCGGGCGAATTTGCTTGCCTATAACTCCCCCGAGCGTGCCGCATGGTCTATTACCAGGGCGTTTGGCAGGGGTCA
>PXBF01000113.1 GCA_003567005.1 PVC group bacterium
TTCGCGGGCCTTCAATGAATCGTGTTAAGAGCGTATCACGTCCCTGCATGACCTCAATCGTGTAACCTGGCACAAATGCCTGATCCTCCGCATCTACAGGTTCCCAGCTCACACGCGGGAATCCACGCACCTGACGGTCATCCGTGAACGCAATCTCAACCTCTGTCCAATCGCCCCAACTCAAGTCAAAACTGGCCACACCAGCAGGCTCGTTGACAGGATCCCATACGCCATCTCCATTGACATCCATGAAGGCAAACACATAGTTGCGGCCTTCAACGAGATGACCAATATCCATCTCTCCCACCGTTTCTGCTGGACTTCTCACAATGGTGCGAGCATTAGGATGCCCATCCATCGATGGCTGCGAGTAGAAGGAAAGACGCACTTCCAAATCGCTCTCGGCAATATAACGGAACTCTAAATCCGTTGCCTCTTCCGTGAAGTTAATAGAAACCGTTCCTGCCTCGTAATTAATGGTAGCAGCTCCAATACCACCGCCAGTCAATGCATTGTCACCTGGATTGGCATTGTCTTGAATAACATGTGTGCTACCACCCGCTTCAAAACGCAACCGGAATGTCCCCGGAATAACCCTATCTGACTGTAAAGTATGTGTAAAGGTTGGCGGAGAAGATGGTGCATTTGCAACTTCTTCAACATATTCGCGCTGCGCAAACACCTGGTTTACCGAGCCATAGCGTCCCTGATAGCGCAGATTAAACTGCACGTTCGGTACAGGATAACTCAGCGGGTCTGTCGGATCTGTATCAGCCATGAACTCAGCATAATTGCTCCATCCATCTTCGTCAGGATCGAGATGCGCATCATAATAATCCGGATCCAATCCGCGATTCATCGTACCAGGAACTCTACCCATGAACTGCACCTCCCACCAATCAGCGATGCGGTCACCATCGTCATACAACTCACCAAAGGTAGGCTCAAAAGCAGACGGGCGACTATCATAGTCACCAAACCCTGTATTCAGCGTATCTGGATTAAATGGATCGGTCCCAGCCAAAAATTCCTGATAGTTGCTTAAACCGTCCATGTCAGGATCTTCATGCGCAATCGATTCGCCTCGAGGGTCGAACCCGTATAACATGTACCACCAATCAGGAATCCCATCTTTATTGCTATCACGCATGGAAAGCTGCACGGGAGCACCCTCTGGGGCATCGACCATGGCTACATTACCGACCAAAGTGCCGCTATTGCGCCATGCATACAACCAATCGCGATCGTAAGAACGCTCTGTCACGGCAACAAGATTTGTAACCGAGATCAATTCGCCTTCTTCATCTACTACGACTTCGACCTCTTCCTGCATGTTTACTTGAACAGCGAAGTCTTCTACCTGCCCCCAGTACCAATCCGGATTCCCGCTTGTTCCATAGTGGTACCCACCCGGAGTTCCATCCCACTCCGCGCTGGTGCTGTCGTCGAAGCTATAATAGGAAACGAGAGGATCATTCCCGTCCAATACTACCCCATTTTTCATGGACTGAATGACCGACGCCGGAGCCGCAATATCATGGATGGCGACTTCATCGATCATCCCTTCAAACGATGAACCTATGCGCGTCCAAGCACCACTCCCATGAGACATCGCAGGCCGCTTGACCGTTATCAGCGATGCACGTTGCTCCCCATTCACGTATAGACGCATGCTGCCCGTATCACCATCGAATGTGGCAGCTACATGCGTCCAGTCATCAAGCGGTAATGCTGTGCTTGCAGGGGCCATGATAATGACATTTGCTGTCAAATCTGAATGCGTAAACTCAAACACAGCGCGACCCGTGCTATCAATATGTAACCGATAGCCATGTACACCTGGTGATACCTGTCGCGTCAAAATATCACCCCCATGCGAAACCGGCTTTACCCATGCTTGCAGGGTGAAAGATGACAATGAGAACCGAGATTGATTGGGCATTTGCACATAACTATCGACCGCACCATCTAAGGACAACACCCGGTCCACTGCAGGTATAAGCGAGGTTGCAGGCTGTCCATCAGCCAAATCACCATCAAGCAATGCATTATCTGCTGTGTCTGGCAAAAATGGGTCCGTTCCCCAATAGCGAACTTCGTCAATGTCTGTGATACCATCACTATCTGAATCCCGTGACCATATACTATCAGGCTGCTGAATGGTGGGATTCAACCGCAATCGCCATGCCTCGTAATCCGTGATACCATCACCAGAATAATCCGTGTCGGGGCCAACGATGCTTAATGGATCCGCGTAGCGTCCAAACCAGTACCACTCCCACGCATCTGGAATACCATTGCCACTACTATCGAGACCTTCCCGAATCCAATAGGGCTCGCCAAAGCCCGGTGCATTCGGATCAGCAGGCGTCCACATAATATCAATTTCAGCAGGCTGTAAAGGATCATCCGGAAGCCGTATGTCCACAATCTGCAGGCCGCTATCCTTGTCATTGTACCAGACCGCCTTGGGGGATGAATGGGACGTAAATACACTCGTTTCAGGCGAAGTACCAAAAGCATGCTGTGGCCCCACTGTCGCAGTTTCTCCGTCAGCCAGCTCATAATTACCATCTGCCTGAATGTAACGCCACACGAAGGCATGATTCGCACGCTGCTGCACATGCGCCTTCGAATAATCCGAATGCGTAATACCAACGCCCTGCCCCAGCGGGTTCGCATAGGGAGACGCGGAAGGACCCGCGTTATACCAAATGGTGAAAAACTCTTCGGGTTTAGCCGTGTTGCGGAATACATAATATTGATCGGCATGCCGCTCTACCGGTTTCAATTCCAATGTAACCAAGCCACCATTCGGCTCCAATATAGTCGTCCCAGGAGCACCAAAGTTTAACTCTTGTGGTACTACGCCACGGAACGAGGGCCATGAATCACCAGCTGGATTCAACCGGAATTTCAAGTCTGGATAGCCATGTACGAGCGTACTGCCGGCCATCAAATCGCCAGAGCCTACAGGATGATTTTCAAATCCATTCTCATCATACGTATCATAGTCATACAAGTCGGGATATGCAAAAATATCATGGGCCTGCTCATGCATGGTCAATCCGGGCCATGCTGATACAGGGTGTGCTTGCATAAAGCCCCCGATATACCCGGAGCGGGTCATGGAACCATAAAACTGTCCTGCCTGCAACGGAGACGCGGCAGCCAAGCCATCATCACCGAAGATAGGCAACAGATAAAGCGGTACCTGAACGCTATCACCATAATTGAATACACCCGTCATGCTACGGTCTATGAAGACAGCATCCCCAGTCAAACGCTCCCCGATAAGATCCGTACCCGTGCCATCAGGCATAAGAGGTGTGAACATGCCATCTGGAGGAGTTCCATCCGTAAGCGGCAAATCAATCCATTGAACCTGCGAGCTGATATCTATGCCGGGCACCCCAGGGGAAATCGGAATCCCCCGCGTCAATACGAGTTCACCACTCCGCTCATCTAATGGTATATTCCGCGCCTTCCAGGTAACACTACCACGACGACGGAAACGCCCATCAAACGTTGTATAGCTAACGCTTACCGTACCAGTAGCAGCCACCCCGGCATGCGAGCGGGTGAGACCGCTGTTGGGGAAAACCAGAACCGTATCGGCAGTGTATTCACCATTGCGGTCAGCATCGATGAAGACATCATCGCCTTGCGTATAAACACCAGTATCAACCCCGACGCGAGTGAAGTAGCGGACGTCGCCGTTTGCTGCGGAATCCCAACGTTCTCCTACATACGCACCGCTGGTATCGAGCTCAAAACCCGGCTCACGGTAAATCAAGTCCACACCATTGGTGCTACCACCAAAGAAAACTTCCGTTGCGCCTGCGTAATCATTGGTCACCGCCCACATAAGGCTGAAAGCATCTGGATCTGCTGGGTAAATATATATCGACCGCTCGATACCAAGCACAGGATCACGCGTACGCAATCCCCCCGTTGAACCGGGCTGTAATAACCCACCGGAATCCCGTAATACGCGATCCGTTGTGAATTCCCCAATTACCGTATTTGACGCATCATCTAGCCAGACAATGTCTTCGCCTGCCTCGAATGAACCGCTACCATTCAGATCCGCCCAATTCGCGTCGACATGCGTCCCCGTGAAAACGTCTGTTGGACTCCCCGAACCATGCAAAATCTCTTCAGAGCGAATGGAATTATAAACCCCGGAATTATTGGCATCAATCCACACAGGATCGATCCCAGGAGTATAATCGCCCGTGCCCCTGATGTCTGCGTACAAGATTGCCCCAAGTACGTTGGGGGCATTTATCAATAAATCCGTGGCACTGAGGCCCTGCTCCCAACCGAAACCAGATGGAGCCGCTATCGGAACATCTCCAGCTCCAGTCAAGCCGGGAATCTCAAATCGTTGCATCGAAGGAAAATCATCCACGATATCACGTATCGCAATAATCGTCTCCATTAAGCGTTCCCAACCAAATAATGGCATGGTGTTCATGCCATCGTCCGTTGTATCCGGATCTGCATCAACAAAGTAGTTATGACTACCAGCAGGAATCGTCTCGCCTTGATCAATTAAACCATTCAGGTTTGTATCGCGATGATCCCGCGCATACCGCACAGAATCCTCTAGCCAGTTATCATAGCTTGCTGCCATGTAGGTGTATCCCAATGGCATCTGGCTACCGCCGCGTGGACCGGTCAGTGACGCACCATCACGACGATGCGTAATATATTCAAGCGATAATACATTAACAGCATCCAAACCAAAATTGCCGTAAGGATTGATGGCATAGGGCCCCCCCAACGGTATAATGCCATCCCCATCCAAATTTGCGGTTCGGGGATCATTATCGCCTATGTCCTCACCGTAAATCGAATCGGACCATGGCGAGGTAACCTCTCCTAAACGCATGTCGCCACCATAAGCTGTCGCTGCCGGATTCACATCCACTTCGTCTTTGTAAGTAAGATCCCGCATCGAAATCGCCGAGAGGGAACCCAAATCCGGATTGTGATATAAAGACGACGGCAAATCGTCAAATTGACGTGGCGCATCGTAGGTCCATGTTGAACCGCGCGGCGGAATGGTTACATTTTGGTAGCGAGTCTCAACACTTTCTACCGTTACGCCATCAGGCGCAAAATTCGTTACCGTCCCAGCAAATGCCTGCTCTTCCCAAGCCCAGTGTGTCTCTTCGAGAGCTGGATTCCATTCCACGATATCGGGGATGAGAACTGTAAGGGCAGGATCCGAACCATAACGGTTTTGCCACCAATCGTCGTATGAGCTAACGGATGGATCAACGTCAAAATACCAGTCTAACTCCGTCTCCATACCCAGCACATATCCGCGCTGGATCATTTGGTTGTTATCGACTTCAGCCCAACGCTCCGGGCCATCATACCGGCCATTATCCGTGCGCGCAATCAATCCTTCCGCATCACCCGGGTAATTATTGCGAATGTAATCTGTGTAATCCTCATACGTCCAGAAGTCAGGGGTGGGTTCCGCTCCAGCGGGTAATATGCCACTATTGGGTGTATCAATCAGTCCCGGAACCCAAACACCCGTTCCATCTGGACCACCCGTCGGATCCCACCAGGAAATAAAATCGTCAAACGGATCTGCGGGCAATGCAGCCGTCCATCGATCATCGTTTCCAATCGCATCGCGAAAGACATTCGCCGTGCCAATCGCACCGCCAAATGGACTTTCGAACGTTGCCGGACTATCAGGCCGACCCCAAATCTGATAGGAGTAATACAGCGGAACAGGTACGGCCGCTTCGATCCGCTGAAAATCATCCCGCACTTCAAAGGTCTTGGCTACAAACCCACTCGTGAAGAAACCCGGTTCCGGATTAATAACATGAACAATCGCATTGGAATACATTAAACCGCTGATTGGTTGCTCTGGATTACTCAGCAAATCATCATACAGCGCATCGGGCAAATCCAGAAAAGTAGAAATCGTGACCCAGTACTGGCGCGGTGCTTGATAAATATGAACATTACCTGCTGCATCCGCATTATATTCAATCCGGTTTAAGTTGGTAATACTACCATACATGGGCCGGAAGTTGGGGACAGTCTCATCGCGCACATATGTCCAGGCAGCATCGCCTTCAGGATGCGGCACATATGGATCGGGTAACCTTGTACCATCAAAGAAAAATTGCTCGCTGGGACCTGTTACAAGGGTTTGTTCGCTGTCGGCTGGCGTCCATTCATCATCATTCCCAACTGCATCGACAAACGCATTTAAGATACCAGCATCCGCAGCAACCTGGTCAAACGTATTGGTGTTAAACGGTTCCCCCCATATCGGCACACCATAATAAATCGGGATTTCCACATGTAACGGAACACGGTCGCCCGGGGGCAGATCAAAACCTGAAAGTGCGGGATTCGATAGATTGAAACCCTCTGTTGGATCATCCAGAACAATACGACGACCATACGCATGATCCGGGTCATAACGATAGTTACCAACGACGCCAGAAGCACTATTGGTGATTTGATCCGTCAAAGAAGGCGGCAAATAGGTCGTGACCAGTAACGTATGATTCGTAGAAATGAAAACTTGTGGGCGGTTTCGGACAAACTGATACTCAAAGCGCCCCAAATGGCCAATGTCTGAAAATTCTGGATAGGGATTGTCGGGTTCCATATCACGGATATAGGTCCAGCTGGCATCCCCATCGAGAACTTCACCGTCGCCCGGAACGCGATTCAAAGGATCATTTAACGTCAATCGATAGTTAGGAGCAGGTGTCCCAGCATCATCAAAAAAATAGACCGGCGGAGTTAAATTCATTTCATGTATGTGATATGCAACATTTGTGCCCGTGTCCCAGTTGGCAACGTAAATCGTCAGGTTACTGTTGATGTTAAGTGATGTTAGGGAATCTTCGGGATCGCCTGGACGAGCAACCGAACGATTGTAGTCGGCAAAAACACTACCTACTCTCTCAGCATCATTTAGAAAGTTGACCAAACCAGCTGGCATTGCGGCATTGGCTACAGGACTCAATTGACGAACCGGTTCCCATTTATCTTCAGCATGAAAATAATCATCGGAAAACACCGATTGACCTTGCGCATAAACAGGGGGCGTCAAGTCGAATTCATTCAAGGTGATAGGCCGATTCAACTCCAAGGAACGATCAGCAATCCATAAATCGACAGATGTGGACACGATCGGTGCGTGAAAACGAGTTACGCGTCCTGCAGGATAACCGTCCGATGATTGCGGATTCACCTCTCGAACGGAGAAATTGTAATCATAAAAAAAGTCGCCACGTGTAGTCCCCTGCATGTAATTCAACAAATCCAGACGCGCTAGGATTTCCTCCGAGAGGGGGGGTAAATCATACGAGGGCGTCCAACGATCTTCCGCATTCTCATACGGATTCCAGTACCCCGTGGGAGGCTGCGTTCCACCACCACGCGCGCGGTCCGTGTAACGTTCACCAGGGGTCCAAAAACCATCGATAAGCGGCTCGTCTTCAAATTCATTCAATTCAGGATTCCAGCGAGGATGCATCACAGCAGTAACGCCTCCAAATGCCTCTTCCATAAAGTGTTCCCCGCGTCCATCAGGGTGCCTGCTTGCTCCCGAATCCCCAACCGGCCCTGAAAAATTTGCCCATTGCTGCGGCGACGGCGCTTCCTCACTCACGTCTACGAAATACGATGCCGTAACCGAAGCACCTTCTGCCGCATTGAGAACCAAACGAAACGAATAGGCCCCCGTCGAATAATTGATCGTACCACGCCCATCGCCCCTGAGAAGACCACTCCCCGTCGTATCAGACAGCGTACGTGCCCCCACCTGAATGATCACAGGATAATTATTGAGCGGCAGGGACTCCAAACGTCCTTCATATAGCGTATCAACATCACCCGAAGCGGTTCCCAAAACCTCACCGGTCACATTGGTTATACCACCCTCACCCAGAAAACCTGGTGAAAAGGCCCAAGGTACAGCAATTTCTCCCGCGGTCTTGCTCCGAACATAGACGCCGCGCTCAGCTAAACCCGTCTGCGGGTCCGCACGATAATAACTCGTCTCACGCCAGAATTGCTCATAAATCGTCTCTGCTTCATTGCGAAATTGCCCCGGTGTCATACCCGAGGAATTAAAATCCGTCTGATGGTTCTTAGGGAAATACGTCGGGAGAAAATAGGTCAGGTGCGTGGGTATCTCCGGAGCCGTTGAAGCCTGCAATACCGGTAAAGGCAAAAAAGCAGTAACGATGACCGAAAGGGTCAAAAGCGTGCCCCACACGCGCGCGCCTCGCCGACGAACAGAAAACAATGCATTACTGTGTTTCATACTGTACTCCTTAACTATTGTGATAAGCTCCAAAAATGCTCGGGCACACGCCCCAAACCTGCTACATTTGCCAATTCCCGTAAAATAGGTTCCTTGTCCGGATAAAGATCCAAAATATCACGCCGCAACAGCCTGGCTTTATGCTGAAGTTCGTCCCGATATTCATCGAAACCATCGATAAATGCTTGCGCTTCCTGCACATCTTCTCGCTCGGACATCGCCTCTAAATGCTTGCGGCTGGCCGCATCCCGCTTCGCCGCTAACCGCAACAATTCCGGGTCCGTTTCACGTAACCGAACACGCGCTGCCAAGCGGCTTTCTTCCACAGTTTCCTCGGATTCCTGAATCTCAGCATGACGCGCATTGGCTGCATCAAAAATTGCTTGCGATCCATCGTCCGCCCGTGATTGTTCAATGTAGTCGGGATCGCTCACACGCTCCATCGTATCACGCGCAAACTGCAAGGCCTCCGCCCGCGCTTCCACTAAAGCAGCATGCTCAGACTCATACGCCGCTGGCAGCGATTCGCGCGGCCCCACCCCGGCACGCTCCCGCAACGCAGCAACCCCTTCCTGATACTCGCTCATCGCCTTTTGAACAGCTTCATTGTACAAGGCAAAACGCATCCGGCGCGCATCGTGCCACCCCTGCAATACTTCCGCTTGTCCCGATGCAACCTCCCGGCGCTCCGCACGCAAGGCTTCAAGCTGCTCGTCATAAGGCTCCAACGCCGGGTGAGACTCAAGGGCACGCTCTAAATCCATAACCGCTTGCCGATAAGCATGCGCAGTGGGAGAACGATGATCCGCTTCCGGACCACTGGTTGCATAAGCCTGCTGAACAAACGCAACCTTTTCGCGCCGCCGATCACCTAAACCACCTAATTCAACCATGATATCGTGAAAAGCAACCAGATTCTCGAGGGTATGATCATCAACAGAAGGATACTGTTCCCGCCACCAAGCTCCCGATCCATAATCGCGTTGCACTTGTCGCGCATGCTCGGTACGAACACTTTCTGCAAGAACTTGCATTTCACAAGGCGCTCTAGAGGACCCACGCAAACAGGCCGAACAAGCAAATGTCGGCTCTACATAGAAAAGAGCGGCAATAAGGAAAAGGCCAAAACCCCGCAAGAGGCTGGCCTCGCCCCGCAATATGGTAATAATCATAAAAACTCCTAGATCAACAAATTAACAATATAATGGAGAATGACCTTCGGTTTCAAGTACAAAGACGGATTTCCCGAGACCAAACAAATATTTTTGGCTAAACAAACGGATATTCCAACCCATGCGAAGACAACATCATATCCACCCCAATAGGATACGGCAGCTTTCAAAATGCGGGAACCCCAGATGAATCCACCGACACCAACCTGCAAGCACCCGCAGAATCACAGATCAGAACATACGCACTGTCCTCTGTCCAACAGCCTGTATTGAAGTAGGTGACACCATTTTCTACAGAAATACCCGGATGATGCGTGTGGCCACATGCTACCGATTTGTACCCCGCCCGCCGCGCATAGTCCGTTGCATTTCGGATCACATGACCATTGAGCAGCTGGTAGACCCACGGAAAACGCTTCGCAAAATCCGCCACATGCGTCTGCGAGCCAATCACACGCGTACAAAACTCATAGACCACCCGAATGGGCAACAAAATAAAACGTAATGCACAGGACAAATGATCGAACCGATCACCATGTGCGATGTACAAATGCTTCGAAACCGTCCAATGGTTGCAATAGCGTAAATCATGATGCCCTGATAAGCGCACACGACGATCATGATTCCCGCACACCCAAATCACCTCTTGACGCAATGACAACATCCGAAGCAAGTCCAATGCTGCGACATGTTCCGGTTCAAGCGCAGAAACACCCCGCATACGCGTAACGATATCCCCATTTAAAATCAATCGTACATGCTCAGGTACATGCTGCAAAAAAGCATGAAACCAAGCTGCGCGACATTGCCGCGCGCCTAGATGTACATCGCTTATGATCCACGTTTCCATAACCACAACCCATAACCAGTAAAGCCCATCTGGCAAAAATGAATCGACGCGAGACAGACGAGTTGACCGAATATAGTCCCCAAGCGCAAGACTATCTTTTAACCGAACTATATCACGAAAAAGCTCACGACATACACACCATAACCGCTTAGCAGGAAAGCGCCTTCTAACCGACTCAATGTGTCCCTTGTATAAAGCACAATGACCGTAGCCAACACCATCACAAGCAGGGCAGGAAACATCAAGATTATCTCCTGTCTACTGATAACCAGAGGGTTTGCTACCGCAGAAATACCCGCCACCCAGCATACATTCATGATATTGGCACCCAGAATATTACCCACTGATAGGGCCCCCTCACCTTTGATGGCCGCCGCAACGCTCGTGGCCACCTCTGGCACAGAGGTTCCTAGGGCAACCAACGTTAGCGCGACAATCGATTCTGGCACCCCTATTCTGGTGGCAATCGTTGCCGCCGCCACCACCACGAAGCGGCTTGCCAGAATAACTCCACCAAGGCCGATCAAGAAAGTAAACAACAAATAAAACATGGAACGCGCTGCGGTGCCAAGCGTTTGTGTAAAGGCATCTTCCTGCATATCTCCACAACGGTATTGCCGTAGCAACACAAAACTATACAAGATGAACACGCCAAAAAGGAGAAAGCCTTCGAGACGGTTTAGCACACCATCACGCCAGACAAAAAAAAACAGCAGACAACACGATAATACCAAAAAACCGGCAGCATGCAGAAAAACGCGCCGCATCACGGGAACCGGTTTCCGCGATAGCAAACCGCAGATTCCCAACGCAAGGCCACAATTGCAAATCACGGACCCAACGGCATTACCAAGCGCCATTTCCGGATTGCCATACTGAGCGGCCATAAGCGACACACTCAACTCGGGAGTCGTCGTGGCAAATGACACCAATACAAGGCCAATCACAAGCTTAGGAATACGCAATCGTGTGGCGATCCCGGTCGCACTATCCACAAAGAAATTCGCGCTCTTTGCCAGACCGAAGAAGGCAACCAGCAATACGACCCAGGAAATCCAGACCGAACCGGTCTGGATCCACATCATGAGATCAGCAAGCATATCATGCAATCTAGTCCTACATTATGGCTCTATATCTGGCGACTCTGCAGGAGGGACGACAGGGGCATCCACCTCGTCATCCGCCTCGGGAACTGCTACCGGTGTCTCCACCTGTACGTCTTCCGGAGCAGATGGGACCTGGATCACTTCATCCGCATCAGGCGCGGGGGCCGGCAGGTCCATTGGAACCGGCACCTCACCAGCTGGTTGCATGTCCACTTCCATCCAATCATCAAGACCAGCATCTGGACCTGGTACAGGCGCCGCTGGCTGCTGCGCAGGCAGACGTGGCGCACTTTCCATGACTGAACCCACAAGACCGCGTTGTGTGGTTAATACCGTCAGCAGCAAGGTATTAAACAGAAATATGACGCCCATTACGACTGTCGATTTCGTCAGCACATTGCCCATACGGGAACCAAATATGGCCTCCCCGGCACCACCGCCACCAAAGGCACTACCACCCATGCCCCCTTTGGACTTCTGCATAAAGATCACCACGATCAATAATGCACAAACCACCATCTCTACCAAAATAAGAAAACCGTACAGTATCCCCATAGCTACGCTCTCAATTCCGCTCTCTTGCGATTTTTACCAGTTCAACAAAGGATCGGGCTTCCAAAGAAGCACCACCAATTAACCCACCGTCTATGTCAGGTTGCTCCAGCAATTCGGCAGCATTGGATGGTTTCATACTACCACCGTACTGAATACGGACCGCATCGGCCGCTTCCTGGCTACATAGAACAGCAATTTCCTTGCGGATACACGCATGCATCTCTTGTGCCTGCTCGGGCGATGCTGTTAATCCCGTGCCTATGGCCCAAACCGGCTCATACGCAATTACCGTTTTTTTCAAGTCTGCACCGGAAATGCCCGCTAAACTGGCATGTACTTGTGCCGAAACCACCCCGATATGATCTCCAGACTCCCGCTGCTCTAATGTTTCACCTACACAAACAATCGGACGCAAGGTCGCCGCCAATGCCGCCTGCGCCTTACGATTTACAATCTCATCGGTCTCCCCAAAATACGTGCGCCGTTCGCTGTGCCCCAAAATCACATAATGACAATATAACCCCCGCAACATGAACGGGGATATCTCCCCTGTAAACGCACCGGAGGATTCCCAATGCATATTCTGGGCACCATAGCTGATCGTTGTGCCCTCTAAAGACTCAGCCACAGCGGCAATGGCAGTAAAGGGAGGACATAACACGACATCCACATCATTGCATTCAGCAAGCTCATGCCGGATGGCCGCAGAAAGCTCCACCGCCTCAGAAACGGTCTTGTTCATTTTCCAGTTACCAGCAATGATTCGTTTCCTGAACTTCATGCGCTTCCCTTTCTTACCCCTTTTTCGGCTAATGTATATGCAACAGCAGAGGAAATTCCCAGCTTATTTATCACTTAATGCAGCCACGCCAGGCAACACTTTGCCTTCCAAAAATTCCAGACTTGCACCACCACCAGTACTGATATGTGTCATTTGATCAGCCAAACCACTTTGATTGACAGCACTCACACTATCTCCACCACCAATGATGCTGACCGAATCCGTTTCCGCGACCGCCTTGCAAACCCCATAGGTACCGGCAGCAAATGCTTCCATCTCAAAACACCCCATCGGCCCATTCCACAGCACCGTCTTTGCACCCTGCAAGGCTTCCGTAAACAATTTGATGCTCTCCGGACCAATATCAAGCCCCATCCAATTGTCCGGAATCCCACCGGATACAACCTGCGTCTCGGCATCCGCCGCAAAACGATCCGCCGCAATGTTGTCCACCGGCAACAGGAATGGAACGCCGCGCTTTTCAGCATCAGCAAGCATCTCACCGGCATACGCTACCTGATCATCTTCACACAAGGAGTCGCCAATAGAGTTGCCAAGCGCTTTCTGAAAAGTATAGGCCATGCCACCACCAATGATCAAAACATCAACCTTGGTCAATAAATTGCGTACGACTGCTAATTTGTCACTCACCTTCGCTCCCCCTAAAATCGCAACAAAGGGGCGCTTCGGATCCTCCACAGCACTACCAAGATAATTGATTTCCTTCTCAAGCAAAAACCCTGCGACACACTCCTCGACAAACTGGCAAATCACAGCTGTCGATGCATGTGCCCGATGTGCAGTCCCAAACGCATCATTTACATATAAATCACCATAGGAAGCCAGCTTCTGCGCCATGGCCCGCTGCTTTTCCTTCATTTCTTGCTTCAACCGGGAAAAGGTTTCGTCATCCATGTCCGCAGCCTTCTTCACCTTTCCCTCTTCTTCAGCATAAAAACGCGTGTTCTCGAGCATCAATACTTGCCCGGGCTGCAAGGCTTGCACACGAGCATCGGCTGACAGACAATCTTCAGCAAAAGCAACCGGACGCCCCAGTAGCTGCTCCAGATATCGGGCCACGGGCAGCAAACTGAAATCCGCCTCATACCCTTTTCCCTTCGGACGCCCCAAGTGACTCATGAGCACCAAGCTGGCACCCTCATCCAGAATATACTTGATACTGGGAAGTGCCGCCCGTACACGCGTGTCATCACCGATAACGCCGTCCTTGATCGGTACATTAAAGTCTACACGCATCACAACGCGACGACCCTGCAAAGCAACATCTTTCAACGTTTTCTTGTCCATAGCTCTCAACCCCTCCCTCAATTCTAAGCTCTAACTTCAGTTTTAAATAAACAAGATACTCTGGGTTTACCAACGCGTTACCACAATGTCCAACAACCAACAAGGAATGTCCAATGTCCAAGGAGAGCGACGGTTGCGCATCATTAGACCTTTGGACCCTTTTTGCACTTACCTCGCAAACTTGATGATTGGATATTCCTTGTTGGATATTGGATATTCGATTCTCAGGTTCCACCGCATCACAAGGACCGCCCACCGAGGACATCCCCGGTGGGCGCACAAAAGCAATTACGCTACGGTATCCATGTGCAAGACCAAGTCGAGCAGCTTGTTGGAATAACCCCACTCATTATCATACCAGGCAACAACCTTGGCAAAGCTGGGGTTCAGCATGATGCCGGCACCTGCATCAAAAACAGATGTCTGGACTTCATGATTGAAGTCACTCGAGACCACATCATCTTCCGTGTATCCCAAAACACCCTTCAATTCACCTTCGCTGGCAGCTTTCATCGCAGCCTTGATCGCCGCATATGCAGCATCCGTATCCGCACCAGCCGCTTTGTCTAAGCGAACCGTCAAGTCAACCACGGAAACATTCAACGTTGGAACACGGAAAGCCATTCCGGTAAGCTTGCCATTCAGATCAGGAATCACCTTGCCCACAGCCTTGGCTGCACCCGTGGAAGACGGAATGATGTTGCCAGCAGCAGCACGACCGCCACGAAAATCTTTCTTTCCACCAGGCCCATCAACCGTCTTCTGCGTTGCCGTAGTAGCATGCACCGTTGTCATTAATCCTTCGGCAATCCCCCAGTTGTCATGCAAGACCTTAGCGACCGGGGCAAGACAGTTGGTCGTGCAAGACGCATTAGAAACATACTTCTCACCAGCATACATCTTGTGGTTCACTCCCATCACAAACATCGGCGTGCTGTCTTTCGAGGGGGCACTCATGACCACCCGCTCTGCGCCAGCCTGAATGTGCCCCGCAGCCGACTCTTCCGTCAAAAAGAGACCCGTCGACTCACAGACATACTTTGCTCCCACATCACCCCACTTCAACTGAGCAGGATCACGTTCGGCGGTGAGGCGAATCTTCTGGCCATTCACAACCAATGCGTCATCAGCAGCTTCCACGGTTCCTGCAAAGCTGCCATGAATCGTGTCATATTTCAACATGTACGCAAGCTGCTTGGCATCAAACAAATCGTTGATACCCACAACCTCAATATCCGGGTTTTCCATCGCGGCGCGAAAAACCAAACGTCCAATTCGTCCGAAACCATTGATTCCCATCTGTATTGCCATGCTACTACCTCCATCAATTTGTTGTCATCTTTTTTCGTAAACCAGGAAATGTCGTGCTACTATTACCGGTTCTGGATGATAAACCGGTGACCCCCTGAAATGAGCGAGCAACCTACCGAAAGTTCGCAGAACAGTCAACCCCTTAGCCAAAAGCTTTTTACACAACGGGCTGCAGCAATTCGAATGAGGCAAGCCCATGCATGTAAATTCCGCCTGAAGCCAGCACACCAAACGCCGCTTCCTCCCTTATACAGCGGTTGTAGTCCCGCCACTAAGCGGTTGCGTCTATCATGAGACGTGCAGAACGGGCGGATTATCCCTTTGACAGAAGATATCCATCCACAGCAAGATAGTGCGAATCTCGAAAATGCCCGCTTCGGAAGCAAACCACATGAAACTACTTGATCGCTATTTGGTAAAACTACTAATCGGCCCTATCGTGTACTGTCTGGGTGGCTTCATTATGATCATCATCCTAAGTGAAATCTTCGGTGATGTCTCACGCATCCTCGAAGCAAGGCCGCCTTGGTATATTATCATACGCTTCTACCTCTCCGTTGTTGCCCCCATCCTGCGATACCTCATACCAGCCGCACTCATGCTGGCCACCCTCTATACACTCTTCGGCTTAACCCGAAATAGCGAATTGGTGGCCATGCGCGCCACCGGCATCAGTATTTATCGCCTTATGCTGCCCTTTTTAATGGTCGGTCTGGCTTTCAGTATCTTTGCAGGCTTCCTCGATGAATTCTGGGTGCCACGTGCGTACGCCTGGGCTGAAAAGATGAAAGATAGCCGATTCGAAACAGAAGCTATCCAAACAGGACGGAGCAGTATTTACATAAATCTGGCAGAAAACAGGCGCTGGCAAATACAACAAATTGACCCCCATGATCCACGTGTCCTCCACAACATTGAAGTAAAGCAAGAACGCGAGGATGGTACCCGCCGCTATATTGTCACAGCTCCCCGGGCAGAGTATCTCGACGAACAATGGTGGTTCTTTGGACCGAAAATCCAGCGATTTGGCGAAGCCGACAACCCGATCGGACGTGCGAAACCGCTAGGATATGACACCAATAGCGTAGTAGAAATGCGCGGGTATCGCGAAACACCCGCCATGCTGGCAAGCGCAGCACGACCATGGGAATTTCTGAACGGACGCGAAATGCTTCATTACATTCGCTCGAACCCCGATATGCCGGAACGAAATCTGCACGAACGCAAATACAGCCTGCATAACCACCTTGCCATGCCATGGGCATCTGTCATTGTCATCTTGTTTGCCATTCCCGCCGGAGCGCGCACGGCCCGACAAGGCGTCATGTCCGCCGTGTTCAGCGCCATTGCCATGATGGCAGGATTCTACGCTCTCGCCCAGCTCGGACTCGTGCTCGGCTCCACGGGAACAATCCCGCCATGGATGGGCGCATGGCTTTCCAATATCGTATTCGGTGCCATCGGTATGTATCACCTTATGCACTTACGCTAATGGCACAACATATTTTCACACTTTTCAAAAAACAAATTGCATGCCAGATTATACCAAGATGATAATACAAACCAACGATCGGGGCAATCGGTACGCCTGCTTGAACCAAAGGAAACCATTATGAGAGAACATATTGAGAACAAAACATTTCATATCGAAATCACGACACCGAAACAAAATAGCCAGAAATTGGACGAAGATCTGGAGAAATTTGCCGAAAAATACATGAAAGTCATTGAAGCGGGATACATCGCCTGTATCACGGATAACCCCATGGGCCACCTCAGCTTCCAAACCACCGAAGTCCTTCCCGAACTGGATCTTCCCGTCGAACCCGAACAGCTCGTGATTCATCTGAACACCTTTCATACACGCGAGCACCTCGATGAAATTCTAAACACCGCTGCAGACCTCGGGGTTAAATACCTGCTGATTATCTCTGGCGATGGCAGTGAACGCCTACCCAAGCTAACCCCTGATGCCATTGGCATGGACTGCAAAACCGTTACCTCCATCGAACTGACCCAATTCATCCAAAAGCAATATCCCAACACCTTCAGTTGTGGCGTCGCCTTCAACCCCTATGAGCCCCCCGAACACGAAATGGAACGGATGCAACGAAAACTCGATGCAGGTGCCGAATATATCATCACCCAACCCGTGATCGGCGATGACCCCATTGTGCACGGGCTCAAAAAGTTTGGTGTACCCGTCATCATCGATGCCTGGATGTCCAAAAAACTACATCTGCTTTCGGAGTGCGTCGGATATGAAATACCCGAAGATACACCTTACGACCCAGTTGAAAATCTTGGCAAACTCAGTACACTCTACCCCGAGTATGGTCTGTATTTGGCTCTTTTGGGCTTCAAAACCCAATACCCCCTGCTCAAAGATATTTGGAAATAACGCGCACGAAAACTTTTTACTCTCTCCGCGATGACCACTGCGTGGTCATCGCAATATCACCCCGACAAAACCAACCCCGAAAGGACCATCATGCAGCTCGACCCCACAAAAATGAAAGATTGGCAGATCGCGGAACAAGCCGAAACAACCATGAAACCGATGCAAACGCTTGCGCGAGAAGCCGGACTGCAAGAAGAAGAGATCATCCCCATGGGGCGGCATCTCTGTAAAGTAGACTATGCCAAGGTCCTTGAACGCCGCAAAGACCAGCCTCGTGGCAAATATATCGACGTCACTGCCATTACGCCCACCCCTCTCGGAGAAGGAAAAACCACGACGACCATGGGATTGGTGGAAGGCTTGGGCGCAATGGGCAAAAGCGTCATCGGTGCGATTCGCCAACCAAGCGGAGGCCCAACCTTCAATGTGAAGGGTTCTGCCGCCGGCGGTGGATTGGCCCAATGTATACCCTTGGCCCCGTTTTCCCTGGGACTCAC
This sequence comes from PVC group bacterium, assembly GCA_003567005.1. Classification (GTDB taxonomy): domain Bacteria; phylum Verrucomicrobiota; class Kiritimatiellia; order UBA8416; family UBA8416; genus T3Sed10-140. The sequence goes on from PXBF01000113.1 coordinate 18,305, forward strand.
CGGCGATATTAATGCTATCATGAATGCCCACAATCTCGGCATGGTGGCCCTCACCAGCCGTATGCAGCACGAAAACAATTATGATGACGCCCGTTTGGCCAAAAGCAAACTAACACGCCTCGATATTGATCCAGATCGCGTTACCTTCAAATGGATCATCGATTTTTGTGCACAAGCACTCCGCAATATCACCATCGGCAAGGGCGGACACATGGATGGACTGGAAATGGACTCCGGATTCACCATCGCGGTTGCCAGCGAAATCATGGCCATTCTGGCCGTCACCACCAGCCTCGAGGATATGCGCGAACGCATGGCAAAAATCGTCGTGGCATACACCAAAAGCGGAAACCCCGTCACAACGGCTGATCTCGAAGTCGACGGTGCCATGACAGCCTGGATGGTCGATGCCCTGAACCCGACGCTCGTTCAAACCATCGAAGGACAACCCGTCCTCGTGCATGCCGGACCATTTGCAAACATCGCCATCGGACAAAACTCTATTATAGCCGACCTCGTCGGCACCAAGCTGGCAGATTACCATGTCACCGAAAGCGGATTCGGGGCTGATATCGGATTCGAAAAATTCTGGAATCTCAAATGCCGTTTCTCCGGGCTGCAGCCAGACGCCGTCGTCATCGTGGCCACCGTGCGGGCCTTGAAAATGCATGGCGGTGGCCCCGCCGTGAAACCAGGTGCTGCCCTCGACCCCGCCTATAGCGAAGAAAATGTAGACTTGGTGATCAAAGGTTGCGAAAACCTGATCGCCCATATCGAAACGGTCAAAGCATCCGGTATACGCCCCGTTGTCTGTATCAACGGGTTTCACACGGACACACCGGCCGAACAGGATGCCATTCGCAAGGTGGCAGAAGAGCATGGGGCCCTCTGTGCGGTTTCTGAACATTGGCGAAAAGGTGGTGCAGGCGCACGAGAACTGGCAGAAAAAGTCATGACCGCTTGCGAAGAACCATCACACTTCCAATTCCTCTACGACTTGCAAATGCCCCACAAGCAACGCATTGAAAAGATCGCCACCACGGTCTATGGGGCCGATGGCGTCAGCTATACACCTGAAGCCGAAACCAAATTGGCGCAGATTGAAGCAGACCCGGAAGCCGCCAAAATGGGGACCTGCATGGTAAAAACACATCTGAGCCTCTCTCATGAACCAACCGAAAAAGGCCGCCCAAAGGGATGGACCCTCCCCGTAGAGGATGTGCTCGTCTACAAAGGCGCTGGCTTTGTCGTGCCCGTCGCCGGCACCATAAAACTAATGCCAGGCACGGCTTCCAACCCCGCTTACCGCGGAATTGACGTCGACGTAAAATCCGGTAAAGTAACAGGACTTTTCTAGCATATAACCCAGAATCTCATCTGCATTTCTTTTAACCTCTCCCCGGCAATCACTGCGTGGTAGCCGGAAAAAATACCTCCAAAAAACAAGAAAGACACACAACATGCCAGCAAAAATCATTGATGGAAAACAAGTGGCAGCAGAAATGCGCGCCGAACTCAAAACCGAAGTCGCCAAACTGCAAGAACAAGGCATTACCCCCGGACTCGGTGTGATTCTCGTCGGCGAGGACCCCGCCTCGACCTCCTATGTGACGGCAAAGGAAAAAGCTTGCGCGGAAGCAGGTATATACTCCGACGATAACCGACTCCCTGCCGATACCACACAAGAAGACTTGATCGCGAAAGTAAAGGAAATGAATGCCGATCCGCGGATTCATGGAATACTCGTGCAACTGCCCCTACCCAAACATATTGATGAAGATGCCGTAATCAGCACCATAGCCCCGGAAAAGGATGTCGATGGCTTTACGCCCGGTAATGTCGGACGCCTAGTCATCGGCCAGGAATGTTTCATGCCCTGTACCCCGCATGGTGTCGTGCAGTTGCTGGCACGCAGCGGCGTCGAAATTGGGGGATCCCATGTGGTGGTAGTCGGACGTAGCAACATCGTGGGCAAACCCATTGCTAATATGCTGTTACAGAAAAAACCCAATGCCAATGCAACCGTTACCATCTGTCATACCGGTACGCGCGATATGGCCGCTTTCACCCGCCAGGCAGATATCCTGATCGTTGCGGCTGGCCGCCCGAATACCGTCACGGCTGACATGATGAAACCCGGCGCTGCTGTGATCGATGTCGGCGTCAACCGCATTCCCGATGAAACCAAAAAACGCGGATATCGGCTCGTCGGCGACGTGGACTTCGAAAGCGTCAAAGAAACGGCATCCCTCATCACACCCGTACCCGGCGGCGTCGGCCCCATGACCATCACCATGCTCATGGTCAACACCGTCGAATCCGCCAAACGCCACGTACAGCCCTGATAGACTGAAGAGTCCAGACCAAAGACTGAAGACTCTTTGGGAAGCATACTGGGCGTCAGGCCACGGAAAACCCGCTATCGCGGCTTTTCCGGTCCAGACACCTCCCTCCCAACCCAACGCCACGGTGTCCGGCCTTGAAAAGGCGGGTGAAGCAAAGCGAAACCCGAGTTTTCAA
>PXBF01000091.1 GCA_003567005.1 PVC group bacterium
CCGCCTCGTTCAGCCGACCCCGAGTCAGTGACGACAATGCCTTTATCGAGTCGCTGTTCCGAACCTGCAAGTACGTGCCGGACTTCCCCAACGCTGGCTTCGCCAGTCTTGAGGCAGCCCGTGACTGGGTCCTGGCCTTCGTGGCTTGGTACAACCATCAGCACAAGCATCGGGGCATCAACTACGTCACGCCGCACGAGCGACACACCGGACAGGACGAAACCATCCTGGCGCGGCGTCATGAGGTCTATAGCCAAGCCCGCGATCGGCATCCACAGCGCTGGAGTGGCGCCACCAGGAACTGGTCACCGACCGGAGCGGTCTGGCTGAACCCGGAAAAGGAAAACCAGCCGATGAATCAGGCTGCTTGAACATGAAAAAGGCGACTTCTAGCTTGACAACCACCGCGCCGGAGAAACTGCAAACCCCTGAAAACACGCTTGACAGTGGGGAGGCGTCCATATATGTCCTGGTTTTCGCTGGATCGCTCACGGACCCCAGGTGAAAACTTGTTGGACTTGTTCATGACTCCATTCTCTCAAGAGTTGGAGCCTCCGTGATACCCGGGGCGGTTCTGCGTCCATATATGTCCTGGTTTTCTCCTCTGGTTTTCTGTGTCCTGGCCTTCTGAAATAGTCTGGACCAAATCAACCAATGCTACCCTTGCTTAGGGAACCTCTGAACAATTATGCATGGAGCGCGTTTCAGTCGGAAAAGCCGCAGATCGTGTGGTACGACGCGAGCGACAGTAGCCGTCGCTACGGCCGAGCGGCGCAACGCGCGAGATGCGGCTTTTCCGGCGAAACCCATACGGGACGGGCATTTGCGGGGCCTCCGCCTCGTTTGGGCTCGCTCATTTGGAATGACCAAACCACGCTCGCCCAAGCCGAGCCGGAGCCTCCCGCAAATACCCGTCGCGCCCATGCATAATTGTTCAGAGGTTCCTTAGGTCGACCGGGCACGTGAGGCCCTTCTGTCTCACTAATCACTTCCCGACACTACACTAGTTCTCGCCACTCGTGGCCTTAAAAATCGAATGGTCAAAAGTCGTCTGCCCAACTGGCTGAGAGAATGGAATCGAAAGGACCAGGTCTTTCGTTCCGGTCTTTCTTTTAAGAACACCTCTCGATTTAAGAAACCCAACGCAGTCTCTCGCAGTAGACGCGTCGGTATGCGATTCCAGAAAGCTTTTAAGTCGATCAGAGCTTGGTGATTTTGTCTTATACATATACTCCAAAACATGCCCAATAACTGGCTTAATGTCATTGGTCGCCCCGGGCTCGCTTGCTAACATCTGAAGTAGCTTTTTTTGGAACGATCGATATGCGTGAAGGAAATCGTCCGGTTCAAATCCATCAGAATAGGTATAGAAGCCATCTCTATCTCGTTTCAGCGTATGAGTTCCATTATGTATTCGAGCGCTTCTAACCTTGGTTAATTCAATCAGGAATATGAGAAGGAATCTTGGGCAGAACTTTGGATGTTCCGCAGTGTTTGAATCCAGGGAAAAGTGTGTCAATATAAAGTCGATTGTCGAACAGGGCTCGACAGTCCCATCGAGTGTCCTGTGCTTGCAAGTATTGCCGAGAACCGCAAGTGAAAAGGCTTTATTCCATTCGGGGCTGGCAAGAAGACCTGCAGATTCGTTTTGACGCAATAATTTCCCCAAGAAATATATCCGCTTCGACCGCATGCAATTGTTGAGATTCCAGGCAAGTCGTTTAGCAATGAACTCAAAGATTTTATCTTCTGACCATATGGTTTCATACGTTGAACTTTGGAAGGTCTGTATCCCCTGACCCACGTTGCGCCAGTCAAGTCCATCAAGCTGTTCAGGTCGGATAACTATTCGCAAAGAAACGCGGTTGACGGTTGAAATTGTGTTCATCGCATTAAGCAAACCCTCGACCATGCTATTTTGAGTGGCGTAGTCTTTCCTAGAGACAAAGGAGTCGATGGAATCCAATAAAATATGGACGTATATCTTCATCTCAGAGGCAATTTTTTTAATGAATTCCCAAATATCCGAAATGTAAAGGTAAGGAACATTACTCTGCTTATCGATAATTGGTTGGAGGGCCTTTTTATGGCCTCTTTGGGTGGAGACTTTTACTCGGGCGTTAGCTAGATTGCTTAATACCGGAAGAGAAAAGGACACGCCTAAATTGAAGACGCCCTTCGTAAACTCGTCCATATTGTTGATGCTTGTGGGTTGCGCGTAACTTCCGAATAAATATGAATAGAGGCTGTCATATGCATAACCCGCGTTCTTGTTATTTAGGTCTTCTTTAAGCCATTTAAGGCATCTAAACGCTAGATACAGTTCCCAAAAAACAGAGTGTCTATCGACCTTCGAGCCCACAGTTAAGTCAAAAGAATCAGAATCAATAAGAGTTTGGAGGCTTTTATAGTCCTCTGCGCCTCGAACTCTCAGGAAATGCGAGGTATACTTTCCTTTGGCTGGGTATTTGCCACCGGTCACCGCGCTTATAAGCGCAGTCTTTCCCTCCCCGCCGTGCGCACGGAATATAGCGAAACGGCCCGATAAGAAGCGGCTTACTTCCATATGCTCGACGAAGCATTCCTTCAAAAGCTCTTCGTCGTTTTCTGCTGTAATATCACCCCAGGCTAGCTCATGGTAAAAGCCAAAGGGTAATTCGGCCGGTAGTTGGTGTCTGTATGTGCCTGGCATGAACATGTCCCCCGAGTTGAAGATAAAGGTGAAGTTCCCGTATTTGGTTGGTGGTGTTTTAGAAAAGTACCGACAACGAAACCCTTTAAGGAAGGTAAAAAAAGGCTGTTTGTCCTTTTGTTTGGTAAACTAACTGTCCAAGGTCTTTGCGTTGTCAAAGTTGATCCAGTAGATTTTTCGTTTTTCGCCTAATCGACTGGACGGTGGTTTGGCAAGGCTGTCGATTTACCGTGCCGAAAAGTCCCCCTGTAACAAAGTGATGTAAGTCATCAATACTATCCCTGATTACCATCAGGCGCGTTTTTGAATATCGCGCTTCTGTCTTTGTGCCGAGGAGTTCGAGTTGCCTAAGCAGGTCTTCTTCTCTATCCTTGCGTTGTCCGGTGCTATTCCAATAAACAACGGCAATAGCCGTTATTTCTTGAACAAGTTCAATTATCGCATCACGGCTCGCTCGTCTTCGTTGTATACGTGTAATGATAATGCTACTGATTAGGCCGGTAGCACCTCCGAGGCCTATAGCAAGGAGGTGTTTCGTCCAATACGCGTTGCAGGTCAAATGGTTTATTTCATCCATTTGGCCTAGCCTCCATGATATATCGGGCAATTAGGCGTTTATATCGCTCAATTCGGCCGCTGCCAGATTTTGGGAGTAGCGTCAGCTTGTCAAGTATCTCCTGACTCGTGAGGCCCTCTTCCCGAACGAGCCCGCCAAACGCCTCTTCAAGGAAAGAAGATCCAAAGCCTTCAGTCCCTTCTAGATCGACTTGGACAACTTGGTAATGACGAAAAGCCGGAAGAAGAAACCGTTGGCGAAATGTTGTGCCGTTAAACGGTCCGTCCTCATTAAATCGGCCTGCCGGGACTACGGAAAAGTCTTTGGCGATGTTTATGTATTTGCTGTTCATGTTGCGGTCTCATGGATTGTCCATTCAAGAAAGGTGCCCCCAAGGAATTTGGGCAAGCCCCTGCACTTGGATTTGCCTGAGGTGCCGGGGCGTTTGTGGTATTCATAGCATCCGTAATTGGAATAGATTCTTAGGCGACCGTCGGCATTATGATCCTCAATATACCCTTGAATGTCCTCTTTTAACCCGTTCCCTCTATGGCTCGAGCCTGTGCGGCTCCTCTTGGCCTCGATCGCGGCCTTGATTAGGGTTGCGTGATCGGCCCTCCCGATGCCAATCCCTTGAAGCCAGCCTTTGATGTCGTTCCAATAACCTTTGGAAGGTAAGGTCGTCGGTATGCCCAGTCCGTGATCTAGGAAAAGCACGCGAAAGGAATTCGCAGTAGGATCAGCTACAGCCGTCATCCACCATCGGCCAGTTGGCTTACGATTGCCGGATTGCCTCCCGCGACGATACGCATGATGTTCGACATTGGTCATTGCCTCTACAAGGCCGTCATAAAGAGCGGCCGTGTCTGAGATTTCAATGCCGCACGATTCTAGCCACAGACGCAGCTCGCGAGCTGCAGTCCCCTCAGAAGCATGGCCCCGGCACATTTTCATATAGGCAACGTTTGTGTCGGAATCATGGTTTAGTTTTTCTAGTTCCTCAGGCTTGGCGCCCAGTAAATCGAAAAAACCCAATTGATGCAGTTGGCGCCGTACCTGTGGGTCCCAGTTTTCTGTGTCGACCGGTGAAAGGCGTCCGTTTCTTGAGTGCTCTCGCCAACGATCCAGCTCGGCGACCAAGAGTAGTGCTGCCGCGGGAGAAATATGGCAACATGATGTCATGTCGATATATAGATGCCCTCGCAGAGTTTGGGTTACCTTGCGAAGGTCTTGAAAAAAGGTGATTGAGTGTCGGTAGTTGTGGCGAAGATCTAAAGTCGGAGGCGAGCTGAGTCTATGGACGCTTCGGCGCAGAGCGTCGCAGTGCTCAAGTGGTGCTATGGAAGATGCATGGATCCAGTGTTGTGTGTGTATCCGTTGCCTTCGTTTTAAAACGATTATGCGACGGACCCTTCTTTTTTCTCGATTTATGTCTAGTCGTTCGCGCTTCCATCGATCTGTCTTTTTCATTAGCTTAGTCTGCGGCCCCTAGTGCATCATGACTTCGGAAAGGTGTCCAATCTCCGCCTTGTTGTTTTTACGGACGGCAAGACTGTCTAAAGTTGGTGCGACAATTTTTATGGGTTTGAAAGATAGTTGTTCTAAGATCGGCCAAACCCCAAAAACCCCATAAACGCCAACGCCATCAACCCCGCCGTAATCAACCCAATCGGCGCCCCGCGAAAGCTCTCCGGCACGTCCGCCAGCTCCAGTCGCTCCCGCGCCGCAGCCAAAGCGACCAACACCAAGCCGAACCCCAGCGCCGCGCCAAACCCATACAGCGCCGATTCCACAAGACTATTCTGCTCACGCAGATTTAGCAAGGCAACCCCCAGCACCGCGCAGTTGCTGGTGATCAGCGGCAGGTAGATGCCCAGCACGCGGTGCAGCAGCGGGGCGGCGTGGCGCATGAACAGTTCGGTGAGTTGGACCAGGGCGGCGATGACCAGGATGAAGCTGACGGTCGAGAGATA
>PXBF01000020.1 GCA_003567005.1 PVC group bacterium
ATCAAGCCCGCCACAAAGTGCACGGATGATTCGCAAACTCTGGGATGTATGGTGGCAGCACGGCGGCACCCCGGCAAATACCAAACGCATGAGCTGGAAAGGACCTTCAGGAAGACCTGCGAACCAGCCAGCACGACGCCTCGCAGCAGCCGCTACCCTCTTCACAACGCCTGACCCATGGCAGCGTATCATCGAAGCCTTCCAATCGGTATCTCCAACGCAAGATCTGCAGCGTTTGTTTGCGCCGGAAAAAGACCTGGAATACTGGCTCTATCATAGTTCCTTTCAAACCCAGGCACGATCCAAAGCCCGCGCACTCGTCGGAAAGGATCGTCTGGCAGCCTGGATCAATAATGTCGTACTACCGCTTGCTGCAGCGACCGGAACCCCCATGCAAAAACTACTGCCCCACTACCAACCAGAACAGATTAATAATACCGTGCGCCAAACCGCCACTCGATTACTGGGACGCGACCATAACCCTGCGTTATATCGCCGTAGCGGTATTTTACAACAAGGGCTTATACAAATTTTCCAGGACTATTGTAGCGGCGGATGCCACAAATGCGGCCTGGCAGAAGCGCTGCAGCAAGGCACATTCCAAATCACGGCAGACCCACCAGAACTGCAGGCTACAATACGGAACTGCCAACACAACCCGGACAACGACACCCCAATGGGGCAATGAATGCGCGAAAATACTCTTCGCCATAATCATACGACAATTCCGTGCCTGCCTGAATCGTTCGACAGGAGAATATATAAATACGCCCACGCAAAATATATATCTCACAGTTGGGCACACACGAATGATTAATATAACGAGCAAGGTTCCAGCGCGGACTGCCATCCACAAACCTACGTGGATTCGTTTGGAAAAGATACTTGTTCTTCACACCCCGTATATCCGCTAAACCAAGAATCGGTCCAACATACTCGATTACAAAACCACCTTTTTCGATAGGCTCTTCCGTAAATAACCCTAACCCAGCCGCTGCACGACGCACACGCAATACGCGCTCCACGCCCTGATATTTTTTCGGCAAAGGTGCAAGATTCACAAATATTCCCCTTCACGCTCTTTCAAACTAAAGCTACATGATGTATCTGCCAAAACGCAGATGACACAAACGCATCGCGTATCCATAGGAAAGCCTCAACGGTGATCACGCTCTGCAGAACGACTGGCTCGCTCTAATTCCGCACGCTCAGAAGGTGTCAAAGAACCAAACCCTTGCGTTTTGATCTTTACCAGTATCTGATCGACCCGCTCCCAGTCCACGGGACGATCCGAATCCTCCGTGTCCGATATATCCGTTATCCGAAAACGCATTCTACGCAACTTGGCAAGCCAGTCTCGCATCATCCCCGTGCCACCACGAGACCCTCCGTAATACCGCGCACCACCCCCAGCATACAGCGCATACACATAACCCGCAATGCCACCGGCTAAATGCGCCGCATGTGCAACACGCCCCCCATATGCCAGCATGGCTATAGAAATAGCTCCAAATACAATAGCCAAGGTACGTGCCGTCATCGTAATCGGCAATAAAAGCAAAGTAAACTGACGGCTGGGAAACAACGCCGCGTACGCACCAACGATTGCAAACACGGCGCCAGAGGCACCAATCATGGGACGGTCCAACGAATAGAATCCAAACGCGCCTAAAGCCAACCAACCCAATGCGCCTAAAATACCACCACCAAAATAAAGGTATAGATAGCGCTTGGATCCTAGACGCATTTCCAATTCAGGACCGAAAATAAATAGACCCCACATATTCCCGACAAGGTGCAAAAGATGGCCGTGTAAAAACATGTAGGAAACCAATTGCCAAACCATGCCACGCCGCAAACCCTGCAAGGATAATGCAAATAGCCCAATAATAGGATCTTGCGCGGCCGGACGCGGAAACAAGAGCAGATGAATAAAGAATATCGCAATATTCGCAATCAGAAGCCGCTTGGTCAGAACCCCAACCGGAGACATCATCCCAAAACCTTGACCGCGAGGTGGAAAACCATAATAGCGCATGCTAGAACTCCTGATCCTGTAATGAGAAATCAACGCAATTCATATACGAGTCGTTCCGGGTTCCCATCACGTTCCAAATCAATGACGATCGCATCCAGTTCATTCTCCACCACTTGCCGAATAAAAAACTCGGCGCGACGACGGTTCGTCATCGGCAGTGTGTTCACCGCACGCACCTTATCTCCCTCCCGGAACCCTACGCCTTCAAAAAACGCAGCTTCGCCAACCGTTTGCAGCTGGTACCCTTCTATCTCACCTTCTGATGTGTAAATCGGTTGCATCGAATCGAACACTTGCAACAAACGCTCCGGCTCATCCAGCAACTCTTCATAATACGCAAGCAAAGCTTCCCGGTCCATCTGCCACGTACCGGACGCACTCTGCTCGCCAAAACGGCTTGAAGCCGCCACCGCGGCAGGGTCCCCATCTGGCATGTCCGACACATCAGTGGTAGTCGCACTGGCCCTGTGTTGTCCACGCAATGGCAAAACGTGCTCCTCGTCGCCTCTTCTAAGAACCACTTCATTGGAGCTAATCTTTACAACCTCAGCCCCACCCACCTGATCGCCCTCCGACACAATGTGCTGACGCGCTTCTGGGCGATAACTGATGATGGCACGCCGCAATGATGCCTCACGCGCCCCATCTTCATCGTACAAGAAAAAACTTCCTGCAAAACGGTAATCATCCCATCCAACCGCCTCCTGTTCGGACGCAACGAGCACAGCCGGACGAAAAACAGAGGCGTGCTCCTGCAACAAGGAAAGATGCAGGCGATCCACGGAAGGTAGCGTTGCAGATTCTTGATCCACAGGCTCGATATCAGACATACGCGGCGTACGCCACAACAAGCCTGCAACCACTACAACGGTTACCACAACGAGCAGGTACCGCCATCGCATCATCAAAAAATATAAAAGACTGGTAAAGGTCATAAGCCGGATTCTGTTACCATGATCACCGATCATGGCTCGATCATTTATCTCATGCAATCAACCCGGAATGCTAGCACCATGCAGCGAGACGGGCCGCCTCTCACATCCCCTATTTGATCTTGCTCCGAGTGGGGTTTACCATGCGGTAGATCTTTCAATCTAACCCGGTAGTCTCTTACACTACCTTTTCACCCTTACCTTGCGCTACGCACAAGGCGGTATCTTTTCTGTGGCACTTTCCGTCCTTCCCGCTTTAACGGGAAACCTCCCGGCACTACGCCAGGACACCCTGCCCTACGGAGTCCGGACTTTCCTCCCCTCGCATTCCCGAAAGAACCGAAAGGCGACCGAACACCCCTACCAGTCAACCTCAATGTAACATACGCCCACAGTATCCGCAAATCACCATTTCAAGCTGTTTGCGCGCCTCATGTTGCTGGTACGGAGGAACAGCCATGTGACAACCCCCACAAACCCCATTCGCACAAGAAACAATCGCAGCTCCCCTTCGACGCTGCAAAATCGCTTCATACCGCTGCAACCAAGCCGGATCTATACCATCTAATAGCGCTTTACGCTCTTCCCGTAACCGATCCAGTTCTTCTCGCAACGCTCCCGCACGCTCATCAAATACCTTTACATCCTCATCCACTTCTTTCTGCTCCGCATCTAACGCACTCCTTTGCTCACGCAAGGAACCATTCGAGGCTTCGATTTTCTCCATAATCTCGATCTCACGGTCTTCGTCTCGACGGATGGATCGCTCCAAAGCCTCAATTTCATCGGACATGGCCTTGAACTCCTTGTTGGTTTTCAGGCTCATTTGCTGCGTACGTAACTTGTCGATTTGATCTTTCTTTGTTTGCACATCCAGTTCGTGCTGACGGAGCTCGGCTTGTGCTGCCTGAACGCCCGCTTCGGCCTCCTCCATAGCAGCCTTATGACTTTGCAACCGCTCTAACTCACGGGCTTTCCGCGCAGGAATATCCTGCATTTCGGTTTCTATCCGCAAAATCATCAAATCTTGCTCTTGCACCTCGAGTAAACGCTCAATTGTCGTCACAAAGCCACCTTTCCCTCTAAAGAACCACCGCCATTACTGTTGCACTGTACCGATATCTGACACACCGCCCACCATCCGGAAAACGGCGAAAATATTATCGGCGGATGCTATTCGAAGCCATCTCCCGTGTCAACCCTCGCCAACGCTAAGGCAAGCTTCACCGCTTCACACATACTGCGCGATGAAGCACGACCCTGCCAAGCCACATCAAACGCAGTTCCGTGATCTGGAGACGTACGGATAAAGGGCAACCCCAAAGTCACATTCACGCCCGTCTCGAATGCCAACATCTTAAACGGAATCAAGCCTTGATCGTGATACATTACAACATATACATCAGTCGCATCACGAATCGCCGGAATAAAAGCAGTATCAGCCGGCAAAGGTCCACGCACAAGCAGGCCACGGGAACAGGCCCTCGCAATAGCAGGAACAATTTCATCCTGTTCCTCCTTACCGAATGCACCCCCTTCTCCGGCATGAGGATTCAATCCACAAACAGTGATACGGGGGCAGGAAACCCCCTGCTGTTGCATCGCCTCATACGCCAACCCAAGGACGCGCTCCACTCTGGCGCAAGTAACCTGCTGCGCAACATCACGCAAGGCAACATGCGTCGTAACCAAACAAACGCGCACCAGGTCAGAGGACATCATCATACAAACCTCATCACATCCCGACAGCGCTGCCAGCATTTCCGTATGGCCCGGATACTTCACACCTGCTGCATGCAAAGCCTCTTTGTGCAAAGGCGCTGTTACCATCGCAGCAACCTTTCGGTTGAGCGTATCCCTTACGGCCCTCTCGATACAGCGCGCAGCAGCTTCCCCACAAGCTACTTGCACCTTGCCCGGCACCACGTCACACACCTGCAAGTCCTCGTCGTCTACAACGCAGGCACGGTCCGGCGGAGGCAAGCCCATTTCTCTTGCAACCCGTTCCAACAATGCAAGACTGCCATACACACGAACCCTACATATGCGCGCTATGGCAGCATCCGACAACAATGCCAGACATAATTCAGGTCCGATACCGGCTGGGTCTCCCATCGTAACCCCAATAATCGGCAGATCGCTCATAACTCCGAATCCTCAGAACGCTCAAAAACGTCATCCACGAGTTCCGGCAACGGACCACTACGAAACATCTGCCAAATCGGGATCCGATCCTCAAACGTCGGCTCTTGGAACAATGCCGTATTGCGCAAGAAAAAGATAACGAGCAATACCAACAAAACCGCACACACAGCAGACACAGCGCGATGCTGATAATAGATCCAATCAAATAGCGGATGCATGGCAGTAAAACGCAAGCGCCGCATACGCTTCTCACTCAATACCGCGCCACATGACGCCGCCGCCGGCTGCTGTTCACTCAATATCTTATGCATCTTTTCAAAAAGGACTGCTTCTTTCCGGCAAGCCTCACACATGCGTAAATGCTCGCGTAAAAGACGACTCTGCTTGTCTCCCAGCTCCCGCAACATATACGCAGGCAATTGCTGACGAATCTCTTCGCAAGCAACGACTGTAGCCCCCGGCACCTGTTTCTTTGAATCGCTCATTCTTCCCGTCCCAGTGCATCAGCTAGTTTGCGCATCGCATGATGCAAGATATAACCCACATTACCCACCGATAATCCCGTAATAGCACTTATTTCCTTATACGACTTACCCTCGTAAACCTTTAGAATAATCAGCGATCGATCCCGGGCAGGCAAAGCCGCCAACGCATGCTTTACACGCTGCGTATTCGTGTCCTCCTCTCCCCATGACGGCAACACCACCGGATCCGGTGCGACATCCTGATGCTCCCGCTCCACGCGCGACCGACGCTCATACTTACGAATCACATCAACGGCACAATTATGCGTCGTTCGATACAACCAGCTTGATAAGGCCGCACTTGGCTCAAAATCCTCGTTCCATTTGCGGAACAATTTAATAAATACTTCTTGTACTACATCCTGCGCCAAATCAGCATTGTGGACAATGCTTGTCGCATAACGAAGCAAGCGACCCTCATAATAGTGCACGACCTTTTCAAATGCCGCTGCGCGCTGTTGCTGTTGTTTTCTGCGTCTCATGCAGCCCTTCTCATGTGGCAGCTTTCAACAACGTGATTAGCGTGTCAAATTCCCCAGGCGGCGTCATGAAATAATGACAAGCCCGGCCTGTACGCGCCGCGACATCTTCCCGTAAATGCTGATTGTAGGGATTCATAATGGCAACCAGCAACGTATCCGCTATTGTCCCGAAAATCACCACACCATGGCGAACCATAAAATCAATCGAAAGCATATGGGCTAACGCATGCGGCACCTCATAAGCCTGCACAGATATAAGCGGCGTTTTGGTATCTCGCGAAACATATCCCAGAATACGCTCCATTCCGCTATAAGCCTTTGTCTCAAGAACATGCAAAACCGATACGGTCGTCACATGCGGATCGGTAGACAACTCCGCCAGATCTTGTGCTAAGGCAGCGTAATCATCCTGAGAAATCTCCCCCGCTTCCAGCAACTTCCAGGCAAAACCCAATTCATCCGTAACGCGAAACATGCTCGGTGCATCTTTCGGCTTGGTTTTCTCCGTGTCATGCAACGTGTCGACTTCAGCTCCCTTGGCACCATCAGACTGTAAAGCACGCAACTGCTCGATCAGTACCCGCACCTGCTCGTCAGCTTCTCCATATTCGCAAAGACGATCCCGAACATGTAGCGCCGTCTCGGCATCTCGCTCCGCCACTACCACCTCGGCCAAACGCAAAAGATAATCCAGTGCCCGGGCCCGATCCCCGACTTGCTCATAGGCATGCGACAACGTTTCAAGCGATGATCGGTCATCCGGCATCACCTCCAATATCTGCTCGAAAGCAGAAATCGCTTGCCACATTTCACTCTCAGAGTCCACGGCACCACGTTGATTGGTATCAGCCATTTTGCTACTCCCCCCCTCACTACTCACGCGCACATATCGGTAAACAGTAGCAAATCACGCGAAGTAGCAAAACACCAAAACACGTTCTATACGATTTTCATTGCCGCAAACCAAACGCATGATTATACCCATACACATGCACACCAAACCCGAAATACTAGCACCAGCAGGCGATATGACATCGTTACAGGCCGCATTGGATGCCGGGACAGATGCTGTGTACCTTGGCCTCGACACATTCAATATGCGTCATATGGCAACCCGGAACTTCACCCGCGAGACAATACCGGAAGCTGCATCCCGCTGCCGCATCCACAGCGTACGATTGTACCTGACGCTCAACAGCATCATCTATGAAGAGGAACGTCAGGATTGCCGCGATCTGCTTGCCTTTGCCAAACCCTACATCGATGCCGCCATTGTGGCCGATTGGGCAGCCGTCAGTGCCTGCAAGGAACTGCATATTCCCTTCCACGTTTCCACGCAAATGTCCTGTTCCAACAGCACCACAGCAACCTTCCTGAAAGACCAAGGAGCCGAACGTATCGTGCTGGCGCGCGAATGCACCCTCCAAGAAGTCGCCACCATAACCCGAATGGTTGATATTCCCGTAGAATGTTTCGTGCACGGTGCCATCTGCCTTGCTGTATCAGGACGCTGCCTCCTCTCTCACGAAGCGTATGGATTTTCTGCCAGCCGGGGAGAATGCCGCCAACCATGCCGACGGGAGTTTCTGATTCAAGAGCGACGCGAAGGAGATCAGGCCGACGCAGCATTCCGCGTCGAACCCCGAACCCTACTCTCCGCCCGCGACCTATGTTCCTTACCATTCGTCGACCAACTCATGCAAGCTGGCATTGCATCCTTCAAAATCGAAGGACGCGCCCGCAACCCCGAATATGTCAAAACCGTGGTAACAGCCTACAAAAAAGCGGTCGAAGCCGTGCTCGCGGGAACATTCACACCAGAGCTGGTGCAACGACTTATCGAAGACTGCGCCAAAGTATATCACCGTCCCTTCAGCACAGGACTGTATTACGGACGCCCAGGGGTGGATCAATATGCCGATACCGACGCCAACCAAGCAACCCACAAAAAGCACCACGTAGGCGTTGTGCTGAAATATTACAAGCAAGCACATGTAGCCCAAATCCAGATTCAGGCCCACCCACTGCAACTTGGCGACAATATATCTATTCACGGTTCCACCACCGGCGTTGCCGACATGACCGTCACCGCCCTTCGTCGCGATACAGAAGAACTCGAACACGCCGAAAAAGGCAACTGGGTCACCATCCCCTGCGCGCAACAAGTCCGCGCGAATGACAAAGTCTACATTATCCTTCCAGCCATCGAACCATCATGACCAATAAAAGACACGACCCATATGAAGCATTTCGCTACCCGGCATTTACCATCCTATTCATTGGCGGATTTTTGATCCACATCGGCGCTGCCGCACAAGCTGTCGCCTTTGGATGGGAGGTCTATGTGCGCACGGACTCTGTCTTTTTGCTCGGCATTGTTGGCCTGACAAAAGCCATACCCATGTTGCTGCTCACCCTACCTGCAGGATATGTCGCCGATGTATACAACCGCAAAAACATTATCCTGTTCGGTCTGCTAGGAACCACCATGACCTCATTGGCTCTGGGCAGTTTCAGCATCATACAAGGCCCCGTTAGCGGCATGTTCATCTTCTTGTTCCTAGACGCCTGCTTCAATCGCATCGCGGGGCCGTCCGCATCTGCCATCCTCCCGCTGCTCGTGCCCGCCGAAACCTTGGAAAATGCCATCAAATGGCGCTCCTCCCTCTTTCACTTATGCTCTGTGATTGGTCCCGCTCTCGGCGGGATCATCGTCGGAATACATATCCCCACCACCTATTTCTTCAGTGCCTGCTGCACAACAGGATTTATTCTCCTGCTCTGGGGCACGACCATCCCACGAGGAAAACAAGGGCAACCAGGATCCATTCGTCGGCAGCTCCGGGAAGGACTTGCGTTCGTATGGCATCAGAAAATGATTCTTGGAACCGTATCGCTCGATATGTTTGCCGTACTCTTCGGCGGAGCCGTATACTTGCTGCCAGTATTCGCACGCGATATTCTCACGGACCGCCCTTTCGGCATGACTCCGGAACAATCGCTTGGCTGGTTGCGCGCAGCCCCCGCGCTCGGCGCCGTACTCATGGCTCTTTTTATGGCACACCGCCCCCCGCTGAAAAGAGCGGGACGCGGCATGCTTAAGGCCGTAGCCGCTTTCGGCGTAGCCACCATCATCTTCGGGCTCTCACGCTCCTTCTGGCTGGCCTTCGCCATGCTCTTCCTCACCGGTGCCTTTGACAATATCAGCGTCGTCGTGCGCCACACCCTCGTGCAACTGCGCACCCCTAACGAACTGCGCGGTAGAGTCTCTGCCGTTAACTCCATGTTCATTGGAACCTCCAATGAACTCGGCGGATTCGAATCCGGACTCGTCGCACGCTTCTTCGGGCCCGTCGTATCCGTCGTCAGCGGCGGCATCGGAACCCTGCTCATCGTTGCCCTCTGGACCAAACTCTTCCCCGGCCTCACCAAACTCCGCCAACTCCACGAAGAAAATCAGGGCTTGTAACTTCATTTTTTCCAAAAATGCATACCCGATATACAACCATATATGATGTAATGATTCCCATAAAAAAGGCCGGTGGATGCATGCATCCACCGGCCAGAGAAACAAAGGTTCATTAGACGACATACGTACTCGAAGCGGTCGAACCACCGCGGCCCGTCCAGTTCGTGTGGAAGAATTCCCCACGCGGCTTATCGGTGCGCTCATACGTATGCGCACCAAAGTAATCCCGCTGCGCCTGCAAAAGGTTTGCAGGAAGCCGGGCCGTACGATACCCATCGAAATATGCCAAGGCCGCTCCCATGGCTGGCATGGGGATGCCCAATTCGGTAGCCTGCGCAATCACACGACGCCAGCTTGCCTGCGCTTGCTGCATAGCCCTTTTGAAAAACGGATCCAGCAACAAGTTTGTCAAATCCGGGTTCGTGTCAAAGGCCTCTTTGATCTTGCCAAGAAATGCGGAACGGATGATACACCCACCACGCCACATCAACGCAACCGCACCATAGTTCAACTTCCAGCCATACGTGTCGGAAGCCGAACGCATGAGCTGATACCCCTGCGCATACGAAACAATTTTTGAGGCATACAAGGCTTGCTCCAAGTCCTTGAGAAGCTTTTTGGCATCACCTTTGAATTTGGCATTTGGCCCTTTCAGCACTTCCGCGGCCGCCACACGTTCCTCCTTCATGGCCGAAAGACAACGCGCAAACACGGCCTCACCGATCAATGTCAGCGGCATGCCCTCATCCAGCGCGGCAATCGCGGTCCACTTGCCCGTTCCCTTTTGACCTGCCGTATCGAGAATAACATCTAGCGTTGCCTGACCGTCTTCATCCTTGTATGCAAGAATGTCGCGGGTAATTTCAATCAGATACGAATCTAATTTACCACGGTTCCAACGGCTTAATACCTTATTCATTTCGGCATTGCTCATACCCAGACCATCTTTCATGAGCTGGTAGGCCTCACAGATCATCTGCATGTCACCATACTCGATACCATTATGCACCATCTTCACAAAATGGCCGGCACCGCCGGAACCTACCCAGTCGCAACACGGCTCACCCGCATCCGTATGTGCAGAAATCGTCTGGAAAATACGCCGCACGGATCGCCAGGCCCGCGGGGACCCACCTGGCATAATCGACGGTCCTTTTAATGCTCCCTCTTCCCCTCCGGAAACACCCGTACCGATAAAGAGAATGCCCTTCTCCTCACAGGATTTCATGCGGCGCTCGGAATCAGGGAAATGTGAATTACCTCCATCGATGATAATATCGCCTTTATCCAAATAAGGCATCACCGACTCCATAAAAGCATCTACCGCCCCACCCGCTTTTACCATCAACATCACTTTGCGTGGACGCTTCAGACCTGCCACCAGCTCCTTTACACTATGACAGCCCACTATATTTTTGCCCGCTGCACGGCCTTGAATAAAATCATCTACCTTGCTTGTCGTACGATTGAAACAAGCGACCGTGAACCCTTTACTCTCCATGTTCAGGATCAGGTTCTCGCCCATCACGGCCAACCCGACTACACCAATGTCCGCCTGTTTCTTAGCATTTTTCTTTGTCTTCTTTGCTGTCATCGCGTCTCCTGTTTGTTGCTCCCCGAACGCGCAATTCCAGGCACCGGAGAATCTTTACGCGCATCTATAATGGACAGGTAGAACGATATCCATTCCTGCACACCTGACGCGCCTTCTTATCATGTAATATCGCTGGTAGAATAGGATATCAGAACGCCTAATACAAGTTTCTGCTGCGTTCCAAGACAGAACGCTACCATCATAAGCAAACAGCTATAAGCAACTGACTGCGAACCAGCCATCGCGCTCTCCACGCCACAACCACAGACGGCTACACGCTTGTCATGCAAATGCAGGCATTATGTCCACCGAACCCGAGTGAATTATTCAGCGCCACACCCACCGGCATCTCGCGTGCAACATTAGGAATATAATCCAAATCGCAATCCGGATCCGGCGTAATCTGATTGATCGTAGGCGGCACCATGCCGTGCTTGATCGCCATCGCGCAAGCAACCGATTCAATCCCGGCGGCCGCACCCAATAAATGCCCCGTCATCGATTTCGTCGAACTAATCGCGACTTTCTGGGCATGTTCGCCCAAAGCGGATTTAATTGCACGCGTCTCTATCTTATCATTCAAGGGTGTGCTCGTACCATGGGCATTGATGTAATCAACACGATCGGCTGCACAGCCGGCATCCTTCATCGCCGCCAACATCGCACGCGTGGCACCCGTCCCCTCATCCATGGGCGCCGTCATATGAAAGGCATCACAGGTTTGCCCAAATCCGGCAACTTCACAGTAAATCTGCGCACCCCGCGCTTTGGCATGTTCATACTCCTCTAGCACGAGAACGGCCGCACCCTCACCCATAACAAAACCATCGCGATCCTTGTCAAACGGGCGACTTGCCGTGGTAGGATCGTCATTACGCGTGCTCAACGCCTTCATGGCTGCAAAACCACCAATACCCAGCCCCGTAATCGACGCCTCTGCGCCACCGGCCACAATTACATCTGCCTCATCACGCTGAATGATGCGAAGACCATCACCAATAGAATGCGCGGCAGATGCACAGGCTGAAACAACACAAAAGTTCGGACCTTGCAAATTGTGCTCGATCGCAATCAGACCCGAAGCCATATTTACGATCATTTGCGGAATCATGAAAGGCGAACACCGCCCCGGACCCTTCTGCATCAGCGTGGTGTGCTGGGACTCCAATGTAGCCAGCCCGCCGATACCGGAACCCACAATCGTGCCCATGCGGGTCGGGTCTTCCTTATCGCGATCAAAAGCCGCGTCATCCATTGCCATTTTCGCAGCAGCAATACCCAGATGACAAAAACGATCCATCCGACGCTGCTCTTTTTTCGGTATAAAATCATCAATCGGAAAATCACGGATTTCTGCCGCAATCTGCGCATTAAAATCCGTTACGTCAAACCCTTGAATCCGGTCAACACCACTCTGCCCGGCCAATAGGTTTTTCCAGAAATCTTGCAGGTTGCAGCCTATGGGTGAAACAATCCCTATACCGGTAACAACGACTCTTCTTTTATCCACGGCATGCTCCCTGTTGCAATACATCCACACAGGCGGACGGAGGGCGCACCAGGCGCTCTCCGCCTTCCCGGTTTTTTCGTCCATTAGCCTTCAATACCCTTAGACTGCATGTAATCAATAACAGCCCCAACCGTCGTCAGCTTTTCCGCATCTTCATCCGGAATGTCCGCGCCAAACTCTTCTTCAAACGCCATCACCAATTCGACGGTGTCCAGCGAGTCTGCGCCTAAATCATCAATGAACGAAGCTTCCGGCTTCACTTGATCCGCATTCACGCCAAGCTGCTCGACAATAATATCTTTTACTTTGTCTTCCAGTGCCATGATTTTTTCTCCTTACCCGTTTTTGCTTTGTCAGAATCTTCTAAACCAGAAGATTCCCAACCATTATGCGTATTGCTACATAAACATTCCGCCATTGACGGAAATCGTTTGCCCCGTGATATACGCCGAGGCATCCGTTACCAAAAACAGTACCGCTTTCGCGACATCAGAGGGATCTCCGAATCGCGCAAGTGGAATCTGTTCCAACATCTTTGCTTTTATATCCTCCGGCAACACCTCGGTCATTTTGGAGGTAATAAATCCTGGCGCTACAGCATTCACACGGATATTCCGAGCAGCCAACTCCTTTGCCGTCGATTTCGTCAGCGCAATAACACCCGCCTTGGATGCCGCATAGTTACATTGTCCGGCATTTCCAATCAAGCCAATAATTGAAGCAATATTCACGATGGCCCCTGCCCGCGCCTTCATCATCGGACGGCTGGCCGACTTGGTGAACAGAAAAGTCCCCTTTAAGTTTACATCCAGCACAGCATCCCAATCCGCTTCGGTCATACGCATCATCAAACCATCTTTGGTGATGCCGGCATTATTGACAAGTACATCGATCCGTCCGGTAGCTTTCATCACGGTATCCACAGCCTGCTGCACAGCGTCACCACTGCTCACATCGACCGCCAGGCAATGGGCCGTAGCACCCAGCGCTTCCACAGATGCTGCCGTTTCAGCAAGCCAGTCTGCATTCACATCGCACAAAGCAACATGGGCAGCGCCTGCCGCCGCCAACTGCTCTGCAATCACGCGCCCAATACCGCGCGCGGCACCCGTCACAATCGCGGTTTGTCCTTGTAATACACCCATAACGATCTCCTCTTTCCTTTGCTCGGATCTTGGTTACCGCCTAGTCCTGCAACGCGGTTACCGTGCTCTTTAAGCTCGCATCATCCTGAACCTGCAACAACGTTGAACCACGGGCAATGCGTTTAATCAAACCGGAAAGTACCTTACCCGGACCACACTCGACAAACGTATCAGCACCGGCTGCAGTCATGGCCGCAACCCCCTCATACCAATGAACGGAACCCGTAACCTGCTGCAACATGGCTTGACGAATGGCGTCCACATCACCATGGGGCGCTCCCGTCACATTGGACACGACCGGCACGGATGGCGCCGAAATCACTACATCGGCCATCACCGCCTCAAGCTGATCCACCGCCGACCGCATCAGCGAAGAGTGAAAGGCTCCCGCCACATCTAACACAATGGCACGCTTGGCTCTGCGCTCCTTGGCCAGAAATGCAGCCTTCTCAATGCCATCCTTGGGGCCCGAAAGAACCGTCTGCTCCTCGGAGTTCAGGTTCGCCATTTCCACCCCCGACTCATTGCAGATAGCCACAAGATCATCACGCCCCACCCCCATGACACTAACCATACCACCAGGCTGTTCTTCACAAGCCGCCTGCATCGCGGCACCGCGCGCTTGCAAAATGCGCAGCGTGTCTGCAAAAGTCAAAGCCCCAGCCGCATGCAAAGCGGACCATTCGCCCAAACTAAGCCCAGCCATCGCAACCGGATCCAGATCCGGAACCAAAGACGCCAGCGCGCGATAGCACGCCATACTCGTCACGAAAATAGCAGGCTGGCAATGATTCGATTTGGTCAATTCCTCTTGCGGGCCTTCAAAACACAATGCAGAGATCGCATATCCCAGCACCGAGTCTGCCTCTTCGAAAAGGGAACGGCATACCGGATAATGTTCTACCAAATCCTTACCCATTCCCACAAATTGGGCTCCTTGCCCCGCAAATACAATCGCTGCCTTACGCATACCCACCTCTACTCTGCTTAATATTCCAAAACCATGGCGCCCCATGTGAAGCCACCACCAAACACCACAAACAACAGTACATCGCCACGCTGAATCCTGCCATCACGCACGGCTTCATCAAGCGCCACCGGAACCGTTGCCGCAGTCGTATTACCATAACGGTCCAAATTCACAACAATACGATCCATCGGAATATCCACACGCTCGGAAATCGCCTGAATAATGCGCATATTGGCCTGATGCGGGATCACCCACTTCACATCTGCAGCCGTAAGTCCAGCCTTACGCAATGCAGCCCGTCCAGCCTCTGTCATACAACGCACGGCATGCTTGAAAACGTTGTTACCAGCCATTTTAACTGTGTGCTGATGATCAGCAACCGTCTCGGCTGTTGCCGGCATGCGACTACCTCCGGCCGGAATCATCAGTAAATCGCCCAAACTACCATCCGCCCCGGAAACCGTAGACATGATGCCACGGTGCGTAACCGTAGGTTTCAGAACAACCGCGCCCGCACCATCGCCAAACAAAATACACGTTCCGCGGTCAGACCAATCTGTCACGGCACTCATCTTGTCGGAACCAATGACCAGTGCGTTCTGGTACAAACCGCTTTGCAACATCGCCCGCGCAGTTTCCAAAGCATACAAGAAACCAGAACAGGCTGCCGACAAGTCATAACATAAGGCATTCGTAGCTCCCAATGCACTTTGCACAAGACAAGCCGTACTCGGGAAAAGCATATCGGGCGTACTCGTGGCCACAATAATCAGATCCACTTCATCCACCGCAAGACCAGCCGCAGCCAAGGCTGCACGCCCTGCAGCAGCCCCCATGTCCGAGGACGCTTCGTCTGGCCGCGCAATCCGTCGTTCACGCATGCCCGTCCGTGCGCGAATCCAATCGTCACTCGTATCCACCATTTGTTCCAGTTCAGCGTTAGTCAAGACGCGCTCTGGTACATACGATCCCGTCCCCGCAATCATGACCCGGGTTGGCTTCTCGCGATCATCAATCATGTTGCCTCTTTTAACTTCGCGACATCTGCAATAATGTCCTCATTAACATGAAATTCCACGGCCTCGGCTGCTACGCGAATCGCATGGTAAATCGCATTCCGCGAAGAGCCTCCATGCGCAATAATACAAACACCGTTTACCCCCAATAAAGGCGCCCCGCCATACATCTCGGGATCCAAACGCTGTTTCAAACTCTTGAAAGCCCCCTTGAGCAAGGCACACGCAGCCAAACGAATCCAGTTCGCCGTCAGCTCGCTCTTGAACCAACGCGTGATCGCCGTAGCTGCACTCTCGCTGGTTTTCAATACGATATTGCCAACAAACCCGTCGCAGACCACAACATCTGTCTCCCCCTCGAACACATCCCGCCCCTCGACATTCCCGCGAAAATGTAAATGAGACTTCTGCAAGGCGGCATACGTGCGCTTGGTTACATCATTCCCTTTGCTTTCTTCCCCACCAATGCTCAACAACCCGACCAACGGCTTCTCGCGCCCCAGAATCTGGCGCGAATACACGCTGCCCATCACGGCAAACTCGGCAAGTTGTCGAGGCGTACAATCGATATTGGCCCCCGCATCTAACAGTACTACAGGCGTTTTCTGCGTCGGCATCACCGTGGCAATGGCCGGCCGATCCACACCCGGAAGCATTCGTAGTTTAAGCGCGGAAGCTGCTACAGCCGCCCCCGTATTGCCGGCAGACATGACAGCATCAGCCTTACCGTCGCGTACAAGCTCCACGGCCCGACCAATGGAGGAATCTTTTTTCTTGCGAACCGCCTGCGCCGGAGACTCCCCCATGCCAACGACCTGAGCAGCATGATGAACCGCTATCTTGTCCTGCGCACCACCACAATCTGCCAGCTCTTGTCGAATGGCAGATTCATCACCCACCAAAATCAAACGCTCAATATTGGGTAACGCAGACGCCAGCACGGCACCGGCAACGACCTCGCGAGGAGCAAAATCACCCCCCATCGCATCAACTGCTATGCGCATGATTGATCCCGGTTATTCTGCCGCAACCGTCAAGACCTGAACACCACGGTACTGACCGCAAGCCTTGCACACACGATGCGGCTGGGCAGGCGCCCCACATGCCGGGCAGGCCTGTGAAGCCCGAATCACCGAAGCATGGGATCCTTTCCTCGCACGAATTTTGCGCTTCGACGATTTCCTTTTTGGCACAGCCATAACGCTACTCCTTTCCTAATCCTAAACGATCTAAAGCTCCCCACCGCATGTCTGCAGGTGGCTTGCAATTACAAGTCCCTTCATTCAGGTTCGTGCCACATTGCGCACATAACCCCCTACAGGATTCCCGGCAAACTGGATACGAGGGAAAAGCGAGAATCATAGACTCTCGGATATCTTCGGTCAAGTCCACAGATTCAGGCATGGGATCCAGCTCCTGATCGTAGTGATACACGATATGATCCGCCCGCCCCGCAAACAGACAATCACACCGACGGCAACGCATTTCCAACGGGGCCGAGAGCGTGCCATCCACCAGTAATTCACGATCAACAACCTGACAATGCAACACGCAACGGATCGGCCCGGCACAACGAACCGGATCATCCGCACCGCATTCAAGTACCGTAGCAGGTAAATCCCCCTCCAGATCCAGACCATCCAACCCAATATCCGCCAGCTCCACGATCATGCCACACCTCCCTCAAAGCGAGCACGCAAAGCGGCCACCACTTCCGGCGGCACAAACTCATCAACCGCACCGCCCAGACTAGCAACCTCTTTAACCGTACTCGAGCTCACGTAACTGTGGTTTTCCTTTGGCATCATGAACAACGTTTCAACCTCACCTGCCAGCTTCCGGTTCGTCAGTGCCATTTGAAATTCAAACTCAAAGTCGGAATAGGCACGCAAACCCCGAATCAGTACACGCACCCCGCGTTTTCGCGCATAATCAATCAACAAGCCATCAAAAAGATCCACTTCCACATTATCTAATGACAGCCGCGAGGCAATGTCTCGCATCATACCCGCACGCGCTTCCGCGGAAAACAAGGGCGTCTTGTGTCCGCTTGAAGAAATGGCCACAATCAAACGATCGAATAATTCGCTACAACGCACTACTAAATCAAGATGCCCAAATGTAACCGGATCAAATGTGCCTGCATAGATAGCCAACCTCGTCATGCCTTCCCCTTCATTTGAAAATACCGCAGTTGCGAACTGCCATAACGCCGCTCCCGCAACAATTGCCAGACTTCCTCACAGACAGCAGGCATGCAGTCACCAACGGCTTGCTCCAGCACCAATATCCCGCGCGGTTTTAAGAGCGTTGCTTTCATGAATACCGCTGCAATATCTCCTTCATGTGAACGATTGCGACCATACGGTGGATCCGCGAAAATAACATCAAAAGGCCCTCCTGATGCACGCTGGCAAAAAGCCTCTACAGCCATACAACACGGTAAAACCTTACAACTTGATGATGCTTCTGACAAGGCGTCTATATTCTCGCGCAAGACACGAAAGGCCCGGCGATCTTGCTCCACCCAGCAAACGCTCCCAGCACCACGACTCCAGGCCTCAATCCCGACACTGCCCGTACCGGCATACAAATCGAGAAAAGAAGCGCCCGGCAACAACGCCGCTAACGAGGAAAACAACGCCTCGCGCACACGATCTTGAGTCGGACGCAACATGGCCGTCTGAATCGTCTTCAACCGACGCCCGCCAAAAGTGCCGCCCGTGACTCGCACGCTTGCTACCCCATCGTACCTAGCTTTTCACCCAGCGCTGGCGCGACATCAAGAAATCAAGATACTGCGCACGCTCATACATCACAGGGTCACCCTCAAACTTGGCTTGGCTCAACTTACCACGGAATTCCGATATGTTGCCGTAATTATGCGCAACCATCCACTCCTCTACACCTCGCACAAGTGAGGCTACATGCCCGATTCCATTCTGAAACAACGTAGAAGCAACCTGTGCAACGCAAGCACCCGCCAAAAGACACTTGACCACATCGCGCGCTTCCATAATGCCCGTGTTCGAAGCCATGTCCAACTTCGTGCGGCCATACAACAAACCAACCCAACGGAGCGGTACGCGCATTTCAGCAGACGTGCTATACGTCATTTCATGCAACACTTCTTCCCGCTCCGGATCAATCTCCGGCTGCAAGAAACGATTGAACATCACAACGCCATTTACCCCGATGTCTTCTAACTGTTTGATGATATGGCCCACCGAAGTGTAAAAGGGACTGATTTTCACAGCAATCGGCAACGATACTTCCTGACGGACGCTGGCAACAATATCCAACATCGCCTTCTCTACATCCGCACCGGAACGTTGCATATCCGCTTCTACACTGTAATAGTTCAATTCCAAACCATCTACACCCGTGTCTGCCAACTGCTTCGCATATTTAACCCAGTTGCCCTGACTCACAGCATTCAAACTGCCTATTAACGGCATCTGTGTCGCCGAACGACTACGCTCTACCCAAAACAAATGCTCCTTCGCCTCACCGTGCGAAATCGACGGAAAATACGAAAGTGCCTCTGCATACGACTCCGCCCCCTGCGACAAAGCCTCATCCAGTTGACCAATCTCATGCCGAATCTGCTCTTCAAATAGGGACCGGATTACCAGCGCACCAGCACCAGCCTCTTCAGCCCGAACAATATTGTCCACCTTGCTGGATAAAGCACTGGCTGCTACCACAACCGGATTCTTCAGCTCAAGCCCCATATATTTTGTCAATAACTCCGCCATTGTTTCTCTCCTGACTGAAAGGGCTGATGACCCTGTTCCCTAATTCGCGATATTGCTGTACCTCATCGTATCCGACGGTTACGCGGAATGGGCACATGTTGTATAGCTAACACACAACAACCAGCCGGGCACAGCATAAAAATGTTAAATGACAGGAAATCTTTTGGCAAATTGCGCACAAAGCACATTAAGCAGGCACAGGCAGCCCTGTGCGCAAACGCAGCAAGCGGTAAGCGCCCCACGCTCCCGCCACCAAAGCAGTTCCCAACAAACAAACACGCCCCATGCCCTGCCCCGTTACAACGATCAGACCAGCACCACTTAGTACCGTAACCAGACCGGAACAAAGCAAACTCCATCTACTCACCTTTAAATAACCCCGCCTAAACCAGGCCCCAGCAAGCGTTAGTAACGTACTACCGACCAAAAATGACGAAGCAACAAGATGGATTGCCAGAATCAAACCGTACATAACCGACCTCCTTGTTAATCAAAACGACCACACCGCTATTGTGCTCTCTGTTATATAACTAAACTAATTGTGAAACCTAACAAAATCCTATTGATGAATCAACCATAGAGCGCTAGTCTCCCCAAAAGGAAACTGCGGCCAACAATCACAAGGAGACTATTATGCTAAAAGGCATCTCACCACTACTCTCACCTGAGTTACTCATGGTACTCGCCCGCATGGGACACGGCGACGAAATCGTCCTCGCGGATGCCCACTTCCCGGCCGAATCCTACAACGACTACGTCATTCGCGCCGACGGTTTGCGTATACCCGATTTGCTCGATGCCATCATTCCGTTATTCGAACTCGATAGCTATGTTGATCGCCCCATGATGATGATGGCCGTGCTCGAAGGCGACACACTCGATCCCGAAGTAGAAAAAGCCTACATGGCCGCTGTACGCAAGCACGTCCCCGATGCCGCTACCCCAGCACGCATCGAACGATTCGCATTCTACGAACGAGCCAAACAATCCTTTGCCGTCGTCATGACCGGCGAACTCGCCAAATACGGCAACCTCATCCTCAAAAAAGGCGTCACCCCCTGCTAGGTTGTAACTTCATTTGTGACCACAAGATGTTGTGGTTTTTCCAACGTTCTATCACAATATGTTTGAACGTCCAACATCGAACATTCAACGCCGAACATCGAATGAAATGCTTCCGTAATTGGAC
>PXBF01000117.1 GCA_003567005.1 PVC group bacterium
AGGATCTGTTGCCCCCGGCACGGGTTCGTCCCCACGGTACCATTGATACGAAACGCTGCCATACGGGGCATATAACGCGGCTGGTCCCAGCGTAACGCTGCTTCCGATTGTTGCCGCAACGTCTTCGGGCTGCTCCGACCAGACTGGCCATTCTACTCTTAAAACCGCAGATGTGTACGGTGTATAGTCGTTATCATCCGTAACTTCAACTTTCCAGGACCCCGTGTGTGCCGCCGTAAAAGGAGAAATAGAAATTTCTGCATCAGTAGCCCCGTCAACCGGCTCACCATTATGGTACCATTGGAACGAAACCGTACCGCGCGGATCGGCCAAAGCCACAGGACCAAGCGTCACGGAACTGTTTGGCTCGATATTTATCGTTTCTGGCAAATTGCTGGCAAGCACACCGTATACAGACCAGGTGACAGGACCGCTTGTTTGTCCATGGTGCAATCCTACCTGATCGCGAATTTCCTCTCCAGCCCCCTCATTCAACAGCCAATGGCCTGCCAAGGCATCAGGCATGACAAGCATATCACCCGCCTTGACGGCTTGAATCTGATCTACAGACAAGGCTTCCTGCCAAATTCGAACATCCCAAATAGTAGCCTCGTTACCCTGCAAGCCACCGGTGCTATCGCCGCCGATCACAAGGTCCGACTCTGCATCGACCGCCCCACGTAGGTTTGCCTCTGTCTCTTCCGCGAGTTCCCCATTGATAAAAGCACGCAACCGGTTATCCGCACGGTCAATTTGAACGGCAACATGTATCCATTCGCCTACAGAAAAATGACGTTGATAATCCAGATTACGCCGCGTCCCCTCCGAACAGGCAGGGGCAAACTGGCTACCAATGTAAAACCCTCCCGATGCGCCCGTACCGTCACGCTTTGCAATGAATTTGCTGTGCCCCATAGAAAAATCAGCATGCAACTTCACCCAGAAGGAGCATGTCCAATTCCCATCCCCTGGATTTAAATCATCATGATGCGGTACAACCACCTTGGCATTTGAGCCATCAAATTCAACCGCGTACGATCCGGCAGGCGGTTTTGCCAATCCCACATTTACACCCAAAAGGATCCAACCCGCTGCCAACCAATACCATAAACGCTTTCCAAACATACATCACCTTTCGCAAATATTCAAAACCATCATGTTATTCTAATATAACTACCATACGTATAGGCAGATAACAAGAGGACGTTGTCATGATAACCAAAGCCTTTACAGAATAGTTGGCGGAAAATATCGGCTATCCAAGGATCTATTCTTCGCGTTCGGCTTCCGGAACCTCAGGCAGCAGCAAGATCTGCTCGCGCGCGCCAGCTGGCAAGAAAAGGCCTACACGGAATGGCAAAGATTCAGGCACCACGCCCTCTTTGCGCATATATACCCAGCCTGCATCTGTCCCTACGAGCGGTATCGCGTGATCCGCCAAATATATACCGCCGATCGACGCAAGATAGTCCTCTACATCGTCCACCGACTTTGGCCATAGCAACGATGGTTGTTGACCATACCATGCAGTAGCCCATGGTATGTCGGTCAATAAAAACGCGTCATCAGGAACCCATTGCGTCGCATAGGCTTGAAGCGCCCCATGATAAGGCGGATACGGCGATACCGTGTTTCGCTGCACAAGTCCAAGGGCAGATGGAAAAACACATAAGACAATTAGAAATGCACACAACGCGGGCCGAACCCCTGCGTCAAAGAACTCTTCCTGGTCCAGTATACGAAAAAACGCTTGTGCACCAAAAATCGCGATGAAGGGAAAAAGGATAGGCCAATGTCCATAAGGAGAACCTAACACAGGCGGCAAAGCAGGTAGCAGAAGCATTGCAAGCGCCACGATCCATTTTTTATGTTGATTCCAGTGACGCTCCTCCCTACCAAAAAGGCCCACAAGGAAAAACACAAAAATGATACCTGCACCGACTAGGGATTGCCCCGAAAAGAACTGTTGATATCGATCTGCGATACCCTCGCGTACGGCTTGCAGGATCTGCCAATTCCGCAAAACCGGTGTACTTTCCCGCAAAAGGGAATCTCCGGGAAACATACGCGTTTCCAGCAGTGCATTGTATGGATAGGCTCCCAGACCCCACCAGCCAGCTTCCTGAAAAAGACCGAACCGTGGTAAGACCACGGCCAGCAAGGCAACCAGAAACAGACCAACGGCAAGCCAGCGCAGGCGCTGTAGGTTTAAGGCTAACCAAACAAGTATGCCCCCCCCCACGACAAGCGCCGCATAATGCGTCAAAAAGAGTAGACCAGACATCACGCCTGCGAACCCTGCGCAAAGCAATATGCGCCATGTCTTCTGCTCGCGAAAGCTATGATCGATAGCGAGCCACCCTAGATAGACACTACTGGCGGCTAGCAACATGGCGAGCATGAGCGCGCCACCGAACAACATCATTTGCAAGGATATCGGAGAAATCAGTAGTACAAGCGCAGCCAGATTCGCCACCCTTTTTTCAAAACAGGCATATGCGAAAAGCCATGTAAACATACTCGTCAATAACAAGAATAAGATACCCAATGGAACCATGACACGTGCCTCGGCTGTCAGAACGCCGCGACCTTGTAGAAGGGTGTCATGATCCATGAAACGGAATAGACGGCTCAACACGTGTGGGTAAAGCGGAGCCTGCCATAATGCCGGAATCGATTCCGGCAACTCATCTGGCGAAAGATCGAAAAGCCAGACATCAAAGGGGCGTATGACTTGAGTGGTGAACCCCTCTCCCGATGCAAGCTGATGCGCCACGTGAGCTTGTTCCATTACGGCAGGGTCACGTATCCCTTGGAACTGTAACAACGCAAATAAACTCAACCCCAGAATAGCTACGAATAGGGCCACCACAGACTGCCATATATCCCCCCTACTCAATAGGCCCGAAGGGAGCCCATATTCATATTCGTCCTGCTTGCGCATGCCTACTCTCCCATCGCCTCTGCGTTTTTTTCAATCGGCATTTTGGTGCCTTCTTGCTCATATTGCTTTAACTTGCGGTGTAGGGTTCTCCGACTGATTCCCAATACCTCTGCCGCTCTTGTACGATTGCCGCCCTGCTGCTCGAGAGCCTGCAAGATCATCGCCTTTTCCGTATCCGCCAAAGAATGCGAAGCACCTTGAACGGTTGAGACAGAACGCATCGTTCCGCTTGGCATCTCGCCCCCACGCACCGCCTGCCGGATGTTCGTAGGGATGTCCCGCACACCAAGACGATCATTTCTTGATAGCACCACCATCTTTTCAACCGTGTTGCGTAACTCCCGAATGTTACCTGGCCACCGATAACCGGATAATACTTCAATTGCTTCCGATGAAATACCCTCGAATGATTTGTGATTGCGTTCGGCAAATTCACGGATGAAATGGTTGCAAAGCAAAGGAAGATCCTCGATACGCTCACGCAAGGGAGGCATACGAATATTGACCACATCCAAACGAAAAAAAAGATCCTCACGAAACTTCCCTTCATCCACCCAGGCACGCAGATCACGGTTTGTTGCCGCCACCAACCGGATATCCACTTCGACAGGGTCTGTCCCCCCCACCCGTTCGAAGCAGCGCTCTTCTAGTACACGTAGGAGCTTTACCTGCACCGCAGGGTCAATTTCGGACACTTCGTCCAGAAACAACGTGCCGCCATCCGCCATCTCAAACCGACCCTTACGACGCGATACTGCGCCCGTGAAGGCTCCTTTTTCATGACCAAACAATTCACTTTCCAACAGCGTATCCGATAGTGCCGCGCAATGGACCGCCACAAACGGCCCCTGTGCGCGCGTGCTCAAACGATGCAGCGCATGCGCAACCAATTCTTTGCCGGTTCCACTTTCCCCCTGAATCAATACGGTCGCTTGCGATGGTGCCGCCTGGCGGATCGTTTCAAACAAATCCTGCATCAAGGGGGCCGCCCCAATTATACTCTCTAAACCAAATTTGCTGTCTAACTCTTCACGCAACTGGCGATTCTCGCTTTCCATATCACGTGAGCGTAACGCCCGCTGCAACAACAAATCGAGATGATCCAAATTAACCGGTTTCATCAAAAAGTCGTATGCACCAACCTTCATGGCTTCAACCGCAACCTCAACATTTCCATAAGCTGTCAATAAAATGGATACCAGCTCAGGGTGATGCGCACGTGCGCGCTGCAGCAACGTCACCCCATCCATGCCGGGCATCCGCACATCACTGAGCAATATATCCACATCGCACTCGTCCAGCCGTTGGAGCGCACGCTCCCCACTCTCCGCGACAAGCACCTCATACCCACGACGGAGTGCACGCTGCAACCCCTCGCGCGTGTTACGATCGTCATCCACAATCAATACGCACGGTTTTTTTTTCATTCTCTATTCCACCATCCCTCCATTAAGGCAATGCCACAACCGTAGACACGCATTACGCAGATACATCATCCGCATGCGATTCACCAGATGATGGCGCGGCCAATCGCATCCGGCGCCCCGCATAAGGCAAGTAAATGGATATCTGCGTACCTTCTTCCGGTTTACTCATCAGTTCCAAGTGCCCTCCATGGTCTTGAATGATACGCTGCACAATCATCAATCCCAAACCAGAACCGGTAGATTTGGTCGTATGATACGGTTCAAAAACACGACCGAGTGCCTCCGGATCAATCCCGATACCCGAATCACGAAACGCAATACATAAAAAAGCTTGATCTTGGCGAATCTCAACGCGCAAGACCCCGCCATCTGGCATGGCCTGAAACGCATTCTTAATGATATTGAAAAAAACTTGTTTGATCTGCGATGGATCTACCTGTATTTCCGGAACGCCACCCGGTGCTGTAATATCAATCCGAATCTCCCGGTTCTGTACCTCATGGCGTAACAAGGTAAGACTCTCTTCCAACAAACGCTCAATCCGGACCGGTTCAAGTTTGGGATGCGACGGACGAATCGCTCGCAAAAATTGCGTGATGATTAAATCGAGCCGTGAAACTTCTGATCGCGCCACATCCACTAATTCATGCATGTTGCGTACATCATCCCCAATCGACTCCAGCGAAGCTGCTTGCGTAACGTGCTCCTCTACCTGCTCGCGCAACGCACGAATCTCACGATCCAATAATTGCAGGTGAATATTCAGCGCATTCAAAGGATTCCCGATTTCATGTGCAACACCTGCTGCCAGTAACTGTACCGCATTCATTCGTTCTGACTGCAACACAGACGCTTCCTGCAATCGCTCCCGCGTAATATCACGCAAAATCACAACCGCACCGCTATCGTGCGTGTCCTCAGATGTCAACGGAACCACATAAAAATTCACGATGCGATGTTGAGGACGATGCAACTCAATCTCACGCGTGATCAAACGCGACCACTCTTCAGAGTCATGATCTAAAATGTGATCCCAATCAAACTCGTCCATAAAGCGGGTAACCGGCTTGCCGATTACACTATCTGGCTGAAACCCCAACATCTGCCCCGCTGATCGATTCGCATAACTCAGACGCCCCATCGAATCAAGTACAAGCACGCCTTCCTGCAAGGCCTGAAAGATCATCTCTAATAACCCGCGCTCACGGGCCAGATGCAAAAAATGCGTCTGTAAACTCTCGGGATCCACACGATCGATCCGATCGATTAGCTTCTCTAAAAATATAGATTTCATAATGCTATGGCACTTACAACAGAAGATGAATCATGTCAAGTTGTCACACCAGAAGAATATGGCAATTGCGCCACAATGCCCCAATTCATCGTGCATGCAGAGAGATATTACATGCCAGTTCGCAAGCACGATCCCCACGGATCCCACCAGGTTGCGCGACTTCAGCATTAGCCGTACCGCAGGCAAGCCCGAATGCGAATGCCTTTTCCAACGCCTCGCCTCTGGCTATCGCCTCCGCCATGCCAGCGTTTACACAATCACCGCTACCCAATGCGCTCACCACCTTTACCGCGGGAATTTCATAGGACCAAACGCAATGGTCTGTAACCAGAAAAGCATCCCTTGCCCCCCGCGTGACACCGACGCAACCGGCACCTTTGCCCAAAAGATGCCGAGCCATCGCGACTATATCTGTAGAATCAACCCCATCTAATGCACAACTTACGCGCAACTCATCTGCATTAATCTTAACGACCGCAGGTTTTGCCGACAGGGCGGCAAGCAAAGCACGCCCAGAAGTATCAAGAATGACAGGCATGTTTGCGGCACGAATCAATGTAGGGTAAAAATCGAGCGAAGCATGCCTTGGCATGGTTCCCGCGAGAATGGCAACCCCACCGCCTATTTGCTGCATCTGATCACAACAGTGTGAACACAATGCTTCCCACATCTGAACACCCAACGCAGGCCCTTCCTCCACCAATTCAGTAAAAGGGCTACCATCAGATGGCAAAATCGTCTGACAAATCCGTACGGGGGCATCAACCCTGAGGAACCCACCATAATCCAGCTCTTCTTCCTTAAGCAAGCGTTCCACTTCGCTACCTGAAGAACCGCCAGAAAACCCCGCAAGAACAGGATGCCCTCCTAATCGTTGCAACGCGCGCGCAGCGTTCACGGCCTTGCCTGCCACATCCAAGCGCACCTGATTGCTTCGATTTACCGCCCCCGGAACAAACCGGGACACAAATAATGTTCGCTGCAGCGCAGGATAGGCCCCCGCACAAAAAAAACGTCTAGCTTCCATAGTTTCTCTTCCAGACAATAGCAAAACAGTGGCGTTGTATACCTTGCCTTGGATTGCATTATCAACAGGAATGGCATAGGATGTCAAAATGCAATCAGAACAATATGCACAGATACCGATGCGTTGGGTTGGCCCCATCCATATGACATGCAACAACGTACCGGAGGCGTTTCATATTCCGCTGGCCACATTCGAGACCCCCTTATGGCCCTCTACAGCCCGGGGTGCTAAAATATCGCGCTTGACCAACGGGATAAGCGTATCGGTTGGTGATGAACGTATGGCCCGATCCATTCTATTAGAAGCACCTTCCGCTGCAATGGCTCTCGATGCCCTGCAACAGCTCCAAAACGACCCGAGCCCGATTCGTGAGGCTGTTAATGCGACCACGCGCTATGGATCATTTTGTGACCTGCATGGTCAAGTGGCAGGCCATTTGCTGTTCCTGCGTATTGAAATGAAAACGGGCGACGCTGCCGGACATAACATGGTCACCGCCGCAGCCGAAGCCGCACTCCATGCCATCTGCCAGCAATTTCCTGCCTTGGAGTATGGATCGCTTTCCGCCAATATGTGCACCGATAAAAAAAATGCCGCTATCAATGGAATGTTGGGGCGGGGGCACTACACCATTGCAGAACTACACATACCCGACGAGATATGCCGCAAACACTTGCGTTCAACCCCCAAACAAATAGCCAAGCTCAACCAACACAAGAACTGGATTGGATCCATGCTTGCCGGTTCCATACGCTCCGCGAATGCGCACGTAGCCAACATTCTCCTCGCTGCGTATCTGGCAACGGGACAAGACGCCGCCAATATCGTGGAAGGATCTCAGGCATTTACCATCGCAGAAGAACGCGACGATGAACTTTTCATTTCGCTAACGCTACCCAACCTTATCGTGGGTACGATCGGCAACGGCAAACACCTGCCTTTCGTGGAAGAGAACCTCATGCGGCTAGGCTGCCGCGAACAACGACCAACAGGGGGAAATGCTCGCAGGCTGGCGGCCATGATCGCGGCAGCAACCCTCTGTAGTGAATTATCGTTGCTTGCCGCATTAACCAATCCCGGAGAACTGATGCACGCGCATCGCAAACTGGAACGCAAGCAATCATGACGCCAACCATCCATGCACGCAAACAAGAGCACGTTGAAATTGCGCGACATTCAAAGGATGCCGACCGCAGAAAATATTATTTTGACGCCATCAAGTTGACACATCGGGCGTTACCGGAAATCGATTATGATAACATCAACCCAGGCACGCGTTTTTTGCAAAAGCCGCTGACGTTCCCGCTGCTGATTTCCAGTATGACCGGCGGCACGGGAGAGGACCTCGCCTTTATCAATCGCAACCTGGCCATTGCAGCCAATGCGACGGGAATTGCCTTTGCAACCGGATCCATGCGTATTCTTTTGGAAGATCCCGCGGCCCTGCCAGCATTTGCCTTACGTGAGATAGCCCCTGATGTCCCCTTTTGCGGAAACATAGGAGCCATACAAATGAACTATGGCATCACGCCGGATCAGATTGCCAAACTGGCCGACCAAACCAAAATCGATGCCATCTTTCTGCATCTGAACCCCCTACAGGAAGCAAGTCAACCAGAAGGACAAACACGGTTTTCCAACCTGCTACCCAAAATGGAAGCACTGGCTAAAACGTTGCCGATTCCTGTTATTGTCAAGGAGGTCGGATCTGGGATCAGCCCTGCTGACGCGAAGCGCATCATCGAAGCGGGCATTCAACACATCGAAATTGCCGGTGCGGGTGGCACCTCCTGGAGTCGCATTGAATATGAACGCGACCGGGCACCTGACAACCCAGGGCAATGTTTCGAGGATTGGGGCATCCCAACGCCAGACGCCCTGCTGCACCTGCATCCCTTCCGCAAACAGGTGCGTCTGATTGCATCCGGCGGTGTACGCACCGGAATCGATATGGCGAAAGCGTGCATCTTAGGCGCTTCTCTCTGCGGCATAGCCCGCCCCCTGCTGGAACCCGCCTGCCACACAGCAGGTGCAGTCATCGAACAGGTTCAACGGCTACGACGAGAATTTACGACGGCTATGTTTTTGCTCGGAACACCAACCCTAAACGACTTGATCGATAATCATTCCCTTTTACTTTCTTAGCAAAAGCACGAAAGGATGCGCATTGTGACAACCGGAATCGAAAAAATCAGTTTCTACACACCCCGCTACATGCTTCCACTGGAAGATTTGGCTGCAGCACGCGGAGCTGACTATAACAAGTACCGAGTCGGGATCGGACAGGAAATCATGGCTGTGGCCCCTCCGGACGAAGATATCGTTACCATGGCGGCCTCCGCAGCCTTGCCTTTGGAATCATATTTCACATCCATCGATACCGTTTTTTTTGCCACCGAAAGCAGTATTGATCAATCCAAAGCTGCTGGGCTCTTCGTGCACGGCTTACTGGGTTTACCGAAACGGTGCCGCGTCATAGAACTCAAACAGGCCTGCTATAGCGCTACACTCGCTTTACGAATCGCCACTCAGATGGTATCGGCAAATCCTAAAACACGTGCACTGGTGCTGGCCTCTGACATTGCACGCTATGAACTAGGCAGCCCTGCAGAACCGACTCAAGGAGCTGGCGCTGTCGCTATACTCGTATCGAATAAGCCCCACATCTTAACCCTCGACCCAGAAACAGGCATTTACGCCGAAGATGTAATGGATTTCTGGCGCCCCAATTACCGCGAAGAGGCCGTGGTAGAGGGCAAGACATCCACACGCATCTACCTACATGCCTTGCAAAATACCTGGAAACACTATCAGGAGCAGTCCGATCGCAGCCTTGATCGTTTCGATCACTGCTGCTTTCACACACCCTTTACCAACATGGCACGCAAGGCATATCAATTACTACAGAAACAGCAGTCGAAACATACAGGGACCGATAAAACCGAGAAAACCTTTGAAGAGCAGGTCGCCCCTTCCCTGCATTACAACCGGCTTACAGGCAATACATACAGTGCATCCCTATACGAGTGCCTGGCATGTTTGCTGGATCAAAATGACCTGGAGCTGGATCAAAAGAAGATTAGCTTTTTCTCTTATGGATCAGGGTGCACGGCAGAATTTTTTAGCGGAACCATTAGCCCAGGATATAAGGAACACCTCTTCACAAAACAGCATCAGGCTTTGTTGCAGGACCGAACAGCCCTTACCGTCAGGCAATATGAGGACGTTTTTCAACTGTCTGTTCCACGCGACGGATGGGACCACCAGTTCGGAGAATATCGAACGGGCCCCTTCCGGTTTTCCGGGGTGAGTGGACACAAAAGAATCTATACAAAAACCTGAACCGATTACGTTATCGGTCTCCCGGTTCACGCAAGCCGCGCATGTCCTTTTTTACACCGCCAGCTTCGCGTAGCATTTCTGCAATGTTGCTGTGATCCCAGTCGCGATAACGACGCGCGAGCTCAAGCCGGAATAAAGGTGTCACGCCCCACTGATCACGGGCATTCACATCTGCTCCACGCTCGAGCAAAAGGGCTACCATTTCTTCCAAACCAAAAAGGGCCGCAATATGAAGTGGCGTACGTCCAAGGGCATCGCGTGCTTCCAGTTTCTCTCCGTGCGCCAGCTTACTAGCCTCTTCTTTTTCGTTATAACGCACAGCCCAATGTAAATCGCTCCATTGATATTCAGGACGGCGTGTTCCACGACCCGCCTGTGGCGCTTGCGGCACCTGAGCAGCGGAAGAATGCACCAGTACATCCGCAAACAAACCAACAACAAAAACCAACGCTATACGTACAATCACTTTCGACATCTTCAATCCTCCTAATATGGATGCGCTACAAAATATCGCAGTATTGTCCGCATTCTTTTACGTAGCGTCAAGGGCAAACGCACTCATAACAAAAAGTTCAGGTGGTTCTTGCCTTATCCCGCCGAAAGACGATCGGTGTACAGCCCATATAACGCTTGAAATGATAAATAAAATAGCTTTGATCGGTAAATCCTACAGCATAAGCCACCTCTGCACAAGTCATGGAGGTCTCAGACAGCAAGTTGGTGGCCCGTTCCAAACGCACATGCCGAATGGTCTCTACTACAGTTTTTCCTGTATGTTCCCGAAATAAATGGGCCAACCGATATTTGCTAATGCCAGCCTCTGCTGCGACTTGCTCTAAACGCAGGGGCTCCTGATAACAGGAAGCAATAAATGTTAACGCCTTATGAACATATACATTCGTGCGATTGATACCGTGCAAATGCACTGCATCTATGAATTGATCTAATGCTTGCATCAGCACCTCGGAAAGGAATTCAAACGTATCCGCATGAATCAAACGCTCTGCCCAATGATGATTCTGCAAGATCAACGATTCCAAAAGAGGATTGTCCTCGATTGCCGCGCGCGTTAAAACACTCATCAACTCAATGATCCGTGCACGCAATAATAGAAGCTGCGGCCCGGACATATAGATGGCGGCCAACATTTCATTCAATAACCGACGGGCACCATTACGATCACCGGCACGTATGCAGGCAAGCAACTGATGTTCCAGCTCCGGAGCGTGCCCCCAACCCAAGGCTTGTGTTTGT
Source organism: PVC group bacterium (assembly GCA_003567005.1). GTDB lineage: Bacteria > Verrucomicrobiota > Kiritimatiellia > UBA8416 > UBA8416 > T3Sed10-140. The sequence goes on from PXBF01000117.1 coordinate 11,289, forward strand.
TGAAGCTTGGCAGCCGCCATTTGCTGGCGTCGTAAGCATCCCTCTCGACGCTCTCGTAACAAAACCGGCATCCAACCAAAAACATGGTAAAATGTCTGAAAGGCACGCTCCCCTTCCTCCATGACACTATCTTTGTTGCGATCCGCATAAACACAACTGCACACCCCTCCATGCAAAGTGCGCTGGTGTTCCAACGCAAATACCCATTGTATACCCGCTGAGACAACATGGAGATACACCCCCCCAACCTCAATGCTCTCTTGCAAGGCAAACCGTAAAGCCCCCGCAGGCGGAACAGGTCCTTGGCATGGGGAAGCATGCAGAACATGTCCCTGTAAACCAAACCGCAATACCCCTTCAATACCGATATCCTGCAACTGCTGAAAGTAGGTACCCCAAAGTGATGTAGACAATTTTTTCATAAAAATATAGCAGAGGTTCTCATAAATAAACGACATATTGAACTGTAATCATCACGTTACAGCAAGATTCTTATATCATTTGGCAATAATGACCTATTCTGCCGAATGTGCCAACACTACAGTGACCGCAATGTTGAGAGAGGTATGAAAATACTTCCGATTGTAGTGAAAAAGCGAACACGGTAAAAATGAAGGACACAGTGCTATGAGCGTATTGGAAGAAATGGCTGCCTTGCTGATGAAAGGTAAAGCGAAAGACGTAAAAGCTCTCGTGGAGCAGGCCCTCAGCGAAGGCATCGAACCACAAAGAATTCTCACCGAAGGACTCCTGTCTGGAATGGGAGTCATTGGAGAACGCTTCAAAAAGAACGAAGTATATGTTCCAGAGGTGCTCATTGCCGCTCGGGCGATGAAATCTGGCATGGAGGTACTACAACCCGCCCTTACGAGCAGTGGTGTTGAACCACGCGGGACGGCTATCGTTGGAACCGTCAAAGGCGACTTGCATGATATTGGCAAAAACCTGGTTTGTATGATGCTCGAAGGCGCTGGACTCAAAGTTGTTGATATAGGCATCGATGTCCCCCCCGAAAAGTTTGTGGAAGCGGCCAAGGAAAACAACGCGCATGTTATCGGGATCTCGGCCCTACTAACAACGACCATGACAAACATGAAAGCGGTTGTAGATGCGGTCAAAGAGTCTGGTATATCTGCCAAGACAATGATCGGGGGAGCGCCCGTCACGCAGGCATTCTGTGATGAGATCGGTGCTGACGGCTATGCTCCCGATGCAGCCTCTGCAGCAGATTTGGCTGTCTCCTTCTTATAGACGGAGCTGACCGCCCGCCTTTGCATCGAAGGCGGGCTTTTTTTTTCGATCTGCCCATTTGCTTCCTCGCAAGACGATAGACAAGCGACTTGCAATATATCCACTCGCATATCGTTTCGGTGCGGACAATGGTTTCCTCTCCCGCTTTGTGCTTGCATCTTCATGCAGACTCATGCAGATTCACGTTTTACATGCATCGCACCCGATTTTGAGCCTGTCTAGGGGGAAGCCATGACCAAAAGAGATCTCGTCGTTCGTATTGCCAAAGAAACCGGAATCCCGCAGCAGGATGTTTTCACCATCCTGCAAAAGAGCCTCGATTACATCGGGGACGCTATCGTGGAAGGACAACATATAGAGTTTCGCGACTTTGGTGTATTTGATGTTTGCCGCCGTAAACAACGCGTCGGCCGCAATCCAAACAATCCCGGTGTTCCCGTTCCGATTCCTGAGCACAACGTGGTTCGCTTTCGACCCGGCAAAAGTCTAAAGCAACGGGTATTGGAAGCAGATATTACTCCAAAGTCTTGAGCCATGGCTGACAGTAGCAAGTTTCAACCCCCGCGCGGCATGCGTGACTTTTACCCCGAGGATATGCGCCTCCGTAGTCGCATTTTTGATGCATGGCGTGCAGCCGCAGAAGAATCCGGATTCGAGGCCTATGACGCCTGTGTCGTCGAATCACTCGAACTGCTCAAACGTAAAGCCGGCGAGGAAATTGTCGACCAGATCTACCATTTCAAGGATAAGAGCAATCGCGACCTAGCTCTTCGACCGGAAATCACGCCTACCCTGGCTCGCATGGTGGCAGCACGCAAAGGTGCACTGTCGTTACCGCTAAAATGGTACACGATTGGCCAATGCTTTCGCTACGAACGTATGACGCGTGGCCGTAAAAGAGAACACTACCAATGGAACCTGGATATCGTCGGCGAACAAAGCGTCAGCGCAGAAGCAGAAATTCTAGCCACTGCCACACGCGCCATGCAACATCTCGGGTTGCAGCAAGAGCACTATCGAATCCATTACAGTTCGCGTACGCTGCTCTCCGCATTACTATACCGACTGGGCATCCCTCCGGAACATCATCCAGCAACCTTTCTCGCTCTCGATAAGCGCGGCAAAGTGCCCGACTCAGCCATATTTGAACTCCTCAAAGCGGGAGGCATTGCCGACGATGGCATTCCTGCCGTCTTGCGGCTGCTTGAAATTCGCACATTGGACGAAGCACTGGAATTGCTTGGCACAGACTCCATTGCGGCAGATGAAATCAATTTCTTCCTCGCTTGTGCCGAGGCCCACGGCATATTACCGCTACTTCAATTTAATATCAGTGTCATACGCGGGCTGTCCTATTATACTGGCATCGTCTTTGAAGCATTCGATATCCAAGGTGAGTTACGTGCTATCTTTGGTGGCGGTCGATACGCAAAATTGCTAGCCAGCATTGGTGGTGGCGATGTGACGGCAGTCGGACTCGGATTCGGCGATGTGGTCATTGCAGAAATTCTGGCGGAACGTGATGCCACCATAAACAAAAAACCACGACATGGCTATTATGTGGCTGCCATGGAACAAGAGCAAATCTTGACCACTACGCGCATTGCCAGCGCATTACGTAGGCAAGGACATACGGTGAACTTAACACTTGCCCCTGTTAAACCGCGTAGTTTCTTTTCCAAAGCCGACGCCGCTGCGGCTGCTTTTGCCATTCTCGTCGGACCTGACGACATCGCGGCGGGCACCATCCGCGTAAAGGACCTGGAAATGCGATCGCAGACATCCCAAACCATCGATAACATGCTGGCTTCGGCCTGATCATGGTTCGTTGTTTGCCCATCAGGCGACTAAAAAGCATACCGATACCTCCTTTTTTTCTGTTACCGCGAACACGGGCTCTCAGGGGAGGCCTTGCGTCCAAGCAGTACCTATGTGATAATCCCAAGAAAGCGATAAAATAAAAGAGGAGCTTCTATGAAACCGGCACAAATACTATTACTCTCATGTGTATGGGGATACGCTTACACCTCGAGCATCATGGCTGATATCTCGCCCTCCCCTCCTCCACCGCAAGTTGAAGGGTGGACCCACGAAACCGTGGCTCGAGGCATACACCACCCATGGGGGATTGCATGGCTCGCAAACGGACAAGCACTCATCACAAGTCGTGAAGGGACCCTGCACCTCTTAGACGGTGAGAGCACATACGATGTTGCTATGGATGATATCCCTGATTTGCATGTCGGCGGGCAGGGAGGATTGCTCGATATCTCCATACACCCCGCAGACGAGGAACTACCAGTGCGCGTATATCTAACCGCCAGCACTGGTCACAGGCAAGCAAATCGCGTCAGCTTATTTAAAGGCACCTACGATGGGAATACGCTTCATGATATACAGGAACTTCTTCGTAGCGAGCCAGCGAAACGAGGAAATCAACATTTTGGATCACGCCTGCTCTGGCTGCCTGACAACACCCTGTTAATGACTGTCGGGGACGGAGGAAACCCACCTCTTGAAATTGACGGGATGCTCGCACGCGAACAAGCACAAAATAAAGCGTCCCATTGGGGATCCGTACTTCGCGTGACTGATGAGGGCAAGGCTCCATCAGACAACCCCCTACAGGGGCAGGATAACGCATTAGCGGAACTGTGGACTTGGGGACACCGGAATATCCAAGGGCTTGCCTTGGACCCGCAGACCGGCCGGGTTTGGGCGAATGAACATGGTCCCCGCGGCGGAGACGAGCTGAATCAAATCAAAAAGGGCCAGAACTATGGATGGCCCTTGCAAACACTGGGCCGTGATTATCGCACGGGTGAAGAAATCGGAGCAGACGCTTTAGCGGAAATGGCGCAACCTTTGGTCGTTTGGTCACCGGCCCATGCCCCGTCTGGTCTCTTGTTCTATACCGGCCCCCACTTCCCTGAGTGGCAAGGTAGCCTGCTTAGTGGAGGCCTAGCTGCAAGAGATATTCGCCGGGTTGTACTCGATGAAGATGGCCAGGTTACCACGCAAGAGCGATTGCGGTTCCCTTGGCGAATACGCGAAGTTTCCCAAGGCCCGGATGGCCATATCTACGCACTGACCGATGAAATGGACGGTCGGCTGATCCGGATTATCCCGGAATAACGCCACCAATGAGCTACGTCACTGCGCCCCTGACGGAAATGGACCTCCGACACTTTCTCACTTGGTTGAACGATCGTTTCGCATGAGAAATACGGTGCGGTGTAAACACCGAGACCGAATCGCAGTCCTGCAAGATATCCCGTACAGTGCCTGTAATACCGACTTACCGCTCGGCAAAAAAACTGGCAATACTTACCATGCCGACCAGATAAATAAAAACACCAAGCACAGCAAAATAGCGTGCCTGTGTTTTTGCGCGGGCCTGAACCTCTGCGCCATCTAACCCTTTGTCACGTAAACGAAGCTTGGTAACCCCATAGCCAATCAAACTGGAAAGGGCCATTACGAGCATTACCGAAATAAAACGTATCATGGAATTTTCTGGCATGGTTCTTACTCCTATTTGCTGCCTACGTTGCGCACGGGCTTAAACCACTTATCCCAAAGTGGCACCGTAAGATTCATGAGTAGAATAGCGAAGGTCGTTCCCTCGGTAAATTCATATTCCCCTGGTGTCTGCCACCCCCATAAACGCATCGCCATAATAATCATTCCAACACCCGCACCAAAAAGAAGTTGTCCCTTGGGATATTTAGGGGAAGTCATTGGATCCGTCGCCATGAAAAAAGTGCCAATCATGAGACTCCCCGCAAAAAAATGGAACAGAGGATTATGGCCCAATAATAAAGCCGCCACAAAAACAACAGCAATGGCTGCCAACGGAACACGCCAACGCAACCAACCGCGATACAGGAGATAGGAGGCCCCGACCAAAATCATCAACGCAGAAATTTCTCCAATTGTGCCCGGTATGCGTCCCATAAACATATCGAAAAGGGGTACATTCGAATGCCCCAATGCTTGCATCTCTTCAGCAACAACGGCGGTATCACCATGCTCACGCAATAATTCCAACGGCGTTGCGCGTGTCATCAGGTCAGTAGGCATGCCCCATAACGGCGTTGCCAAATCCGCAGGTTGCCGCCAAGGCAAGATGGAATCAGGAAAAACAAATAAATAGAACAGACGACCATACAACATCGGATTGAAAAGATTTTTTCCCAATCCGCCTAATAGCTGTTTGCCAACCACGATACCAAAGGCTGCTGAAACACCGATTGCGTAGAGAGGCGTTGAAACAGAAACAGCTAAACTAAATAACAGACCCGTGATGGCGGCACTGCCATCTCTCGCCGTTATTTTTCTACCAACCAGTTTCTGATAGATGGCTTCTGCAGCCATCGCGGACAAAACCCCAGTTATCATCATGAGGAATGCGCGTAGTCGATAAGCATATACGGCATACAATGCCGCAGGCGCTAACGCCATAAGCATCCCATACATCATTTTCATCTGTACTCTCCTTCAATTGTTTTGGCCCCAAAACAAGCAAACCTTTAACAAATCATGCTGTTCCTGCGCAACTTTTTTCATATCGCATCAAACCTTCAAACGGACCTACCGGCGATTGATACACATATAAAGCCGATTACAAATTGGTTTGAAATACGCACGCGCTGTGTCATCATGATCTCTTCTAGCCCCTGCAACGTATAGAGAAAGGGTAACCATTATGAACGAACTACTTCAATTATTACGAGAGAATGGCAGGGAGTCTGCAGAAACACTCGCCACCATGCTTGGCCTATCTGTGGAGGAAATTCAAAATCAAATTCAGTCGTGGGAAGAAGCAGGTGTAATACGAGGGTATCAAGCCGTCATCAATGAAGAGGCCACCGAAGTTGATTACGTGCGCGCTGCAATTGAAGTCAGAATTACCCCCGAGCGCGGTGATGGCTATGATCGAATTGCTCTCCGGATTGGGCGTTTTCCCGAAGTAGAGTCCGTCTTTCTCATGTCGGGCGGTTACGATTTGCTCGTGTTTGTAAAAGGCGATAATTTACGAACCGTTGCTTCTTTTGTAAATCAACGCCTTGCCACCATCGAGGGGGTACTCTCAACTGCCACCCATTTCACATTGAAAACATACAAGGACCAAGGGGTCTTGATGCAGGATGAACAATATGATGAACGACTCCAAGTCTCCCCATGATTTCGTTGCCCCGCACCTGAAAAACGTTCCCAGATCCGGGATACGCGATTTTTTTGAAATCGTCAACACGCGCAAGGATGTAATCAGTTTGGGCATTGGAGAACCCGATTTCATCACACCTTGGCATATTCGGGAATCATCGATTTACGCCCTGAACCGTGGCGCCACCTCATACACAGCCAATCTAGGTTTGTGGGAATTACGCAAAGCCATTTCTGAATATGTAAATCGACGATTCCATGCCGACTATGATCCCGCAACCGAAATCATGATCACAGTGGGGGTCAGCGAAGCGCTGGACGTAGCCATACGTGCCTTGATCAGCCCTGGTGATGAAGTACTCTATCACGAGCCATGCTATGTATCCTATGCCCCCGTGATCGCATTCGCACATGGGATACCAGTTGCCGTTGAAACACACGCCGATGATGATTTTCGCCTGCGCATAGATCAATTGGAGGCAAAAGTGACCCCGCGTACACGCGTGCTTATGCTTAACTTCCCGACCAATCCCACGGGATCGGTACTACATCAAAAGGATGTTGAGGATATTGCAGCATTTGCCATCCGACATAACCTCGTAGTTATTACCGATGAGATATACTCCGAGCTAACCTATGAAGCCGAACGCGTAAGTATCGCCGCCGTCCCGGGTATGCGCGAACGTACAATATTTTTAAACGGCTTTTCAAAGGCCTGGGCCATGACAGGATATCGCATCGGCTTCTCCTGCGCTCCGGCCCCACTAACGGATGCCATGATGAAACTGCACCAATATACCATGTTATGCGCTCCGATTCTTGCTCAGAAAGCAGCCATCGAAGCACTAGCCAATGGAGATGATGCCCTGGCGCACATGCGCTCAACCTATCGTCAACGAAGAAATTTAATGGTCGACGGATTACAGGCGGCAGGCCTCCGATGCCATATCCCACAAGGTGCTTTTTACACGTTCGCTTCCATCGGACACTTCGGTATGCGATCACATGATTTTGCCATGCGCTTTCTGGAAGAAGAAAATGTGGCATGTGTGCCCGGCACGGCATTCGGCGCCTGTGGAGAAGGTTTTATTCGATGCGCCTACGCCACTGGGACAGCAAAGATTGAAACCGCAATGGAACGCCTGCGGACGTTTACCAGCCGGCTCTAACGAACCAGATTCGGCTCTTCGCCCTTTTCTTTCCCAATCGCCAATATCTGAACCCCAACCATCCCTTGTAACTCCTTGCCTGCCTCCACCAAAGCCGGGGCTGAACCATAGGGAACCGTGCGGTAATCGTTCGTTTGTCGCAATCTCTCTAAAATATCCGAAATCTGCTCCACGGCTTCTAGACAAGGACCAAGATTTTGTGCCTCAAAAGACGCCGGATTCCGAGATCGCAGCTGCGTCAAGTACAGCATCAAAAGAGTCGTTGGCTGACCAATATGATGACAGGCAGCTCCGATACTTTCGAGCATCACGCGCTGTCGCTCGGCCGCAAGAATTTCTTCCGATTGCGCCTCAATCGTTTTCAACATCATGCGGGATTGTGCCAAAGCCTGATCGAGTTGGCCAATTTTATCCTGAAATTTGAGAATTAACCGGTTGAGCAATTGCTCCAACAGAAATGTATCCTGCTCACTCGAGATCAAGGCAACCCTCTCAGGAAACTCTTCGTTGCTCAATAGTTCAAGATACTGCTGCAAACGCAGCAGGTTACGCGGGTACACCCGCAACAAGCAATATCCACTGATGAAGCAAGCTAATCCAAACAATGTAGCCCCCATCCGTACAAAATCAGAATCAGGCAAAAGATCACTGTAGAGTGAAAGCATGATAACAATGCAACACAGAAGCGGAATAACGGAGAGCAGGGCAACTGCGGCGCTAACATACGCGCCAGAGCGCCGTGACTGCATGGTTACACGTGCTGCAGGCATGGCTAGAGACGCAACAAAGAAAACGGACAAACCATAACAGCAAATCTCACTTCACGGCCTTTCGTGTCAATTTGGTAAGAACCTTCCACAAATCCTCAGGGGATTTTGCCTCCATCAAGGCATCGCGCGCATCCTTGATCATGAAGGTTTCCGTTAGACCAGCCAATAGCTTGAGATAAAAAGAACTAGCCGCCGTTGGAATAACCATGAAGAAAAATATTTTGGACATACGACCTTTGGGACCATTGAAATGAATACCTTTCCGGTGCACGCCAACAGATAGCGTTAACCCACCACCTTCCACGCCGCGAACATGCGGAAATGCCAACCCATGGTCGACTGCCGTAGAGAGCAAACTTTCGCGATTCATGGCATGCTCTATCAGGCTCTCACTTTGATCCACAAACCCTCCTTCGTGCAACGCCGACACCAACTCACGAATAACCCCTACCTTGTCTTTAGAGGTAAGATTGGGAATCATTAAAGCTGGCGCAGAAAAACGAGCAATGCCTGGCTTCTGCACCTCAAAACGTTTGGGACCACGCGATGTATTCCGAACCGGATCCGCAGGCACATATAAATACCGCGCACAGGAAGGACAAGCATGCACCTCCTTGGCCATGCGCACCAATTGCACGAGACTAATCGGAAGGGCCATCCGACAGGCCGAACAAGTATTGTCTGCAATGGGTACGATTACATTGCGATCCCGTTGCGAAAGCTTGCCAAATTGTGTCTTAAACGGCTCTGCTAATTCATGATTCAAACCATGGATCGAACTCTCCAACTGTTCCAAATGCTGATCTAAACCAGCCGCTTTCTGTTCGTCTCTTGCTAACAATAACTCCTGCAATTGAATCATGTGATTAATTGTTGGATGCATGCACTCTCCCACCGTTTATCGTTGCGCACACGATGCGTACTCATAGGCTCACTATCATGCACATGTACAAATGAAGCGTCAATCCAATATCGCAGTCTATTCATATGCGACACAACCAGAAAAAACGACAGCGGCGCGTAATGAAATGCGCGAGCCAATGATTATGCATGAACACAAGTATGGGAAAGCGCAAAATCTAAACAGGAAAATAGGCTGGCTTTGC
>PXBF01000168.1 GCA_003567005.1 PVC group bacterium
CAATATCCAACAAGGAATTTCCAACCGATCAAGTTGAGACTCCTGTATTTGGACATTGGACATTTCCCGACTCTCTAGAGGTCGGGATTGGATATTGATTATTGAAATTATCTTGTGGTAGCGAGTTGGCGAAACCACAACATCTTGTATGTAAAAATGAAGTTACTGGCTAGGTGATTGCGATGAAGAAACCGGAGTGTTTGCGTGGGGGAGCGGCGTTGCCGGAGTACCGGCGTGTTGGTTTAGAGAAACGGGTTCAGGCCGTTTGTCCCTTGGTCAAAAAACTGGACGTGCGATCGCTCTATTTTCTCGAGCCATTTGGAGAGGCCGATCCAGCATCATTACCCAAGGTTCGCGAATTGCTGGGCGGGGCATCCTATTTTGTGCCTGTTGATGGATTTGTGGTTACGCCGCGAAAGGGTACCATTTCGCCATGGTCTTCCAAAGCCACGGACATTTTGCGGAATTGCGGTATTCATGATTATACGCGCATTGAACATGGATGGCATTACCGGTTAACGTTAACAGACGGCTCGATTGCGGATATCGATGTGGTGCGTCCTGCTTTATCCTTGCTGCATGATCGCATGATCGAAGGGGTGTATACGGATCTAAGCGATCTGTTTGTGCATCCTAACCCAGCGGTCGGAGAAGAAATCGCCCTCGGAACGGATCCGCTTGGTGCACTTCGCGATGCCAATATACGTTTGGGGCTGGCCCTACGGGATGAGGAAATCGTCTATTTGGCCGATGCCTTTTCACGCATGGGGCGTAACCCGACTGACACGGAATTGGTCATGTTCGGGCAGGTGAATTCCGAGCATTGCCGGCACAAGATTTTCAATGCCGATTGGGTCATTGACGGTGTTCCCCAGAAACAGACGTTATTTGGGATGATTCGAAATACACATGAACGGCATCCCGGTAACACGCTAGTTGCTTACAAGGACAATGCTGGTGTGATAGAGGGGTTTGCGGATGGCTGGTTTGAAGTCGACCCCCGTGATGGTTCGCGGCGTTATGTCTACCGGGAAGAGCAAGTTGATACTGTCATAAAAGTAGAAACGCATAATCATCCTACGGCCATTGCTCCATACCCTGGTGCCGCGACAGGTGTGGGAGGGGAGATTCGTGATGAATGCGCCACGGGCATCGGGGGGAAACCCCGTGCAGGGTTAGCGGCGTATATGGTATCCAACCTCCGGTTGCCTGGTTATGATATGCCTTGGGAACGGGAGGTTGATTCGTTCCCGGAGCGGTTAGCAACACCGCTGGATATCATGCTAGCGGCCCCGATCGGTGGTGCGTCATTCGGTAATGAATTTGGCCGTCCGCAGCTCTGCGGAATATTCAAGACCTTTGAGGATCGGCATGACGGCCGATTGCGGGGGTATCATAAGCCCATCATGGCGGCAGGCGGAATGGGTGTCATCAAACGCCGGCATATTGAGAAGAAGCCGATTCTGAAAGGGGCCGCGATTTTACAGATTGGTGGACCGGCCATGCGAATTGGTTTGGGGGGTGGGGCCGCCTCCAGTATGGATACCGGCAGTAATGCGGCAGAACTCGATTTCGATTCCGTGCAGCGCGGGAATGCCGAAATGGAACGTCGCTGTCAGGAGGTGATCGATGCATGTATTGCATTGGAGGACCAGAATCCCATATTAAGCATTCATGATATTGGTGCGGGGGGGCTTTCCAATGGTTGTCCGGAGCTGATAGCAGATACGGGGGGACACTTTCAGTTACGTGATATTCATAATGAAGATCGTTCGATGAGCCCCATGGAAATCTGGTGTTGCGAGGCGCAGGAACGCTATGTTCTGGCCGTTTTACCAGAGAATCTGGAACGTTTTCTGACGTTATGCGCGCGTGAACGTTGTCCTGCTGCTGTGATTGGTAAAGCTACGGGGGATCAACGGTTGCTATTGGAGGATGTACATTTTGGGAATTGTCCGATTGATTTGGATTTGCATGTACTTTTAGGCAAACCACCGAAATTACGTAAAGAGGTGGCGCGTAAACCGGTGCCTTCTGCAAGACTGTCGTTTGATGGTGTTGATGTTGAAACGGCACTTGAGCGTGTGTTGCGATTGCCCGCTGTGGCGGACAAGACATTTCTGATTACGATTACGGACCGTAGTGTGACCGGCATGGTGGCGCGTGATCAGATGTGCGGACCGTGGCAAACACCGGTGGCAGATGCTGCGGTGAGCTTGCTTTCGTTTGAATCGTATCAAGGGCAGGCGATGGCAATGGGCGAACGCACGAATGTTGCGTTGATTGATGGCCCAGCATCGGGACGCATGGCCGTAACGGAGGCCATTACGAATTTGGCAGGCGTTCCTGTGGGCAAACTGGAAAATCTGAAACTTTCGGCCAATTGGATGTGTGCTTGTGGGGAGCCGGGGGAAGATGCGGCCTTGTTTGATACGGTGCAGGCTATTGGCATGGCATTTTGTCCTGCTTTGGGAATCAGCATCCCTGTCGGGAAAGATTCGCTTTCGATGCGTACCGTTTGGCAGGGTGCGAATGGGGCCGAACATAAGATGATCGGGCCCTTGAGCTTGATCGTAAGCGCATTTGCGCCTGTCATGGATGCGCGTAAAATCGTGACGCCGGATTTGAAAAAAGGACGTTCTCATTTGGTATTGCTGGATCTAGGTTGTGGCAGTAACCGGCTAGGTGGATCGGCCCTGGCACAGGTGTTTAATCAGGTTGGCGATTGTCCGCCCGATATGGATGATCCGGATTTGCTCAAGCGTTTTTTTGGGGCGATGCAAGAGATGGTGGAGGATGAGCTGCTGTTGGCTTGTCATGATCGCTCTGACGGTGGCTTGATTGTCACATTGTGCGAAATGGCGTTTGCCGGTAGGCGGGGCATGGAAGTAGATGTGCGCGCATTGGGTGAAGATGCGTTATCGATTCTGTTCAGTGAAGAGCCCGGTATGGTTTTGCAAGTGGCGGAGAGCAATATGCCGCATGTGGAAGGGGTCATTGAGCAGTTCGGGTTGCAGGATATTTATCATAACCTGGGAGTGGTCAGCAAAGATACGCGTATCCGTATCGCATTCGCCGACGAGACGGTTCTGGCAGCGCCTTTGCATACCTTGCATCGGAGGTGGTCAGAGCTTACCACGCGCATGCAGGCATTACGGGATAATCCTGTGTGTGCGGAGTCGGCGTTTGATTTATTACTGCAAGAAGAGGATCCAGGGATGCAGTTTGCCTTAACGTATGATCCTGAAGACCGGCATGTGATTACAAAACGTCCATCATTGGCGGTTCTGCGCGAGCAGGGGATCAATGGTCAGGTAGAGATGGCTGCCGCCTTTTCGCGTGCCGGGTTTGATTGCCATGATGTCCATATGAGTGACCTGCTATCAGGACAGGTTGATCTCGCTGATTTCAAGGGACTTGTTGCTTGTGGCGGGTTTTCATATGGAGATGTGCTCGGGGCTGGTGCTGGCTGGGCCGGATCCATTCTTTACAATGAACGGTTACGGGATATGTTTGCTGCCTTTTTCGCGCGATCAGAGACGTTTACACTAGGGGTTTGCAATGGATGTCAGATGGTGGCGCAGTTGCAGGATATTATTCCCGGCGCAATTGCATGGCCACGGTTTACAGCGAATGAAAGTGCGCAATTTGAAGCGCGGTATGTGACGGTGGCAGTGCCGGACTCTCCATCTGTATTGTTGCGTGGCATGGAAGGTTCCCGTATGGGTATTGCCGTTGCGCATGGTGAGGGATTTGCCGATTTTGCGCACAGCGGGAGCGCGGATGAATTGGCAGTACGTAAACTGGTGGCGTTGCAATATGTTGATCCACAGGGATCACCTACGACACGTTACCCATGGAACCCGAATGGTTCGGCTGGTGGTCTTACCGGCGTGACTTCTGCTGATGGGAGAGTGACGATTATGATGCCGCATCCCGAGCGCGGTTTCCGGTCGGTCCAGTTGTCTTACCGCCCGGCAGACTATTGCCCGGGTGAGACGGGGCCTTGGCAGCGCTTGTTCGACAATGCCTATCGCTTTGTGGATGGTTGAGCTTGTCTGCGGGTGTATACGAAAAGTACGATGCCAGCGGCCAAGAGAAAGAGGCTGAAGAAGGTGCCGCGGGAGAGGCCTACGATCAGGGATGCATCGGGTTCGCGGAACTGTTCGCCGACTATGCGTAGCACCGAATAGAGCATGAGAAATTCGGCAGCCAGTCTGCCGGGTTTTTGCGGGGCGCGCGTAAAGAACATGCGCCAGCTCGTGTAAATCATCAGTACGAGGCCTTCCAGGCCGGCTGCATATAATTGGGAGGGGTGCCGGGGCGGAATCTGTGAAAGTGGGGTTCCGTGCGGTGCGCTCAGCGGAAAAATGACGGCCCATGGGAGGTTCGAAGGGACACCCCACAATTCGCCATTGATGAAGTTGGCGATACGTCCGAGGAATATGCCTGGCGGCGTCATAACAGCAGCGGCATCACCGAGCTGCAATAGGTTACAGCGCTGTTTGCGGCAGAAGAGCACCAGCGCGATGGTCACGCCGATAAAGCCACCATGGCTGGACATGCCACCATGCCAGAGCTGGAATACCAGTAAGGGGTTCCGGATCCATTCCCCCAGTGTATAGAACAATGTATAACCGACCCGTCCACCAAGAAACACCCCTAGCACAAGATAACTGAAGAGGGTAGACTGTTGATCGGGGGTAATGTTGATGCGTTCTTGTTTCCGCATGAGAGAGAGCAATCCGAAAGCAATGGCAAAGCCGAGGACGTAAGCGAGTCCATAGTAGCGAATACCAAATTCGCCACGGATTTGAAGCAACATAGGATCAATGTCGTGCACCCAATGCGTAGTTGTCGTCATCTTTACCTGATTTCTGTTACCAGATCGTCTGGATACCATAGGATGCAAAATGCTTGTCACTCGTGCATATCGGCATGTTTGCCGCCATAGCCTGGCAAATAATCAGCCTATCAAAAGGGTCTCGATGATGAAGGGGTAGCGTAACCAGTGACGGCAGATGTTGGGTCTCGATGCTGAGCACGCGGAAACCTTCGGTAACGCGATCGGCAATAAACAATTCTAAGGGTTTGGTCAGTTTTAGTTTTCCTAAACTACATTTGATCGCAATTTCCCACCAGGACGCGATGCTAATGTAATTTTTGCAATTCGGTGTTTCGATTGCTTTTCTTGCTTTTTTGCTGAGTCGCTTGTCTCCGCTGGCAAACCACAGCATAGCTTGGGTATCGATCAGGAGATTCATGACATATACTCCGCCATATCCGTCAGGGGTGCGTCGAAATCCGGGCTGATTTCGATCTCTCCTTTTGCACTGCCAAACACAGGACGGGAAGCGATGGATTCGCTGGGACCGATTTGTGCGACTGGTTTTCCACGGCGCGTAACTATAAAAGTGGTACCCTCATGTGCGCGCTCGATAAGTTGCGAAAAGTGCGTTTTAGCCTCGAATGCTCCAATAATTTCTGTTTTCATACAACCAGTCTATTCAACTGGTTGAAATTGTCAAATCCGAACACGAGTGGATATTATCAATTGGATTTTTGGAAGCGGCCGCTGGTCCATTCGCCGTCTTGTAGGTGTTCGACTTCTTTGAGCTGTAGGGCGGTGTAGGCTGTGTCGCTTTTTTTAGAAGGAAATTAGAGATATGGGAGTGTTGTTACGAGTTGTTGCAACTTTTGTACTCGTGTTCATCGGTGTTCCTGCCCTGCACAGGCTTTATCGTTATTTATTTGACGAGAATTATTCTTTTGAAGCACTGCCAGCGTGCGTGCGTTATGCCTCGCTATTAGAGTTCATGTTCGGCTATCTGATTATTCTGCTGAGTATTGGAGTGTATTTGCTCAATGCCAAAGATAATCCTGAATACTGGCCGTTTCTTGTTTTTGGTGTTGTTGTTGGGACTCTTTGGGTCAGAATGGCAATGCTGCTAAGGCGGGGTCATGCTTTGGCGCGTCGTGTTAGCTTGCTGTTGTCGGCGGTTCGCATCGGTACTGTATTTGGAGCACTGTTTTCGGTTCCCAGCATATGGCTTCTTTTGGGGGGTAAATCACGGCGATACTTTGCTAGTGGGGGGGCTGAGCGATTGGCCCTATCCTGTGAAACACAAGGGGCGAAATGATGAAAACGCAGAACGCGATAAAAAAGCGTCTCACTACATTGTCACGTTTGTATAAAATTATGGGTTACGTGGGGATGATATTTTCACTCATCATGGCCATTGGTGGTGTTCTGGGACCTCTGAGCAGTGAGGAACCGCTTGATGTTCGCGTAGTGCTTGGGTTTATCATCTTTTCCGCTGTGTTTTATGGGGGGCTTGTTTCCGTGCTGATGCTTATGGTTAGTCGTGCTATTCAACAACAAGTCCGCCATGCGTTTTGTGTTGTGATTTCGTGCATCTTGCTACCTTGTTTTCCATTAGGCACCATATTCGGCGCCTATTCTTTGTGTGTCCTTCTGGAACCCTCTGTGAAATCCGTATTTGGCGAAGCAGAGAAGAATATGAGCAGTACACAATAGCGGCGAAGGACGTTGGATAAACGCTTAAGCGAAGGAAACAGGGCGATGGTGGGCGGAACGGGAAATAACAGTAGTGGTTATTCGGAGTTCTTTATGATTCCAAAACTGCGACTTTGCGGCATTGCCGTGGTAATATTATCTGGCGTTATCGGATGGTCTTGCTCTTATCGAAAAGCTGCACGCCCGGATCTGAAACCATTGCAAGAGTATGCATATCTCGAACTATTGCATGTTCTCGATGGATCAGAGGTCAGCCAAGTTAACCTGCATTTGGTTGTCAAAAAAGATCATCAGTGGCGATATGAGGTATTGTGGTGGCGGACATTTTAGAACGAGAAACGGAATGACGTCGTAGGCTGATTAGCAGAAAGGCGACCATGAAAAAAGCACTGCGACTGACTGTTGTCGGATACATATTGGTGAGTATCCCTATCATATTGTATCTTGAATACACTCGTAGAACAACCTACCCGCCGCCAGACCCGCTTCACTACTTTCACGATGATCGCAAGCAGGAACTATTAGAAATAGCCGATTACATGAGAGAGCATAATATTAAACGTGTCTTTCGTGGGTCTTCCTTGGGTAACGCAACCTTGCAGGAAATGATACAGAGCAACCAACTTGATAAAGTTGAATTTGTCAAACATGGGGTTGTCGTTTTTGGGGTCTTAAGCAGGGGCATGTGGTATGAATATCACCATGGAGAAAATGTGTTCGATCATATAAATGATCTGATGACCAGGTTTCCTCAGTGGACGTATTTCCGGCTCGAAGATGACTGGTATTTTGTTACAACCAGAAAAAGAGAGTAAGTAGTTTTGCGTGATACGAATCAGCGTGTTTGGATTATGAAAAAAGCATTTAAGGTCATGCTGGCCAGTTATATTTTGCTAAGTGGATGTTATATAATATTGCATGTCGTTGCGTTGCGCCATCCGCTCAAAGGAAACATTCCCAGTAGTCCCGCGATGTACCTTGATGATGCTCGCAAGAGCGAATTGCTAGAAATAGCTGATTACATGAGAAGTCGTGACATTGAGAGGGCTCATCCCTCGTTGGAGCCTACCGATTCTAGCTTGGAAGAAATGTTAAAAAATCACCGTCTTAGTAGAATTGAATTTATGGATGACGATGTTATTCGATTCGGGGCATTTCGGCACCGTGTATGGTGCAATTATTACTATGGTGAAGGAGCTGATTTGCACGTCAGGCGGCTTAAGGAGAGGTTCCCTGATCGGACATACTTTCAGATTGATGATCATTGGTATTTTGTTTCAACGAGTAGAGTAAGACAGGACTAGAGGGTGCCGAGGGGGGACCTCGCTAATCGCTAATGAGTCTGGCGGGACGATTGAGAGCGGGGAATATCTTGCTGCCGGGGCGGATTGATTTAGCGTTTCATCTGTTGTTTTTGCTGCCGATCCTCGCCGCCTGTCGACGCTTTCCTCCTACGCAACAACTCTGGCAGGACGGCTGGATTATGCACGGCCGCATTCGGCATATTTGATGTTAGACGAAAATCAAATTATTGCCACATGCCCATTCTGTCGGTTATCATTCAACTATAGTGGTTCGAAAGGATGGTATAAAATGGGGACACAAACACTAGACCCTACCAAAATCAAGCGACGCGGTATGGAAGCGCTTACGCGTGAACTTGGCGCTGCAGGCATGGTTCAATTCATGCAGCAGTTTTCTGCGGGATATGGCGATTATACAAAAGAACGCCGTAAAGCATTTGATGGACTAAGCGTCGATGATGCGTGGAATATGATCAAAACAAAACAGAATTAATCCCATATCCCATCCATGGCTCCAACCTACGACGCAGCACCACGGCTACAGCCGATATGCACCCACCTTTGCCCCGGGTGTTACGGGCGGGCAAGTGAAGTCGGTGGGATCGTGAATGACGGCAACGAATTGTAGCTGCGCCCGGTGTCAATTGCGTTTTTGGAAGCGGCCGGTTGTCCATTCGCCGTCTTGTAGGTGTTCGACTTCTTCGAACTGTAGGACTGTATAGGCTTCTTTTACTTGTTCGTATTGGGTGTCCAGGATGCCGGATAGGATTAATGTGCCGCCGGGGTTTACGGTGTTGGCGATATTTTCGGCATGATCGATTAAGATAGGGGCCAGAATATTGGCGGCAACGATGTCGTATTGTTGCTGCAGGTTAAGGTTGCTCACATCCCCGACAAAAGGGGTAAATGCATGGGATACGCTATTGCGTTCCTGGTTTTCCTGCGTGCCTTGCACGGCATCCGGATCGTAATCCAAAGCGTTGATAGGATGGAGTCCCAGTTTGACTGCGGCAATGGATAAAATACCGGAACCACATCCGAGATCCAGAAAGCTGCCGGTCTTGCCTTGCGCAATCAACGAGTCCATCAAGCGCAGACAGCTTCGCGTGGTTTCATGTCGTCCGGTTCCAAAGCTCATGCCGGGGTCGATGTGTATAACGATCTCGCCTTCTTGTGGTTCGTATGTTTCCCACACAGGATGTACGACAATATGGTCAGAAACCCTTTCGGTCTTGAAGTAGGTTTTCCAGGAGTTTGTCCAGTCGGTTTCTTGCAGGGTTGACCGGGAAAGTTTCCATGCGTCGGGATGTTCTGTGGCAAGGCATTGCATATGGAGTGCATTGAAGGCTCTGTCGGCATCGTCGGCATCCTCGAAATACGCTTCATGCCGATCGAGATCTGAATCGATGGGTGTCCAACAGGTGTATCCCAATGTGGGCAATGCTTCGAATGCTCTTTCAATGCGCTCACGGTCGATAGGTGGTGCTTCGACAAGAAGTGTTTCTAATACAGGCATACTATTCTCTTTCAGGCTTTCAATCGAATTGTTCCCGTAATAAGTGTAGTCCGCAAGCAATAACGATGAGTGATGATCCTGTGTCTGCCAGCACCGCCATCCAAAGAGAGGCAAACCCTGTGGTGGCGATGGCAAGGAAGCCGAATTTGAGGATTAAAGCGAGTGCGATGTTGATTTTTACGCGCTGCGTTGTTTTGCGGGCAATCCGCAGGAGCAGGGGTAGGGCTCCGAGATCATCGGTCATGAGAGCAACGTCGGCCGTGTCGAGAGCTTGGTCGGACCCTGCCCCCATGGCAATGCCCAAATCCGCGCCGGCGAGAGCGGGGGTATCGTTGATACCATCGCCGATCATGGCTGTTAAGCCATATCCTTGATGCATGGCTTGGATGTCCTGCAACTTCTCGGATGGAACACATTCGCCGCGTGCCATATCAAACGGGAGGTCCTTGGCAAGTTTGTTAACGGCATCCTGGTGGTCGCCGCTGAGAAGGGCCAGATGATCAACCCCCAAGGCTTTGAGCTGTCCGAGTGCTTGGGTTGCCTCTGTGCGAATTTGATCTGCTAATGCGATGCAGCCATACAGGCGGGTAGGTGTGCCGACACAGACCAATGCATGGCCCGCATTGGAAAGTTCCTGCAGGAGCTTCTTGTATTCTTCCTGAATCGCCTGTGGGGTAAACGCTTCGACCCGTCCCACGAGAATTTTGGTATCATCAAGGAACCCTTCCGCACCTAGTCCGGGAATAAGTTGAATGGAGGACGCTCTTGGAATAGGCAGATTCTGTTGTTCGCAACGCTCGCGTATGGCTTTTCCAAGCAAATGACCGGATTCACCGGAGATGGCGGCCGCGATGGTCAGGACTTCTTCTTGTGTGTGATCTGATGTAATGATGTCTTGGACAGTGGGCTTTCCCGTCGTAAGCGTGCCGGTTTTGTCAAAAACCATGGCCTTTATCCTAGATGCTTGTTCGAGTGCTGCACCGCCCTTGACGAGAATACCGCGATGAGCGGCTACCGTGAGTCCGGAAACGAGTGTTACGGGTGTAGCAATAATGAAAGCGCAGGGACAGCCGACGAGCAGGATGACGAGTGAGCGGTAACCCCAAACAGCGATCGGCTGCTGGAAAAGCAAGACGGGCACGGCCGTCACGAGCGTGGCCGTGAGAAAAACGAGTGGTGTATAGAAGCGCGCAAACCGTTCTACGGTTTTTTGCATGGGCGCCTTGGTGCGTCGTGCTTCCTGCACGAGTTTGATGATGCGGGCAACCGTGGATTCTCCGGCAGATCGAGTCGTTTGCAGTTCCAATAATCCATTGCCGTTGACGCTACCGGCGAAGACGGTATCTCCGGGGATAACGTCTATTGGCATGGACTCTCCGGTGACTTGTGCTTGCATGATCTGGCTCGATCCGGATACGACTCTGGCATCGAGCCCGACTCTTTCTCCGGGCTGTAAGCGTAATCGGCTGCCGGGGGGGACTTCTTCGGGGGACACCAAGTTTTCCTGACCGTTTGTGGTGATCAGACGCACACGATCGGGGGCGAGTTGCATAAGCGATTCAATAGCGCGTGTGGTGCGGGCCATGCTTTTGTCTTCGATCCAGTCAGCCAGCGCAAAGAGCCAAATGATCAGGGAGCCCTCAGCCCATTCTTGCAGAATCACAGCTCCAATCACGGCAGCTGTCATGAGCAGGTTCATATCGAGGGAAACGGATCGGATCGACCTCCACACGGGTTTGAGCATACGTATGGCTGCGAGTCCCAGTACGAGGGCAAAGCATGTGACAGACCAGGCTTGCGGGGCTGGCGATAGTGCAAGGACGAGTCCTATAAACCACAACAGGCCTGCAACGAGCGTGCAGGCCTGCTGGATTTTTGCCATTGTTGCATGGGGATTCATCCGGCCGCCTCAGCCTTGTCTGCAGGGAACAAGTGTACATCCCGTTGCGGGAATGGGATCGAAATGCCTTCTCGGTCGAAGGTTTCCTTGATGGTCTGGTTCAGGTGGAATAATGTGGGCCAGTAGTCTGACGACTTGACCCAAGGCCGCACCACGAAGTCAATGCTACTGTCTCCCAATGCCATCACACCAATTGTGGGGGCGGGTTCCGGAAGGATGCGTTCATCTGCAGCGAGAATGGAGGAGAGTACTTCCTTTACTTTTGCGAGGTCATCGGAGTAACTGACACCGATTACCATGTCGATACGGCGTGTATCTTTAGCGGAGTAGTTGATGATGTTGCCGTTCGTAATCTGGTTGTTGGGAATGATCACAAGTTTATTGTCACCGGTGCGCAGTTTCGTGGTGAAAATTTCGATTTCCTCGACGATGCCCATGGTACCGGCGGCTTCGATGAAATCGCCGGCTTTGAAGGGATGGAAAATGATGATCATGATGCCAGCAGCAAAGTTAGCAAGGGATCCTTGCAGTGCAAGACCGACGGCCAAGCCAGCGGCACCGAGAAGCGCAATAAAGGATGTGGTTTGTATGCGCACCTGATGTAATGCGGCAATGATGACGATGGCCATCATAGCAGCATAAGCCAGGTGGCCGACGAAGGACGTCAAGGCGTCATCCAGTTTCGACTTTTGAATCGCGCTGCGGATAATCTCCGTGATCTTCTGGGCTACAAACCGACCGATGAAGAAGATCGCTAGGGCGATAACCACTCGAACAATCCAATCTTGTATCGTTGCCATATCCATACTGTTGACCTCCTGTTTTGTCGTCTAACCTGTGCTACCGGATTTTGTTTTCTGCCTGACGTTTCTTGATGATTTCTTCAGCCAGAGAGAATGGTACCGCCTCATAGCGTTCAAAATGCATGGTGAAAGATCCGCGTCCACTCGTCATGGTGCGCAAATCATTGGAGTAGCCGAACATTTCGCTCAGCGGCACCATACCTCGCACGACCTTTTGTCCGTGAAGATCATCCATGTTTTCGATACGTCCGCGACGTGAGCAGATTGATCCGGTAATGGATCCCATATATTCTTCGGGTGCGCTCACTTCAACCGACATCACAGGCTCGAGTAGCTGTGGTGATCCTTTCATAAACAGGTTACGGAAGCATACGCGTGCCGCCTCGATAAAGGCGAATTCGCTCGAGTCGACATCGTGCGAAGAGCCATCGTAGACGGTGACGTGCATATCGACCACTGGGTATCCTGCGTATGGGCCTTTTTCCATGGCACGGATGACACCCTTTTCGACAGCCGGAATATACTCGGATGGAATATTGCCGCCTTTGACTTCGTTGATGAAGGCAAATCCGTGTCCCGGTTCGACGGGTTGGAGACGGAGGTAGCAGTGACCATATTGGCCGCGACCACCGCTTTGTTTGGCGTGTTTGTAATCGCCGTCGGTTGGGCTTGTGGCTGTTTCGCGATAGGCCACTTCGGGACGTCCTACTTCGCACGCGACATTGAATTCGCGGCGAAGGCGCTCAACGAGCACTTCCAGGTGTAATTCGCCCATGCCCGAAATAATGGTTTCTTCGGTTTCGTCGTCGAAGTGCACCGTAAAGGTAGGATCTTCATCTGCCAACCGGTGGAGGGCTTCGCCCATTTTGTCATTATCCGCGCGCCCTTCGGGCTTAATGCTGATGGAAATCACGGGTGCAGGGAACTCGATCGATTCGAGAATAATGGGGTGATTCTTGTCGCACAAGGTATCACCTGTGCGTGTGTCCGACAAACCTACAACAGCAACAATTTCACCGGCCATCGCCTTATCGATATTTTCTTGTCGATTGGCATGCATCCGTAGCAGGCGTCCTGCACGTTCGTTTTTCTCTTTGGATGCGTTATAGATGGTATCGCCTGCCTTGAGTATGCCGGAATAGACACGGATAAAGGTAACCTTGCCCATGTGTTTATCTGCCATGATTTTGAACGCGAGGGCAGACATGGGGTCGTCAGAAGAATGGTGGCGGATGTTTTCTTCATCGTGAGCATGGATAATCGGCGGAATGTCATCCGGAGATGGTAGAAAATCTACTACGCCATCGAGCATGGGTTGTACGCCCTTGTTTTTGAAGGCCGACCCGCAGTAGACTGGTACGATCTTGCGCGCAATGGTTGCTTCGCGCACCACTTTCATGATTTCTGCTTCCGTTAACTCGCCATCGGAAAGAAATTTTTCCAGCAGCTCATCGTTTTGTTCTGCACTTTTCTCTACTAGATTGGTACGCCACTCCTCGGCTTCTTCCTGCATGTCAGCCGGAATATCTTCTTCATGAAATGTGGTGCCGCTATCAGCATCGGCGAAGATAATCGCTTTCATACGGATGAGATCGATAACACCGCGCAGACTGTCTTCTTTGCCGATCGGAATCACAACGGGCACAGGGTTAGTTCCCAGAACATTTTCGATGCGGCTGACAACATGATAGAAGTCAGCACCTACTCGGTCCATTTTGTTGATAAAGGCAATCTTGGGCACATTATATTTCTCGCTTTGGCGCCATACCTGTTCTGATTGGGGTTGTACACCACCGACCGCACAAAAAAGCGCGACGGCACCATCAAGAACGCGCAAGCTGCGTTCCACTTCAGCCGTGAAGTCTACGTGTCCTGGGGTATCGATCAGAGAGATCTGGTGATCTTTCCAAGCTGCGGTGGTTGCGGCAGATGTGATCGTGATCCCGCGTTCCTGCTCCTGGTCCATCCAGTCCATGGTAGCGGCGCCGTCATGCACCTCACCGAGTTTGTGTGTGCGACCGCAGTAGTAGAGGATGCGTTCGCTCATTGTTGTCTTGCCAGCGTCGATATGCGCCATGATACCAATATTACGTATTCGTGAAAGTTGAGGGTTGCCTGCCATAATCATTATTCTCCGCGTTAAAAATTGTACTTTGGTGAATCATCTTGCTTTGTAATTTGAACAAGAGGCGAAAATATCCCGTAATAGGCGCTTGATTACAAGTATTTTCTGAAAGGGGTGGGCAGGTACTACGCTAGGCAAAATCCGAGTGCCGCGATTTGTTGCGCTTGCTTGCTGTCTGGTATGTCGGTGACCTTGGTACAGGCGAATTCCCTGCGGATAGGATAATTCCGTCGCAAGAAGTCGAATGCATCAGGCGCCTTGGCATCGCGCAAGCGTGCATCATCCTGCGCGATATCGTATACGCGCGCAACGAGGTTTTGCAGGCTTTGGTATATGCTGTTTGCAGTTGGGAACGGTGTTTGGGGCAAAGAGGGCTTGGGCATATGTTTTGCTGGTTCAAATAGCGGCTCACGTTGTAAAAAGTTGCAAGCTGCTTCGTATACCATCAGGGTCCCGTTTACTTTTCCTTCAAAGGAGTGGCCTGCGATATGCGGTGTTCCGATTGCTGCACGCTCGAGGAGGTTCTGGGAGATGTGCGGTTCGTGTTCCCATGTATCGATCACGGCTGCTTGGATTTGCGATGTGTCGAGGGCTTGGATTAATGCTTGTGTATCGGTAACCGCGCCGCGGGCGGCATTTAGAAAGAATGCTGTCGGTTTCATCTGCCGAAAGAAATCTTCATTTGCCATATGAACCGTTTTGTCGGGGCCTTGTTTGTTCAGGGGAACATGTAGAGTCACGAAATCGGATTCGGCGAGTAGCGTCCTGTCGTCACAAAAGCTCTGGCTGTTTTCCTTGCGCGCACGGGGTGGGTCACAGAGCAAAACACGCATACCGAGTGCATTCGCCTGCTTGGCCACTTTTTTGCCAACATTTCCCAC
The DNA here is from genome assembly GCA_003567005.1 of PVC group bacterium. Classification (GTDB taxonomy): domain Bacteria; phylum Verrucomicrobiota; class Kiritimatiellia; order UBA8416; family UBA8416; genus T3Sed10-140. The sequence goes on from PXBF01000168.1 coordinate 15,068, forward strand.
ACCAATAATACCTAGGGTTTGTCCACACAGTGGCTGGTTGTAGTTTACGGCTAGATGCAGGAGAGCTGCTGTGATATATTCTGCCACACTACGCGCATTGCAACCGGGAGAGTACATCCACTCGATGCCATTTTGTTCCAGGTATGGAATATCCATATGGTCGGTTCCGATCGTGGCTGTCCCCACGAATCGCACGGCGGTGTCTCGCAACAGGTCTGCATGTATCTTTGCCGTAGAACGAATGCCTAAAATTGTTGTATTTTTGATGTCGTCTCGGTGCAGGGTTCTCCCATCGACAATGGAAACATCTCCCAATGTACGAAAGGCTTCAAGAGCTAATGGCATATTGCGATCGACGCTAATGTTCACGTTTTTCTTTCTATGCGAGCCGCGAAAGCTCCATCCATTCCTGATTCAGGAGGAAAGCTGGTTCGTGTTGCCGTGATTTGAAAGTCTGGGTTCTTTTGAATCCAGCTTTGTACGCAGTTCAGGTTTTCCTCCTTTTCCAGACTACATGTACTATAGACTAAAACACCGTGGTCTGCGAGACGTGGAGCCGTTGCGTCCAGCATTCGTGTTTGAATCTCTTGCAGGTTTTGCATTCGCTCGGGCGTGATTCTCCAGCGGGCATCGGGTCTGCGTTGCAGAACCCCTGTATTGGAACATGGGACATCGAGAAGGACACGATCGAACTGCTGTTGTGGAATTTGTTGTGGGCGAGTTGCATCCGCTTGACGTAATTCGATGATAGAGGTGTGCATTCTGTTTATATTGGCTGTCATTCGTTCCAGACGGTCGGCATGTCGATCGAGCGCAAGAATATTGCCTTGGTTGTGCATCCGGTCTGCGCAAATGAATGCTTTACCGCCGGGGGCTGCGCAGGCATCGAGTACTTGCATGCCGGGCTGTGGATCTAGTAGTGCAATAGCCAACTCTGTGGCGGGGTCTTGTAGGTAAAAGGCTCCTTGGTGGAAACCAGGGATTTCTTCCAGTGCGGTACCGGGGGGGACAATACGAAAATGTTCGGGGCAGGCTTCGTGGCTGGGTAGGTCGAATATTTTCTGCGGCAGTGAACCGGTTATGTGTGGGTAGAGTCGTAGGGACACGACAGGTCTTCTATTATTCCACTTACAAAGAGCTTCCGTCTGCGGTTTACCCCAATTTTTTTGCCAACGTTGAATGAGATGCGCAGGATGAGACCAGCGAGCAGAAAGGGGCGCTTCAAGCAACCCGGCTTCTATTTGGTCTTTTTTTCGGATGGCATTACGCAAGACAGCATTAATAAAACGGCATCTTGCTGGATCCAAAGAACGCTTCGCCGCCTCTACGGTTTCATGTACAGCAGCATGGGGAGGGACATGATCCATATAAAAGAGTTGATACATGCCTGTGAGAAGAAATCCCAGGGATGCTGTATCTGGTTCGCGTGGCACAAGTGTAAGAATCCTCCACTTGAGGGCACCAAACCAGCGAATGGAGCCATACACCATTTCTTGTATCAGTGCACTGGCTGGGTGCTGGCTAGGCATCATCCGGTCCGGGAAAGACTCAGTTTCCAGCCAACGGGACAATATTCCTGCACAGAGAACTCTGGGGGGGCTCTTGTTCTCGTGCATTACCACGGCATGAGCGCTAGGCTCGTTACAAACCCAGTGGTTTGAGGGAAGAGTTGCCGCAGTTCCTGCCATTCCGTCCATTGTAATAAAATAACAAACAGGAAAAGGAGTGTGGCAATAAGAGCGATCACAGCGGCTATAGATGTAGCCTTGGAGCTTGCACTTTTACCTGCTCCCGTAGTGGGTTGGGGCTTAGAGAGAAAAACAGGAGAATCACCGACCTCTTCTGTTTCCTCTAGATCTGCAGCTTCTGTTTTATCGTCTACTTCAGCGGGGTTGTTTTCTGCGGCAGGTTTTCCCTTTGGTGCTTGTGCAGAACGTTTTTTTACTTTAATTGCGGGTGCCATATTTTACATCTCCTGAAATTGGTGCGATGAACTGGTTAAACCATACTCTCGCTGCTTTTTACAATCAAGGTTAAAAAAGGTATTGCATCTTGCAGCATAATGTTGCTAGGTTGGGAAGCCGTTTGAGATGCGAGCGTAGCTCAGTGGTAGAGCTCCACCTTGCCAAGGTGGCTGTCGAGGGTTCGAATCCCTTCGCTCGCTCCAATTGCTGAATTCCTTTCAGTGATGGTGCACGTTTGGAGGTGTAGCTCAGTTGGCAGAGCAGCTGACTCTTAATCAGCGGGTCGTGGGTTCGAGCCCCTCCACCTCTACCAGCCAGAATCGTAGCAAAACAAGCATTTTAGCCTTTATTTGCAGTGCTTTCGTGTGTTTTCCCTGTCTTTATTTGTCTAATCTTGTCGGATCGTTTTCTATCTGGGTTTCCCGTGCTTAGAACCACAAATTGTCACAAGACTGCTTTCGGTGCCACAAGATGCGCCCCTGATTGCCACAAAAAAGCCGCCTTTCGGGCCCGCGACTTGCGTGGCGACCTCCATGTGTTTCTACACACACTGTCGCCCGCCACACTGCGCCGCGAACCCGCTATGACGCACGCTTCACACTCTCGCTACGAAGTTTGTGAGATATGCGGGCTAGAGCCAGTTAAGCTTGGCCTATGAAACCTACAGAAGGAAGATGCGTAAACCTTTTTTGCACGGATACGGCTGTGAGGTCATCAGGTTTGATATTGCACGAAAACGTTGCGTGTGGAAAAGGGCAGCTGAGGAATGAAAAAAATGACAAAAATCTTTTTTATGTCCTTTTGGGCTATGATTTTTACCTTCTCTGGTATTTCCCTTGGAGAAGATGGTGGTGATGGGGTTTTTGATAATACGATTCCGTTGGCATTGCAGGAGATTGTTGGTGCTGGAGCATGGTTTTATGTATGGCCTCACGGTTATTTGCCACTCACGGAACCTTTGTGCCTTGGGGTATACAGACACAGGGTGGCGGTGTGATTATGCTTATTTGCTTGGTGCGCTTTCTTCGTCGTCTGAGGCTTGATCCGTCTGCCGCAGGCCTTTTTCTTCGTCGGTCTGTGGTTCCGGTACGCGGATGATGGGATCGATGATATCGACATCGAAGGCATCTTCCAGCCGCAAGGGATCTTCAGTGGGCTCTTGTTCTACAGTGGGCTCGGGCTCTTGTATCGGTTCTGGTATGGTAATACGCTGCGTTTCCCGAATGGGTTCTCCGTTTCTTGGTGCGACAGTGTCATTTTCGGGGGCCTCGATAACGTGTTGTGGAATTTCCTGTTGGTCGCGATATCTGGGAGGGGGGCCAAATCTCCCCCAACGGCTCCGTTCTTGGTGCACCTCTGTTATTTCAAGGTCAAAGCGTCTTGCGAGATCGCGCCACTCTTGCAAGCTGAAATCCATCGTTTGATCCAGCTCGGTTAGAATTTCGGCAACCGAGAATGTTTGCATTCTGTGTAGCTGGTTAGCATGCGCTAAGGATGTTAGCAAAATATCGGGAACGATAGATGCTGGACCGATCAAGAATACGTTTTGTGGTGTAGCGGGTACATTGGCTGTTCGTCTTATTTCTGCAAGGTTGACGGATTGCCAATTCCTTCGTGAGCGATTCCAGACGTGAACGAGCGGTTGCATGGGATCATCGGTTTCGCGGTACGACATAAGTGTAACTCCGCGGAGTGCATGCACATCAAATCCGAGACGTACCATGCGGGCGCGTGCTGGCACAACGAGGATATCGTTGCGCTGAGCGCTGAGGAGGGGGGCCGTGAGCATCAAGGTGAGGGCCGTGCATCCAACCATTGGCAACCATTTTATTGTGTTCATAATGTATCTTCCATCTTTTTAGGGTGAAGCGGTCAAGACCGATTCAGCAGTTTTCTACATTCTGTGGTCAAAGCCGGTACAATTTCAAGCACATCTCCAACAATTCCATACGTTGCTATGTCAAAGATGGGAGCATCGGGGTCTTTGTTGATGGCTACAATGGTCTCAGCAGATGCCATGCCGGCCAAGTGCTGAATTTGTCCACTGATGCCGCAGGCAATATAAAGTTTCGGGCATACGGTTTTGCCGGTTTGGCCGACTTGATGCGAATATGCGATCCAATTTGCATCTACGGCTGCGCGTGATGCAGCAACCCCAGCTTTTACTGTGTCGGCCAATTCTTGGATAATCGAAAAATTATCGGGTTTTTGGATACCGCGTCCGCCGCTGATGAGGATATTTGCCTCGGTTATATTGACAGCGGACCCGGCTTCCGGCACGAATTGCAGTCTTTTCGTGCGGGATTGCAGGTCTTCCGGCTGTGGGGTGATCGGAATGACTTCTCCCTGGCGCGTGCTGTCGGCCTCGGCTGGAGTCATGACGTTGGGTCGGACAGAAGCCATTTGCGGGCGATGTGCGGGGCATTCGATGACAGCCATGATATTTCCCCCGAATGCAGGGCGTGTCTGTAAAAGGTTTCCTGTTTCCGGATCCATGTCCAACGCGGTGCAGTCGGCAGTTAGGCCGGTGTTGATTTTGACAGCGGCGCGCGATCCGACACTACGACCTGCGGCAGTGGCAGCCAGCAGTACGACTTCGGGTTTGTAGGTTTCGATGAGTCGTATAAGGACTTTTGTATAGGGTTCATCGCGAAAGGCTTCCAATTCCGGATGGTCCGCGACATAGATGATGTCTGCTCCATGCGATATGAGGTCTTGTGATAATGCCTCAATCTGATGTCCTACGAGTATAGCGCATAGTTTCATGCCACGTTGATCGGCTAATTTACGTCCTTCGCCGAGTAATTCATAGGTTACGGGTTCAATCGTGCCGCCATGTTGTTCCACCATGACCCAAATATCATTGTACTGTCCGAGTGTGCTGGGATCGGCAACCGGTTTTTCTTCCATGTTGATGGCATCAAAGGCGCATGTTGGCACACAAGCGCCACACAGCGTGCACTTGGTGAGATCAATCTTGGCGATAGACTCGGGCATGTCGATCGCATCAAACGGGCAAGCAGGAATACATTGCCCACATCCGACACAGGCTTCACTACTAATTTCGATAGGATCTTTGGTCATAATGAAATCTCCCTATGGGTGCATATTAGGATGCACATTCGATTAAGATGTCTTTCAGTTTTTCAACAAGTTCTTTGGCTACTTCATGGGGTTCGCCTGACAGGATTTCGCCACCGGCACGAGGGGGTGGCGTGAATACCTTGACCACTTTGGTGGGAGAGCCATGTAGCCCTAGCGAGCTATGCTCTGCGCCGATGTCCTCAGCGGACCATTTCGTGATTTCCGCCTTTCGCGCGGCCATTTTACCTTTCAGGGATGGTAAGCGGGGTTCATTGATTTCCTTTACGACGGATAGGATGCAGGGCATGGAAGATTCGATGACTTCGTAGCCTGTTTCAAGCAGCCGCTCTGCCACGATGCGGGTTTCGGAGATTTCCTCGATTTTGCGTACATAGGTGATTTGGGGTAGGTCCAGTTGCGCTGCCACGCCTGGACCGACTTGGGCCGTGTCGCCATCTGCAGCCTGTTTTCCAAAAAGGATGATTCCTGGGGTTTCGAGTTTGCGAATGGTCTGGGCTAACGTATAGCTTGTTGCCCAGGTGTCGCTACCGGCAAAGGCAACATCGGAAACAAGGATGCCTTTGTCAACGCCCATGGAGATGGCTTCGCGCAAAACGGCCTCTGCTTGTGGAGGCCCCATGGTAATTGCCGTTACGGTTCCGCCCAATTGCTCGCGAAGTCGGATTGCTTCTTCAATCGCATACATATCAAAGGGGTTTACGATGGCTTCAACGCCTTCTCGCATGAGCGTATTGTGGACGGGATCTAGCTTCACGTCATGAGTATCAGGAACTTGCTTAATGCAGACTACTATATGCATAACTTGCGACCTTCGTTTCGATTCTTTGTGTTTGCGTACACGTTGGAGACAATTAGTATAGGCATCATACGGGCCATCGTACACAAAGCAAGCGGTATCTTGCAAATAGAAGTGGTTGCAACAGGTTGCTATTGCGCGTCTGTGGCACATGTGGCAGAGTGCTGTATTTATCGTTTCGATAACCCGCATTGTGATGGAAACAGGAGGATCGGCGTGGCCAAGGCAAACAAGACAGCAATCAGTCCGACGCGAGAGGAAAACTATCCAGAGTGGTATCAGCAAGTGGTCAAATCCGCGGAATTGGCTGAAACGAGTGCCGTACGAGGCTGTATGGTCATTAAACCATGGGGGTATGCGGTATGGGAGAACATCCGTACAGGTTTGGATGGCCTTTTCAAGGAAACTGGACATGTAAATGCCTATTTCCCTTTATTTATTCCATTGCGTTTTTTAGAGCAGGAAGCGGAACATGTGGATGGTTTTGCCAAGGAATGTGCCGTGGTGACGCACCATCGCCTTGAAGCGGGCCCGGATGGTGGTCTTGTCCCGGCGGGAGAGCTTGAAGAGCCGCTTGTGGTGCGACCTACGTCGGAAACCATCATAGGCGAGACGTATGCGAAGTGGGTTCAGAGTTACCGTGATTTGCCGATATTGGTGAATCAGTGGGCCAATGTCGTGCGTTGGGAGATGCGTACAAGGATGTTTTTGCGGACGGCCGAGTTTCTATGGCAGGAGGGACACACGGCGCACGAAACACGTGAAGAAGCTTGGGAAGAAACCCTTCAGATGTTAGAGGTTTATCGTCAATTTGCTGAAGAATATATGGCCATGCCTGTGTTGACGGGGGAGAAGACCGCTGGCGAGCGGTTTCCCGGAGCATTGCATACGTTTTGTATTGAGGCGATGATGCAGGATCGCAAGGCATTGCAGGCTGGGACAAGCCATTTCCTCGGGCAAAATTTTTCCAAGGCTTCTGGGATTCAATTTCAATCGCGTGCTGGGGAACTCGAGTATGCCTGGACTACATCGTGGGGGGTGAGTACGCGATTAATAGGTGGTATGATCATGACGCATGCTGATGACAATGGTATGGTTATGCCGCCTCGTTTAGCCCCATCGCATGTGGCCATCTTGCCCATCATACGGAAGCCTGACGAGGAAGAAGCGGTACTGTCATTTTGTCAGAAGGCTGCAGGCGAATTGCGTGCGCAGTTATATCATGGTCGCAGGGTTGAAGTTGAGGTAGACAAACGCGATCTTAATGCTGGAGAAAAGAGCTGGGGTTGGATCAAGAAAGGGATCCCTGTGATACTTGAGATTGGCCCCCGCGATATTGCCAATGATTCCGTTTTCGTTTACCGGCGTGATAAGACGCGTAAAGATCGCTATGGTATGCCGTTGCAGGAATTCACGCATGGCATTGCGGCATTGCTCGATGACATTCAGCAATCTATGTATGCACGCGCGCTTGATCTGCGCAATGCGCACACTTGTGAGCTGGATGACATGGATGCATTCCGTACCTTTTTCACTCCACAGAACCAGCAGCGCCCGGAGGCACATGGTGGTTTTGCGATGGCGCACTGGTGTGGTAGTGAAGATTGCGAGAAGGCGGTTAACGACGCGCTCTCGGTAACGATTCGATGTATCCCCTTTGATCGTGCGGAGCATGGGCCCGGGCCTTGCGTTGTCTGCGGCGCAGCAGGTCCAGGCCGTGTCGTTTTTGCCAAGTCTTATTGAGCTTGTTCCACAGCGATGGTTTGCAGGGCTAATATACTGTAAGCCGTTACCAAAACAGGATCGTTTTCCCAGAAGCGTCCATCCTCATTGCGCCAGTACCCGTGGCCCGTTTCGGCTTCGATACGTTGCTCGCGCACCAAGCGTAGTGCTGCTTCCCGGCGCCAGTTGAGCATTTGGTCGCGTTCTTGTTGGGGAATCCATTCTGCGCCATACGCATTGAGAGCGCGTGTCAGCACGTTGACAAAGAAGAAGTATCCTTGGGCTCCCATGCCTGGGTTTTCTTCGAGGGTCCAATGCCGGCTGGCCCAATCAAAGGCTGAGCGTACGCGGGGATCATTGCGGTCGACGCCAGCATAAATCAGCGCAAGCAGGCCTGCGTATGTCATGCTTCCATACGAGCGAAAAACAACCGTATCGTCTTCCTGCTGTTCCTGGCCTGCCTTGGACTCTGCTGGGTTGTATATGAATCCACCAGCGTGCTCCTCGCCAGCTTCTTCGGGGTTCTGCAGGCGGGAAACAAATGCTTCAGCGGCTTGCCAGTCGACCGTTGCACGTGTTTCTCCTGCAGGGCGTTCTTCTTCCAAATCGGCTGTGTAGCGCATCGCTTCGAGAACTTGTAGCGTATTCATCAAGTCTGCATATGGTTCCTGACTACGCACATCATAACCAAAACCTCCATGGTAGATGTCATCTCCAGTAAGCTGTCCTTGGGAAACAAAGGTTCTTGCATTCAGAATGATTTCGGTTAGATCCGGATCGCCGAGGGAGTGAAGTGTTGTCATTGCAATGGCTGTATTGTAGTTGCTGAGTCCACCTCCACGTCTGCCGGCCACTTCTCGATATATGCCGCCATCGGGTTGAACATTATCTAATAGGGCTTGTACAGCATTGGTGACAATGACATCTCTTTTGGGGTGATCCGAACGTATAAATGTCCAAGCTGGTAAGGCTGTAAGTGCAGGGTGTTGCCGGTTGGACCATGTGCCTTCCTCTCTCTGTCGTTCTGCCAACCAGTCCAGCGCTCGATCGATGGCTGCGTTGATTTCGTTTGTGAGGGTTTGTTCCATTTCTGGTGGCGTATTGGGTTGCGATGTCGGCAGTGAAACAGATTGTGCCTGTATGGTGTTACCCGTGATAAGTACTGATAGTGCTGTACAATGAATGAATATCTTTTTCATGTTGGCTCCTCCTATTCGTCGGTCCCGTGCAATCAAGTAGATTGTTCCGTAGCATGTATCGTAACAATCAGAAATACGCTTACAACCCCTAAAAGTTTAGATGTTGCGGGGATTTACCCCCTTTTGGGCCATAACCTTCCGATGTTCAGGCAGGTGCATCATGTGTAATGGATGCATCGGAAAGATGCAGAATCACATCGTGCGGTCGTGTGAACGCTCAGCGAGTCATGTTGTATTGTTGGTGCATTTTTCAGGTTTGGCCTGACAAAAAGTGGCCATTTCGTTGCTGCGTGCTTTTTCCGTTCTGGAGGGTAATGGTGCCATTGACAATTACATGTTCGATACCGGTTGCAAGAGCGTGTGGTTTGTCATAAGCGGATTGGTCCCGGATGGACTCCGGATTAAAGACCACAATATCAGCGATGTATCCCTCGCGCAGTACGCCGCGTTTATTGAGTTGGAACGTTTCAGCAGGTAAGGCGGTCATTTTGCGTATAGCTTCAGGTAGTGCAACGGTTTTTCCATCCAGGGCCATGCGTAGGAATCGTGGGAATGTACCATATGCGCGGGGGTGTGGCCAGTCGTGACTAAGAGGTCCGGTGGGCGCACGCAAGGAAGCATCGGATCCGATCATGACATAGGGTTCAGCGAGGACGCGCAACATATTATCATGAGCCATGCCGTGAAAAAAGGCAGCCGTGCGCAGTTCATCTTTTGTGGCTATATGCAGAGCGGCCTCAGCAGGGTGGCATTGCCTGTCTTGGGCTATCTGCATTAATGGTTTGCCTGCATACGCTTTATTATCGGGGTGCGCGGTGGAACCGATCGTGATAGATTCCCAGTAGTGATGCTCTTTCTGCATTAAGGCATCTAGCAGGCGTTTTTTTTCGGAGGGGGAACACAATCGTTGGAGAGTGGCGTCTGGTCCCCCTGCGATGGCCCATTCCGGGAAGATAATATCTAGATCCGTGCAGGACGCTGTGTAGGGGTATCGATCGGCAAATACCGAGATGCCGTTATCTTGTGCTTCATGGATGCGGTTTAAGGCAGGTTCGAGCAAGTGCCAGTTTTTTTGACCATAAGCCTTGAGATGTGAGATCAGCAAGCGCACACCGGTGTTTTTTCCATAGGTGAGCGTTTCGTCTATTGCTTCCAGCAGTTTGCCGCTTTCGCTACGCATATGAGACGTGTAAATACCATTGCGTTTGGCTACGGCTTTGGCCAGGCATTCGACTTCTCGTGGTGCGGCAAAACGACCCGGGTTATACACCAGTCCGGTGCTGAGGCCGCTTGCGCCTTCATCCAGGGCTTGTTCAAGCCGTTTGATCATAAGGGCGATTTCTGTTTCGCTCGCCTTGCGTGGTGCATATCCTACGACACCAGCGCGTAGTGTGTTATGGCCGACGAGGCATACGATATTCACCGCCGGCTTTACCTGTTCTAGTAGATTGCGGTAGGCATCAACCGTTCGCCATGCGCCAGGGTATTGGTGTGTCATCCAATCGGAGGGCATACGACTGGCACCATACAATGGCGCACATGAGGCCCCGCAATTGCCCACAACTTCTGTTGTAACGCCTTGATGTATTTTGCTTGGTGCATCGGGTTGCAGCAGGATGTAAGCATCTGAGTGTGTATGTACATCGATAAACCCCGGAGATATGCACAAACCTTTTGCGTGCAGTGTGATGTCTGTTTCCAGGGATACATTCGGTTCAATGGTTTCGATGCGGTCATTATGAATGAGCACATCGGCAGGGATCCCTTTGGCTCCGGTTCCATCGAGGACCAAGCCATTGGTAATTTTAAGCCGCATTTTCGTCCCCGTTCGTTGGAACCGTCGTATTGGCGGATGGGGACGGTTGTGCTCCGAGCATTTCGGCAACTTGCCGTTGCACATCTTCCAGATCTTCTACCTGCAGTCGTGGGTCTGTGATGACGAAAATCTCTCCTGTTTTGCGGTGTTCGTACATGCGTCGGACTGTGTCTTCCTGATCTACCGTGACGTCTTTTTCGGTCAAGATTTTTTTTCGCTCCAGCATAATGGTTAGGATATACACAACAGGGGTCTGATTTTTGTGGTCTTCTTCAATCAGGCGCCGCAACAGAGACTCGGCGGTTTCTTTCTGCAATGGTTCCGGGGGAGCTTCGGGTGGTAAGCGGAATGTTGTTTTCCAGTAGCTGAATGGGGGCGTGTTTGCGGTATCGCGTTTTTCCCAGCATGTTTGGCAAAAATCTGCCCGCGTGAATCCCGGGGGATCGTCGAAAAGCGCCGAGACGCACTCTTCTTGATCATGGAAACCGCGTTGGCAAGATTGGCATGTATTCCCTCTGGACTGAATCGACCACTCTTGTGGCATGGCTGGCTCCTGTTTCATTGGGTCTTGATCATCCTTCGTTTGCGGATGGCATTCGAGCGTGTTATGGGGATTTTGTCAAGAAACGGTGCAATCCTTGTGGAATGTAGATCATGCTGTAAGGAAAACATACTTAGCATCTATCGTTGTCTATGATTATGGGTGTATGGGAGGTAATAAAGCTATGAATGCATCATCTTATAGCACGCGTTTTTCAGTCGTATGTTTGCCGGAGAATCCCCGTTTATTCATGATGAACATGCAGGTTTTTCAGATCCAGCCAGCTACGGCACCGCTTGATGCGAATATGAGCAAACCGGAGGCTATTGTTTGGTGTGCTGTTTTTCAGGGGCCAGTAATTAAAAAGACCTGACATTGATATTCAGCCAGTCTCTGCGGTCTTCTGCATCTTTCAATCGCATTGCTAATGGTTTGAGTGAGGATGCAGGGTTTGTATTGCCACCCATCAATCCCAAATTAAAGCCTTTGGCTGGGCGGATCTGTTGGGTCGTTTCAAAGGTGTCTCGAAATGCTTTTTTGGTACATTGTACTGTTGCTTGCATGTTTTGTCCTGTGATCATGTTGGCGATATAGAGTCCGTTTGGTTTCATGCATGAGATGGTTTGGTGGATATCCTGTGCGCGTAGCGGTGTGGGGCGTGTGACCCCCGTTTGCAGGCCAAGAAATATGTCGTCTAGCACGACATCGTAGATGGGGGGGGATTTTGCGGCGAAAGCGTACCCGTCCCCCAAGAGGATCTGTGCGCGTAGCGATTTTGTATCCATGTATGTGCGCGCCAGTTCGATCATCATGGGATCAATTTCGATTGCGGTTACCTTCGCATCCGGCAAGAAATGTAAGATTTGTCGCACCACGGTGCCGCCACCAAAGCCTAACACTAATATGCGTTTATTTTTCGGATTCGGTTGCAGCAGAACGGCAGCGGTTAACGCATCCCAAATGTAGCCGGTGAGTACACGGTTGCGGCTCCAGGTTGCATGTGTTCCACCCGCTACTTCGAAGTCGAATCCATCTACTGTTTCCCAAATGGTAACGTCATTATACTTGGAAGATATCGTTTTGATGGGGCGCATGATTTACAGGTTCAAGCTAAGTTGTCCATGAACAACGACTTTTCGTCCATCTACGATGTCTGGGTCAGCCGTGTAGTATACCACGAATTTCACGCCTGGGAATTCATGTGCGAGCGCGCTGCGAATGTAGTTCTCCACAGCGATAACATTCCCTTCGTCATCGTCAGAGAATCCAACGCTAATCGGTTTTTCCAGACCGCGCTCATGGGCAATGCGTATGACATGTTCGACGAAATCTTTAATGGCAAATTGTTTGCCTGTTTCCGTGTTCGGGGATGCGCCTGCCTGTTGACCCATGCGTGCGCGAAACTCAGGTGACATCACACCATGATACCGATTGTGTGCATGGTAGAAGTCCATTACATCGGTATCCGTGTTGGCGCTGGCTTCGGGCGCAAAACATGCCATGTAGCCCCGCAGGTTTTCGAGCATTCGTTGCTTTTCTACCTCGGATAAGACGACTTTTATGAAATCGTCCACAGCTTGTCGTATTACACTTGAACTGTGACCGCGGGCCGTGACGATGGCGAATAAGCGCCCCTCGATTAAGGTTTGCCGGAATTTTGCAAAACTGGGGCCCTCTTTATGCAGGCCGGAGACAACCGCATCGATAGCGCTGCGTGTATCTCGCAGGAATACATTTTCGTTGTCAATATCGATATCCCGGAAGTCACGAAACGCATTTTCCCAGACTCCATCCGGGGGACGGTAGTTTTCCCGGTCGGAACGAATGACACTAAATACGGCAGTTGAAACGGCATGCGGAGTCCAAGAACCATCAGGCAATCGCTTTTCCAAATATATTTTTGTGGGCATGTGCAGGATATTGTCATCCCAGTCGAAGATGTAATATTTGAGGTCACGTTCTGCAACTGCCAGATTTATGGTGTTGGGTTTTGTGTACATGGCTCCCTTTCGCATTTTGCGCTGTTTGAGGATGCCTCAGGGTATGATGAAGCTCAAGCAGAAATGGTTTTATCTTCTGCAGGGAAAAAAATTGGGTATGTTTCGTAAAGATTAGACTTTTTTGTTTGCGACGGGATTGTGGTTGGGGTAGTGTATGTCTTCACGGCAGTAGCCCTGTTCCTGCCATGGTAATGAGTCTATGGCAATTCGTTGCGCTTACATAGTTTGGAGATGTGAAATGTCAAAAATCTTATACATCGTGATGGCGACCACGTTTTTGTTAACCATTCATGTCTCTGCGCAGGGTAGAATTCCTGTTGCAGAACGAACGCCCGAAGATGTTGCCCCTACCGATATGCTGCGCGTGCGCAGTTTCAGAGGAGTTGGGCCACGTGCTATCGTGCAGACTCCTGTTTTTAACACTACGGCTGACCGTGGGGTTCGATCTCCTCAGGATTGGCAGCGACTGCTGCTCGAATTTGACGTGCAGGTTCCCTGGATTGATGAAATGAATGTGCAGTTTTTTGTACTTTCAATGATTCGTGATCCCGACACGGATGATAATCTATACAGTTTGTTTCGTCGCAACGTCCGTTTTGTCGATATTCAGGGTGGCAGAGATGGCCGGCGTCGGGTAGATGCCTTTTTGCGGCCGGCGGCATTACACCGTTTTGGGCGGGTCGTAGCCGCAGCTGCCGTCGTAACCATCGCTGGAGAAGTTGTGTCCGAGCAAGAGGACACAGCGATTGATTTACCGGAAGCGTGGTGGGAAAGCCCCCGGGTTCTGGACAACCCCGTAACAACCATTCGGGATGGTTATCTTTTAGACCGGACGGAAACGCCTTGGGCTGTCATCAACTATGATGATGCTGAATTTGTCCGATAATTTTTTGCGGAGTACGCATGTTTGATAAGAATCGATTGATTGCGGTAGACTTAGGGGCCAGCAAAGTAGCTTTAGCTGAGTTCACCATTGGCAAAGGTGGGGTTCCTGTATTAACCAATTACGGCATCAGCCCGATTGCCGGTGAAGGCGGTAATGAAAGTGAACGTTTAGCGTTTATCGTTACGGCCATCCGAGACCAGATGCGCGAGTTAGGTGTCAGGCCTGGCCCTATGATGTTGTCTGTTTCGGGGCAAGCTGTTTTCCCTCGGTTCGTCAAGTTGCCACCTGTGAGCAAGGATAAGTTGCCGCAGATCATCCAGTATGAAGCGGAGCAAAACGTACCCTTTCCCATCGACGAAGTTGTTTGGGATTACCAGTTAATCGGGGATGATTCTGACGAACTGAACGTGATGCTGGTGGCGGCGAAAATAGAGAATATCAAGCGTTTGACGGACTGTGCACAGGCGGCAGATTTAGAGCCTGATGTGGTGGATGTGGCTTCGATGGCCTTGTTAAATGCTGTCCATTATTCACGTCAAGATGATGCTGATGAATGTGTGATGATTCTCGATGTCGGGGCGCGTTCTTCGAATTTAATCTTCATGGAGAAAGGGCGCGTATTTAATCGCAGTATACCTGTTGCGGGTAATACCATCACGCAGGAGTTGATGAAGACCTTCAATGTATCTTTTGAAGAGGCAGAAAAGATCAAAATTGAAGAAGGATTTGTGGCATTCGGCGGTGTCACATCAGCGGGAGATAGTGAGGTTGCAGAACAAGCCTCCAAAATCATTCGGACCGTGTTGACGCGCTTGCATGCGGAAGTCAATCGTTCGATTAATTTTTATCGTAGCCAGCAAGGCGGATCTTCTCCGGATGTGGTGCTTTTAACGGGTGGTAGCTCCATGTTGGCGCATATCGACACGTTTTTCCAAGACAAATTGCGCGTTCCGGTTTCTTACTTTAATCCTTTTGATGCAGTAGAAGTCGGTAGCTCGGTGAATGTGGAAGCGCTGAATCAGGACATCCAGTGCATGGGTGAAGTTGTGGGGCTCGCGTTGCGACGAGCGAATCATGCATTGGTAGAAATTAACCTGATGCCACCTGATCTGGTGGCATTGAAGACATTCCGCCGGAGGAAGCCATTTTTCATTGCTACTGCAGCAGCGGTCTTCCTGAGTATGATAGGCTGGGGCGGGTATTTTACGATAGCGGGGCGCGCACTTGCCGAGCGTACGGAGCGTTTGGAGGGTTCTGTTCGCGAATTAACACGCGTACAGGATCGTTTGCAGGGGGTCTCGGCAGAACGCGAATTGGCCGAAGCGCAGTTTGAGACGCTTGCGCGGCAAGTTGCCCTGCGCACAAGGTGGATAGATCTCCTAGAGGTTATAGGTGAGGCTCTGCAAGAGGGAATGTGGATATCGGCCTTGGAACCACGTGAAAATGATGGGAGGGTCACGGCCTTGCGCGTTACGGTGCAGGGCTTTACTGACCGCCTTGAAAGTACAGCGGCTGGTACGGCGGCTGAGCGTTTGCGTGATCGTTTGCGCGAATCAGATCTATTCCGGGACAGTAGTGAAATTGCACGCGAAATGGGGGTAGGAGCCTACCGACGGGAAATTGTTTTACAACTTGACCTAGAAGAGTCTATTCCCACGAGATAGGTTTGAATGGAATCATGAAAAAGAAACAGCTCATTACATATTCAGCCATCGGTGTAGGTGTCATCTTGTTATTGGCAGCTACGGGCATGCTTTTGCGCAGTATCATGCAATACCGCGAGCAAGAGCAGGCGTTCAGTCGTTTGCGCTCTCAACTTTCACAGTTATATCGTGCGGAGGTGTTTCCGTCTGAAGACAATGTCGCCTTGGAGCGTGAAAATCGCGAGCAACTGGACGTTTGGTTTGAGAATCTGCTTGAGCATTTGGGAGAGGGGAACATCATCCGTGATGATCGGAGCCCTTCGCAATTCAGAGGACTTCTTGAACAGACGCACAATACATTACGTGAGCGGGCAGCGCGTGCGCGGGTACGATTACCGGATCGCGAAAGCGATTTTGCTTTTGGTTTTGAACGTTATGCGGGAACGGGATTATTGCCTTCTCCCGAGGATGTTCCACGGCTTACCGAGCAGTTGATTATCACGACGAGCCTGTCACGCATGATGTATGAAAGTGAAATCAGTGCCCTTCGGTCAATACGCCGTGATGTATTTGAAGCGGAAACCGCACAGGAGCCTCGCGACACGGCACCAGCGCGACGTGGCGCCACGCCGGCGCGTCGTGGTAGTGATCGCCGTGAAGCGCAGGTTGCCCCACGTGGTGACCCAGGCATTATTGAAGAAGGTGACATGTTTGCAACGTATCGGTTTGTGATAGAATTCGAGGCTCGTGAGGAGGCGCTGGCGAGATTTCTTAATGCGCTTGCATCGAATCCGCTGTATACAGTGGTACGAACCATACGCATGCGCAAAGACGTTCCCAGCATGATAGCGATTCATACGGAGGGAGCTGCGGCAGAAGCTAGTAGTCGGGAGAGTCCTGAATCAGACGTTTCGTTTCTTTTCGGCACGCAGGATGACGATGCGGATTCTGCTGAATCATCGCCAGATGCGGAGAGAAGAGGGCCAGTGTTAGGTGATAGTCAACCAGTTAGCGGTATTCAAATGGAGACGCCAATGCAAGTGCGTCTGGTAGTGGATGTTTACAAGTTCAGGGGTGTCGATGAAACTCTCGATTAACGGCATTATCAGCTGGGTTCGTAGTCATTATGATCGCGTGCTAGCATTGTTCGCGGTTGCGATGCTCGGCTTTACTTTATTTTTTCTGTTGATGCAGATGGGGGCGATAGGTCAACGCACTGCACAATTTGAACAGTGGATGCAATATTTGACGCCAGAGCATGAGCACGTAGAAGAAGTATCGGATACGTTATATGAGGATGTGCTCGATTCACTTCGTCATCCAACGCAATTGGTAGTGGGTGAAGAACGTACGCGTTGGTTTTTTGTTCCTGAATCTCGATTTAGTTGTACGGAGTGCGGTCACCCCGTTCCGGATGGTGATGATGACTGCCCGTTCTGTGGTGCTCTTGTTGATCCTCCACCGCCCGATACGCTCGATCACTCTGGTGACGGGATTCCCACTTGGTGGAAAGTGCAGCACGGATTAGATCCCTATGATGCTGCTGATGCGGAAGAGGATTGGGATGGCGATGGATTTACAAATCTTGAAGAGTATTTGCATGATACGGATCCGAATGATCCGGATAGCCATCCGCCGCTTATAGATTGGCTTATTGTGGATGAAATCCAAGAGCATCAGATTGATTTAGAATTTCGCAGTCGTGTGCGCACGGCAAGAGGATATCGTTTCGGAATCAATTATGGGTTACCGGATGGAACAACCAGAACCGAGTTTGTGAATATAGGCGATAGAGTTGGTGGTTTTACGATCCAGTCTTATGAGGAAATACTTGAAACCATCGAAACACCGTCACGCCGAACGGTAGATCGTTCCGAATTAACGGTTGTGTCACCCCGCGGGGATGAGATCGTGTTGGTCCTTGATGACGGTGAGTCGCATGTTGAGCGTACTGTGCATTTGCGCATGGGGCGCGAGGCCCCTCAGCATACGTTTTCTGTCCGTACAGACGATACATTTACCTTGGATGATATCGAGTATCGTGTAATAGAGATTGACGCATCGAATCGCCATGTGATATTAGAGACGGTTCCTACAGGGGAGTCGTATACTGTCACACCTGAGATTCGTCCAACACCGGTTGTTCGTCAGATGGAAGCGGACCCACTTCTCGAAGAAGCGCATCCACTTCTCGAAGAGCCGGATGCACTGGAAGTTGAAAACGCAGATACAGAACTACAAAGCCTCTTTGAATGAGATGATTGGATAGTGGTAAGGAGAAATAGCACATGACAACGCCCCGCAAATGGACATTCAGCTTAGCTTCAATCCTGGTTGTGGCTATTGTGGCCGGAGTAATTGCACAGGATTTCTGGGATGATGAAAGCTTGTTTGCTGAAGAAGAAGCTACTGTAGATGCAGCCATAGACGGCGAGCTAGCAGATGATGAATCTGACAGTAATGATGATGATGTTTTCGATGCCCTTTTCGATAATGATGATATCGACGATTTCGACTTTGATGACTGGGATGCCGAAGATATTGATGATGCTGAAGCCCCGGAAGTCGCCGTAGTTGCGGATGATGATGCAGACGACTGGGATGATTGGGACGACGACGATCTGGATGATCTTTTTGGTTCACTACCTGATGATGAGGTCGTTGACCCGGAAGATGAAGATTTAGATCTAGAAGAGTTTGCTGAGTTGGATCCGGAAAAGGGCATAACTCCTGATGCCGATGTCTTAGATGATTTGGACAGTTTATTCGCCGACCTGGCTGAAGATGACGAAGATCCCGAGCCAGATCCCGAGCCGGTGATAGAGCCAGATCCCGAGCCGGTGATAGAGCGGGAACCTGATCCCACTCCTGTTGTTGAACCGGAACCGGAATTAGACGAAGTTGACCCTGCAGACGTGGTGTATGACGATGATGACGCATTAGATGATGCTCTTTTTGATATGCTTGCCGATGAAGGGCGTCGCATCGCGGAGGATACCTCTGTTGAGACCGAAGATACGCCTGATCCAGCGGTGGAGCGGGAAGTTGTTGAGGCCCCGCGCGGAAGTGCTGCGTTTGAAGAGGCAGAGCGCCTGCGCCGTGTGGCTCGTGAGAACCATGCCATCAATAGTTTAGAGCGTGCCGAGCGTCTATTGCGCGAACGCGAGTACCGACGTGCCATCCAACTTTTTGAAGAGGCTTTACGCACCTTACCGCAACGCGCTGATCTTGAGCCTGCGCGGGCACGTGCTCGCCGTGGTGCTGCTGATGCGCATTTTCGCCAAGCTGCAGCATTGGTCGAGATGGGGAATTTCGAGTCAGCCTTAAGTGCAGCGCAGAGTGCCGCACGTCTTGGTCATCGTCGTGGGCCTGATGCTGTGCGTCGGATCCAGGAACGCATCGATGCTCCAGAGGAAGATCCTGAGCCCAAGCCAGCTGAGCATCGTTGGGAAGAGGAGGAATTTCTAGAGATTGATCGCGAAATTGAACGGTGGTTGCGTCGTGGCCGCGAAGCATACTTAAATGGTGAGTACGAGCGTGCTATTCTAGCATTTGAGTCAGTTTTAGCCCGTGATCCTGAGCACAAGGAGGCGATTCGCATGATGCGTGCCGCATCGGGGCGTCAATTTGATCGTTCCACCATGGAGTTAGATGCCACAAGACAGCGTATGATGACAGATGTACGCAGAACATGGAATCCACGTCAGTATGGGTTGCACGAAGAGCCAATCGATGAGGAGGATGATCTTGTTGCTGATATCCGTGAGGACGAGATTCAGCGCCAGCGTATTCTTGACAAAATGGAAGAGATTGTCATTCCGGAAATTAGCTTTCGTCAGGAAAACATACGGGATGTTTTAACATTCCTGCAGGATTTGAGCGTAGAATTTGATCCAGCACCGACGCGGGCTGAAAGAACGGGCGTAAATATTATTTTGCAATTAGATTCTGGACGACGTAGGGCTACTGCGGACAACGGTCGGACACGTCGCCGTGCTGATCCTTTTGCGGATCCGGACGATGTTGATGGGGTAAGGGCTGCTGAAGATGTTCCTGTCTCGTTTACAGCTCGTAATATCAGTCTGCGCGAAGCATTGGATATTGTCGTTGATGTTGCCAATTTACGATATCGTATACGTGGTAATGTTGTTGTCGTGGTACCTCGAGATCATGATGATGGAGATATTATCCACCGTATGTACGATGTCTTACCTTCGGCAATCGCGCGCTTACAAGATTTAAGTACAGCTGCAGAACCTCGTGGTCGCGGTGGAGCGCGTCGTGGATCCGGAGACTTTCTGGCACTTGACGGGGGGCAGGATCTGGCAGGAGAGGATGTTGATTTGCGTGCATTTTTTGAAGAGATGGGCGTACGCTGGCCGACTGGATCTTCCATCAAGTTCATTCGCGGTTTAGGCAAGCTTGTTGTGGCTAATACGCAAGAGAACCTAGCTGTGTTCGAAAGCATTCTCTCGATTCTGAATGTGGTTCCCTATCAGATTGAAATTGAGGCACGGTTCATCGAAGTTGCGCAAACAGATGTTGATTCTCTCGGTTTAGAGTGGATGTTGACAGATGCGTGGCAAATTGCCGAGATGGCGGCAGATGGCAACTTGCCGGCTGCTTCACGTCGTCGATTGGTCATGCAGGAGAACGCCACTGATGGAGGTTTCACAAGAGGCAATCGTTTCTTACCACAGGGTGATTCCCGCGGGCCACTGGGGTCACCGATTATGGATCAAGTTGCCACGGTTAGTAGTGTGCTGACGAATCCAGAACTTACGATGGTATTGCATGCCTTACAGCAGCGCGGTCATACAGATCTGCTTTCCGCACCAAAAATCACAACGCAGTCAGGACAGCAAGCAACCATCAAAGTTGTAACGGAGTACATTTATCCAACGGCGTTTGAAACAAGCGGAATTGGAGGAACGACGACAGGTGGAACGTTAGCTGGCACGGATGCTGGAACGGTTGGTGCCGTGGTAACGCCTCTTGATTTCCAGACTCGTGAAGTCGGGGTAATACTAGAAGTCTTGCCCGAGGTTAGTCCAGAAGGGCAGATGATTAATCTACTTCTCTCCCCCGAAGTCGTTTCAGAGCCTACTTGGAGAAATTATGGATCAACGTACACATCGTTTGATCCGAATGGTAATCCCATTGAACAGCAATTGAATATGGAGCAGCCTTTCTTTCACACCAGGCAGTTGCGTACCAATCTTTTGATTTATAATGGTGCAACGGTTGTAATGGGCGGCATGATTACAGAAGAACGCTATTCTGTTGATGATAGCATTCCTCTGCTTGGCGATATTCCGATATTTGGACGTCTGTTCCGCAGTCGGTACGACTCCAGCGAGAAGCGCAATCTTCTCATTTTCGTTACAGCCAGACTTGTAGATCCGGCTGGACGACCGCTCGATCGCGAGCATGTCGGTATAGATGACACCATTGCTGAGCGTATTGCCGGTGTTGAACTTGAAGATTAATAGTGGTGCGAAGAGACCAGCAACGTTTGCTTCTAGTTGATGGGCACGCTGCATCGTACCGTTTTTTTCATGGTATACGCCCGATGACGACCAGCGCAGGCGTTCCTGTGCAGTCCGTCTTCGGGTTTATACGTATGATGCAGCAAATGCATCGTCGTTTGTATCCGACTCATGTTGCTGTTGCTTTTGATGGTGGTGTGCCGCAGTGTCGCTTAGATTTGGTTCCTGCATACAAAGCGCAACGCAAACCGATGCCGGATGCGTTACGCGTGCAATTACCTATCACGCAAGAATATTTATCGTCTGCGGGAATACCTTTTTTTTGCCTTCAGGCGATTGAGGCAGATGATGTAATGGCAACGTTTGCAAAAGCGTTCAATGGTCAAGTATTCATAGCAACATCTGATAAAGATATGTATCAGCTCGTTTCCGATAAGATCTCTATTGTCCCACTTTCCGGAGACATGAATGTATTAGGCCCAAAAGAGATATTACAGAAAACGGGTGTTTTACCTTCACAGATCGTGGATTGGCTCGCGCTCACAGGAGATAGCGCTGATAACATTAGTGGGGTTCCTGGCGTAGGGCCCAAAACCGCGTCGGCTTTGTTATCAGCGTTTGGAGACATTGACACCCTGTATGCGCGTCTAGAAGATGTGAAGCGCAAGGGCATTCGTAAAGCGCTTGAAGAGCATGCAAGTATCGTATGGCGTAATCGTGAAATGGTATCTTTGCATCATATTGTGGATTTGCCGGATGTTGCAACGTTACGCTATCAGTCGTCACCTGTAGCAAACCTACAGGCATTTTACGATGAATATGAATTTACCGCATTTTCTGCAGCATTGCGTTCACCAGAATTATTCTAATCAATGAGCGGTTGCGTAGCTTCGCTCGTTATATGATCTGATGATTTATGCTGTTAGAAGATTTGGGCAGAGAATAGTAAAGGGGGGTTTTTGTGATGGCGCTCTATCTCAAGTCATGTCTTTTGTTATCTGCAAGCCTCGCTTTACTGTGCACGGGGCAGGTTTATGGGTTGGCGGCGCATGAGGTTTTGGTACTTGCCAATCGTAATGAGAACATTTCGGTGCGTATTGCCAGGGCATATATGCAAAAACGTATGATCCCGCGACAGAATCTCGTTTTACTGGATATATCTGCTGATGAAACCGGTCAGTATACAAGCATGGAACGGGACCAATTTACAGCGCGTATCTGGGAACCGGCTCAGTCGGTAATTCGGCAGCGGAATGTAGATCATGTTCTGGCATGGGTATTTTCCACGCATATCCCTTATCGCGTGGATCATACGCCTGCGATCTCTGTCCAGGGATTGGTGTTCTTGAAAAATCGTTTGCCGGCGCATGATGCCATTGCCAAAGCAGAATATGCTTCGCCGTTGTTTGTTGGTCCTGTACGACCCGATGGCAATGTTTTACCACCCCAATCTTTGCGTAGTATAGCAGCTATATTGCGGGAAAATATGCCCATTCCAGCGATCGCGTTGGGATATATGGGTGAGCGCGGCAACACAGAGTCGGAAATCATGGAAATGCTGGAACGGAGTCATTCTGCCGACGCCAGTGCTCCGTCGGGAAGCATTTATTTTGTTACGGGAGAGGATATTCGTGCACGTGTTCGTGAATGGCAATTTAAGGATATGCGTGATCGTTTATACGAAATGGGGGTAGATGCAGTTGTCACGAATAGCGTACCCCGTGCATCGGATTCTATTTTGGGTGTGATGATGGGGGCGCGTAGTGTTGATCCTGAGGCGATGGGGACATTTCTGCCGGGCGCATTTGCTGAGCATTTGACGAGCTATGGCGCTATGTTTGACGAGTCCAGTCAGACAAAGGTGACACGCTGGATTGCTGCAGGTGCGTCTAGTACGGCGGGTACGGTCACCGAGCCCTACGCGATTTGGGCTAAATTTCCGCATGCGCGGTTTTATCTTCATTATCGATCGGGATACTCTTTGCTGGAGAGCTTTTATTTATCGACGCGATCACCGCTACAATCGTTTCTTATCGGTGATCCGCTTATGGCTCCTTGGGCTCCGGTTGCATCCGTTCGATTGCTTGGCATTCGCGATCAAGAGCTTATCAGGGGCAAACGTGAGGTGACCATACAGATTGATGCGCCGTCGGAGACAGCCTATGATGATGTCGTATATCTCATCAATGGTGTTGTGGTCGCGGGTCAAGGGGAATCGCTTATCTTGGATGCAACAGAGCTTGGCCCTGGTCTGCATGAACTCCGTGTTGCCGCCTATCGTGCCGGTATTGTTTCAAATCCCATTACGGACACCATACGGTTTCAGATTGCGCCATAAAAAAACCGGCAGGCGTTTCACCTGCCGGTTTGTTAGAAGGCCATGTTAAATGACACCACCATAGATGGCCTCATTACCTAACATTTCTTCAATGCGGAGTAACTGGTTATATTTGCAGATTCGATCTGTGCGCGAAAGTGAACCTGTTTTGATTTGTCCAGCGTTTGTTGCCACGGCGATATCTGCAATCGTTGCATCTTCTGTTTCTCCGGAACGGTGGCTGACTACGGATGTATAGCCGGCGCGTGTAGCCATTTGAATGGCTTGCAATGTTTCTGTCAGTGTTCCTATCTGGTTCACTTTAATCAGAATGGAGTTAGCCGTCCCGGTATCGATGCCTTTCTTGAGAAACTTGGTGTTGGTTACGAAAAGATCATCGCCAACCAATTGCACTTTATCTCCCAAGGCGTCCGTAAGCTTTTTCCATCCTTTCCAGTCGCCTTCGTCCATGCCGTCTTCGATACTGATGATAGGATATTTTGCACACCAATTACTGTAGAATTCAACCATTTCGTCAGCTGATTTTTTTGAGCCGTCACTTTTCTTGAAGTGATATTTTTTCGAGCTTTTGACATAGAATTCGCTTGCCGCTGCGTCAAGAGCAATGAAGATATCCTTGCCGGGTTTATATCCTGCTTTTTCGATGGCGGCGATCAGTACTTCTAATGCTTGCTCATTGTTTTTCAGTTCGGGGGCAAAGCCACCTTCGTCACCGACGTTTGTAGACATTTTCATACCTTTGAGCACGGCTTTAAGCGCATGAAAGGTTTCTGCACCCATGCGCAATGCTTCTGAGAAAGAGTTGGCGCCTTTGGGCATAATCATGAACTCTTGCACATCTACGGGGGCGTCGCTATGGGCTCCGCCATTTAGCACATTCATCATGGGTACGGGTAGAACATTTGCATTTGTGCCGCCGAGATAGCGGAAAAGCGGAAGCCCCGTATAGTCTGCACCGGCCTTTGCCGCCGCCATGGAGACTGCCAACATAGCATTGGCACCGAGTTTCATTTTGGTTTCTGTACCATCCAGAGCAATCAGGGTTTGGTCGATGCCGACTTGATCTGTTACATCGAAACCGAGAAGTTCAGGCGCAATCAGCTCATTTACATTTTTGACAGCTTTGAGAACCCCTTTTCCTAGGTAGCGTTTTGCGTTGCCATCGCGTAGCTCGACAGCTTCGTTTTCCCCTGTGGATGCACCCGAGGGTACGGCTGCGCGTCCCAAAACGCCATTATCGAGTAGAATGTCAGCTTCTACGGTAGGGTTGCCGCGTGAATCTAAAATCTCGCGTGCGGTGATATCAATAATCGTGGACATAGTTCTCCTTCTTCTTTGGTAATGGTTTCGGCTTGAAACGGGTTTTGCAGAAACTAGCGAACTGCGATCATCTTTGCAAGTAAAACTCATGGAGCGTTGTGTTTGTGCTATGATTGAGTTGACAGCACAAGATGCAATTATTAGTGTTTATGCGCTGTAATACATGCATGGAGAGCACCGTTCTTCTTGCAATCTAAAAGAAGCAGATTTTAAGGGGGATTCCTTGGATTTAGTTCGTTTGCGCCACAGCACGGCGCATGTTATGGCAGCCGCGATTTGTCGGTTGTTCGAAGATGTCAAGCTGGATATCGGTCCTGCAACAGATAGCGGCTTTTATTATGACTTTGACATGCCCCATCGTTTGACGCCGGAAGACTTTCCGGCTATTGAGGCAGAAATGTCGCGGATCGTTGCGGAGGATATCCCTTTTGAGCGGTTTACGTCTACGCGTGAGCAAGCGCAGGCATTGCTGGCTTCTGTGGGACAGGATTACAAATTACAGCGTTTAGCGGATATTCCGGAGGGGGATGAAATCTCGTTTTATCGTTGTGGTGATTTTACGGATTTATGCCGCGGGCCCCATGTTGCAAGTACGGGACAGATAAAAGGGTTCAAACTGATATCCGTTGCGGGGTCCTATTTTCGGGGTAATGAGACCAATCCGATGTTGCAACGGATTTATGGTATTGCCGCCGAGAGTCCAAAAGCGATCAAGGTTTTGCTGAAGCAATTGGAAGAGGCGCAGAAGCGGGATCATCGCAAACTTGGTAAAGAGTTAGATCTGTTTAGTATCCAGGAGGAGGTTGGTCCCGGGTTGGTTCACTGGCATCCTCGCGGGGCACGCATTCGTTCGATTATCGAGGATTTCTGGCGTCAAGAGCATTATCGGGCAGGGTATGAGTTGTTGTACACACCGCATATAGGCCGTTCCCAACTTTGGGCAACTTCTGGACATCTGGGCTTTTACCAGGAGAATATGTACGCCCCCATGGAAGTGGATGGTGGGGATTACTTTGTGAAGCCGATGAATTGTCCGTTTCACATTCAGATTTACAAGAGTCAGATTCGGTCATACCGTGATTTACCCTTGCGCTGGGCAGAATTGGGCACGGTTTATCGGTATGAGAAGAGTGGGGTCTTGCATGGCCTTTTCCGCGTGCGTGGATTCACGCAGGATGATGCGCATATTTTCTGTACACCAGAGAAAATCGTTGATGAGATTCGTGCAACCGTTTCGTTTGCGTTGAATATGTTACGCGCCTTTGGCTTTTCGGAGATTTCGGCATATTTGGCCACGCGGCCAGATAAAGCCGTTGGTGAACCGAGTCGGTGGGAGCAAGCCACAGATTCTCTGCGCAACGCATTAGAGGCAGAAGAGATCTCTTATGAAGTGGATGCCGGCGGTGGCGCTTTTTACGGTCCTAAAATCGATTTGAAAATCAAAGATGCGATAGGGCGTGAATGGCAGATGGGGACCATTCAATTTGATTTTAATCTGCCGGAGCGTTTTGATCTTTGTTACACGGGTGCGGATGGAGATGCAAAACGTCGTCCGTATATGGTGCATCGTGCCTTACTGGGTAGTATCGAACGGTTTTTTGGTGTTTTAATTGAGCATTATGGTGGTAAATTCCCATATTGGCTGGCACCTGAACAGGTACGTGTTCTGCCTATATCAGATAGCCAGCTTGCATATGCCGATAAGGTTGTGGAGCAATTACGGGCTTCTGATGTGCGGGTAACCGTAGATCGCCGTGACGAGCGTATTGGAGCTAAAATTCGTTTAGCACGGAATGAAAGAATTCCGTACATGATGATCGTCGGGGATGAAGAAGTGACCGCAGGGAAGGTTACCTTGCGAGATCGTTCAGGCACACAAGAGACGATGTCAACCGAAGCCGCATTGCTTCGGATGCAAGAGGAGAGTAAGTGATAACAGTAGCATTGGAGGTTCATTATTCGCGCGTTCATTAGAGTGAATCATAAAATCCGAGTACCTGAGGTGCGTTTGACAGGATCCGACGGTAAGGTCCTCGGGGTGATGTCTACGCGTGAGGCGATGCGAATCGCTCAGGACGCAGGACTTGACTTGGTCGAGATTTCGCCCACGGCGAAGCCGCCGGTTTGTAAAGTGATGGATTACGGCAAGTACCGCTATGAGCAAGGCCGAAAGGCACGTGAACGACGTAAGCATCAACATCAAACGGTAGTGAAGGAAATCAAGTTTCGTCCAGGAGTGGAAGAGCATGATTATGAAACCAAACTCAATCATGTGCGAGAGTTTCTTTCTAAAGGCCATAAGGTAAAAATCACTCTTACCTTTCGCGGACGCGAGAATGCACACCGCGAGCTGGGAGAGGCGGTTGTTGAGCGTGTATTGAAAGATTGCGAGGATATTGCTGTTGTCGATCAACCGCCCAAGCGTATGGGGCGGATGGTTGTTGCCATGCTCGGTGTTCGCAGTTCAAAGGGCTGATACTGCGGAGTAGAACATGGGTTTTTCTCGAGAAGAGGTCTTGCAATATCATTTGGGTGGGAAAGTCGGTATGTATTGCCGTCGCCCATTAGCTACTGTGGAAGACTTGTGTCTGGCCTACACGCCGGGCGTGGCGGATGCGGTGCGCGCAATCGCGGCCGCGCCTGAGAGTTCTCGCGTTTATTCGGCGCGAGGGAATTTAGTTGCCGTCGTAAGTGATGGGACCGCTATTCTTGGTCTTGGTGATTTGGGGGCGGCTGCATCGATTCCCGTCATGGAAGGCAAGGCGGTGCTATTTAAGGCTTTTGGTGATGTTGATGCTTGGCCTGTGCCTTTAAATCGTTGTCGAGTTGGTGCGAAGGATACGGGGCCAACGGATCCGGAGCGCGTGATCGACATGGTTGCGGCGATCGCGCCCATGTATGGGGGCATCAATTTAGAAGATATTGCTGCGCCTGCATGCTTTGAAATAGAGGATCGTCTTGACGACATGCTCGATATTCCGGTTTTTCACGACGATCAATGGGGAACGGCTGTTATCACGTTGGCAGGTGTTATCAATTACAGCGAACTATCCGAAAGGGCGATGTCGGAATTACGATGCGTGATTAACGGAGCGGGAGCTGCGGGTATCCGCATTGCAGAAATGCTAAAGGCTGCTGGTGTCCGAGACGTTGTATTGTGCGACTCGCGCGGTATTGTGACGCGCCAACGCGATGGGATTACGGGCAAGAAAGCGGAGCATGCTGTAGATACAGCGGTGGGCACGGTGGCAGATGCACTCCAGGGCGCGCACGTTTTTATTGGTGTATCGGTCGCCGATTGTATTCAGCCGCAGGATATTCTTGCGATGGCCTCTTTTCCTGCCATTTTTGCGATGGCGAATCCCGTGCCGGAAATTGATCCGTCGTTGGTTTCCGTCACGATGCAGGGGAAGCCGTATGTGATGGCTACGGGGCGTTCTGACTACCCGAACCAGATTAACAATGTGTTGGGATTCCCGTTTTTGTTTCGGGGCGCTTTGGATGCAGGAGCCAGTAGCATTACGATGAGCATGAAAACGGCGGCGGCTCGTGCACTTGCGGATTTGGCACGCAAGGACGTGCCGTCGGACGTACGGTCCTATTATCCGGATGCGGAGCTGCATTTCGGACCACGTTACTTGATACCTAAGCCTTTTGATAGTAGACTGCTAGCTGACGTGTCCTTGGCAGTAGCAGAAGCTGCCATTCAGTCGGGCGTAGCCGTTTCTGGAGCAAATTCCAGTGCAATCCGTATGCGTCTTGCCGAGCGGCGTTCAGCGCAACGCGGGTGAGAAGGAGACAAACTGATGGGTGGAAAATTATTTATTGTAGTATGGCTCGTACTGCTTATGGGGCACATAGCGCTTGCATCTGTCCAGATTGATGGGGTCGCGGCGTTTGTCAATCAGCATGTCATTACGATCAGTGACGTTCTAGGCGCTTCGGAAACGCTCCAGCAGCAATTGCGTTCGGGACGCGCGGGGTTGGCAGCAAACGAGATGTATGCCGAAGTGTTGCAAGATTTGATTGACCGCAAGTTGATTGTGGATTCTTACCAGCAACAGAAAGAAATACAAATTCCCTCCATGGTTGTTGATGAGCGTGTGCAGGAAGTGGTTCAGGAACTTTTTCAGGATGATCGGACATCTTTTTTGCGCGCATTGGGTGAAGAAGGGCGTAGTGAGCGCAGTTGGCGCGAAGATATTCGCCAACAAGTTGTCGTACGGGCGATGCGTAATCTTCGTGTAGACCGTCATATTCACATATCGCCCACGGAGATACGAGCATGGTACGATGCCAATCCAGATGTTTTCATGCAAGAGGCGGAAGTGACGTATCGTATGTTAGTTGTGGATACGCCCGCGCAGGATGATGCGGAACATTCGGTTGTTGCGGAGATAACAGGGGCTTTGGAGGATGGTGAAGACTTTGAGGCGCTAACGCGTCGTTTCTCGATTGATCGTTTTGCCGAACGTGGTGGACTGCGTGGTCCCGTGGATCCGCAGCAACTTCGAGATGAAGTGCGCCACACGCTGGAGTCTTTGGATGTGGGTGCCGTTAGCGATCCGATCGTCCTAGGTGGGAATACGGTTTGGTTGCAATTAGAAGCGTTCGTAGCTGGTGAGAAAACTTCTTTTGCGGAGGCCTACGATGATATTCGAGCGCGCCTATTTCGACAACGTGCAGAGGAACTGTATGATCGATGGATCCAACGCTTGCGTGCGGAGGCATTTATTACCGTGGCCGTGGATGAGCCATTTTGATGGTCTTTAGGGAAGCAGGTGAGGTTGGGTGACAACAGGAAAGCCGTTCATGGGAATTTCCGAGCCAGTCCGTGCCTTCACGAGGCCTTCCATCGTGCGTGCTTGGGTGCGCGATGCCGATATTCGACCCAATCGGTTACTAGGGCAAAATTTTCTTATTGATGGAAACATTTTGCGTTTTCTTTTAGATACAGCCGCCGTTACAGCTAGCGATCGGATTTTGGAAATTGGTCCTGGTCTTGGTGCCGTCACGGCTGGTCTGTTGGATCGCGGGGCAACGGTAGTGGCAATAGAAAAGGATGCGCGTTTCTTGCCGTTACTGGAAAAACACTTTGGTCATGATCCGCGTGCCAGTTTGATACAAGGTGATGCATTGGCGGTAGTGCCCGATTTGCTACATCACGAGAAAATCACAAAGGTCGTTGCAAATCTTCCATACACACCTGGGACGCGTATTCTGGTTGATATCGCCACGAGCGCGATGCGGCCAGCACGTATTGCGGTGATGGTTCAAGATGAAGTTGCCGGTCGCATCACGGCGGAACCCGGCTCAACGGCTTTTGGGCTCTTGAGCCTATGGTGTCGCGTTTTTTACGAAGTGTCTTATGTTAAACG
Organism: PVC group bacterium; assembly: GCA_003567005.1. Lineage (GTDB taxonomy): Bacteria > Verrucomicrobiota > Kiritimatiellia > UBA8416 > UBA8416 > T3Sed10-140. The sequence goes on from PXBF01000168.1 coordinate 45,265, forward strand.
CGTCAGCCCGAATTGTTTTTGGCCGCGTCCGAGTATTCAGTCGGCCATTGTATCGTTGGAACGTTTGACGCAACCATTGCTTCCCGTTGACGGATGGCCTTATTTTAAACGCCTAACCAAGCAACTCTTTCAGCATCGTCGCAAACAGATTGGTCATTTGTTACATACTTTGTGTGCGACGAAAGGGGTCGAGTTTCCGATACACGAATTGCTCGGGCAGGAATATCTTTCTCTGCGGCCAGAGGCGCTTCCTCTTGACGTATGGTGCTCTCTATCCGAAAACATGCGGATGCATGTTGCGGAAATTACAAGCGAGGACAACAATCATGGCGGGTGAAGCCCTGACGCCTATGATGCGACAGTATCGACAGATCAAAAGCGAACTTGCTGATGATGTGATTCTGTTTTTTCGGATGGGCGATTTTTATGAGATGTTTTTTGAGGATGCGAAGAAGGCTGCTCCGGTTCTGGACATTGCCTTGACGCGGCGTAATGGCGTGCCGATGTGCGGGGTTCCGTATCATGCCTTGGATGCATATCTTGCGCGTATGATGCGGTCCGGTTGCAAGGTCGCTATTTGTGAGCAGGTAGAGGATCCCTCTGCATCAAAAGGATTGGTCCGGCGTGAGGTGACGCAGATCGTGACCCCGGGCACCATCACGGAAGGTGGCCTTCTTGAGAATAGCCAGTATTTGTATCTGGCAGGAATTTGCCAGGTAGGCAATCACTGGGGCATTGCTATGATTGATCTGTCCTCCGGTCATTTTTGGGGGAGTCGGGTAGCGGATATGGATGCGGCTGTGGATGAAATTCAGCGCTATGGTCCAGCCGAATGCATTGTTCCAGACTCTGGTGATAAGATTTATGCGAGCTTGGTGACACAATTGCAACTAGCGCTTCCGGGGTTGCCGGTGAGTTATGGAGAGGATTGGACGTATGGTCGGGATGCCGCCTATGATCTTCTTGTCCGACATTTCGCGGTGCAGTCCTTAGTTGGGTTCGGGTGTGAGGAAGAACCCGCCATTATCTGTTCTGCAGGTGCATTATTGTATTATCTACAGGTTGTGTTGCATCGCCAAACGGCACATATCCGTTCTTTCCAGACACGCCAACAAGAAGGCTATTTGGCTTTGGATGAAACCGGATGTGCAAATCTTGACTTGGTGCCGATACGCGGCCGTACTGGCGGAAAAACATTGCTAGATATACTGGATACCACACGAACACCGATGGGCGCGCGCATGTTGCGCGATTGGATCTTGCGTCCATTGGCTGAATTGGTCCCGATTCTTGCACGACAGGAAGCGGTGGCGGTGTTTGCGGAAGACCGTGGGTTGCTACGTTCCGTGCGGGATGCATTTACACCCGTCCGTGATCTGGCCAGGCTGATTGCTCGCACAGGCAATGGCGGGGGCAATGCACGCGATCTGGTTGCGATTGCGCACTCACTGGATGCCTTGCCGGAAGTGCGTGCATTATTGGATGATCAACATGCTGAACGCTTGCAGCAGTTGGCGCAGGATTTGCAACCGCTACCGAAGCTTGTTGATTCCATTCAATCGGCTATCGTGGATGATCCGCCTCTTGCAGTCAAGGAGGGGGCGATTATCCGGGATGGCTTTGACAATACATTGGATGAATTGCGTCAAGCAGCGGCATCTGGTCGCGACTGGCTGGCGCAGTTTCAAGCTTCGGAGCAGGCGCGGACCGGCATCAAGAGTTTGAAGGTTCGGCACAATAAAGTTTTTGGTTACTATATTGAAGTATCGAAGGGGCAGTTGGATCATGTGCCGGATGATTACATACGCAAGCAGACGCTGGTGAATGCAGAGCGTTTTATTACACCGGAGTTGAAAACCTATGAAAACAAAATCATGGGAGCCCATGAGCGTGCGGTTGCGCTGGAGTACGAATTGTTCGTTTCCATTCGCGATCAAGTTGCCGCTGAGACAGGCACCATTCAGAAAACGGCGCAAGCGTTGGCCCAACTGGATGTATTGGCGACATTCGCCGAGCGGGCATTGACGCTAGGGTATATACGCCCCGGTGTTTCAGAATCTGACGTACTAGCCATTCAGCGTGGTCGGCATCCTGTGGTGGAGCAGGCCGAGGAAGGTGGCGGGTTTGTGGCGAATGACACGACGCTGGATTGTTCTGCTAATCAGTTGTTGATTATCACAGGTCCGAATATGGCAGGTAAATCCACGTACATCCGACAAGTTGCGGTATTGGTCGTGATGGCACAAATGGGGTCGTACATCCCTGCTGAATCGGCCGAGATCGGCATGGTTGATCGGATTTTTACCCGTGTAGGTGCGAATGATGATTTGGCGCGTGGTCGCAGTACGTTCATGGTGGAGATGCAGGAGACGGCCAACATTTTGCATCATGCCACTTCGCGTAGTTTGATTGTGCTGGATGAAATCGGGCGGGGTACCAGCACATTCGATGGTATCAGTATAGCATGGTCGGTGGCCGAGTATTTGCACAACATGGAACATGTGAAGGCACGAACCCTTTTTGCGAAGCATTATCATGAGCTTACCGAGCTCGCGCGTACGATGACGGGGGTGAAAAACTACAACATTCTGGTGCAGGAGAAGAATGATACGATTGTTTTCCTGCGGCGCATTGTGCCGGGGGCGGCAGACAAGAGTTATGGGATACAAGTTGCGAAGCTAGCGGGGATGCCGGATAGTGTGGTTACGCGGGCGAATGAGATATTAGCGAATCTCGAAGAAGGAGAGATTGGTGATGAAGAGTCCCCGAAACTCGCGCGCCACCGGAGTAAAGGAGCGGGCGTCCGCCGCGACACGAACCAACTCGATTTGTTTTGATGCGGAGCAACTGGGGCATTTTGAGGAGATGTGCATTTGTGTGCGCGTGGATTTATGTGCTAAACATAATGAAGTAATTGCGGAAGGCAAAACATGAAAAAGGAGTTTCGCTATTCAGCGCATGCGCCAGTCGAGGAGAGCGACGAAGACAAGCCGGGGGTGGTTCTGGATTACGACAAGGACGGCAATATCGTCGGTTTGGAGATTTTGGATGCATCCGCTCGTGTTGAAAACCCGCGTGGTATGGAGTATGCAGTTTCTTCCTCGCCTGCTATGGCCGTTGCGGAGAAGCCGAATGCTTCATATTGCGGAGGGAATGACCGTTGACAACATAATGAAATCATAATCTGCTATGATGGGAAGAGGAGAGATAGAATATGGATACAGAGAAACAGGATTGGTTAGCGGAGATGTTTGCACGGCAGGCAGAGTTGAATCAACGGATCGGGGTGGATACGACGGCGTTGGAGGGTGAAGAGGAGAAGGCGAAGTGGGTTTTGAATTACTGTCGGGCCATGGGGCAGGAACTCGCTGAGTTAACGGATAGCGTACCGTGGAAGTGGTGGGCAAAATACCAGAAATTTGATATGCAGAATGCGCGTGTGGAGGTGGTAGATTTGTTTCACTTTCTCATTTCTTTGGCGCAGGTTCTGGATATGAATGCGGAAGACGTCTATCGCTTGTATTGCGATAAGCATGCGGTGAATCATAAGCGGCAAGATAGCGGCTACAGCGTGAAGGATGAGAGCGATAACGCGGGACTCGGTATGTAGATAAGGGCGTTTGGGGGAATGCAGCAGGTTGCGGGACAACCTGCTGCACTTTGCGGGCTAGTGGGCGACTTCTATGGTGGCGCCGACGGGTTGTCCGATTGCGTGGAGCAGTTCGAGAAACCATCCCGTCTGCGGGTTGAAGGGTTTGCCTCCTTTGATGCGGGGGAAATCGATGACACGGAGTTCGTTGCCGGCATCTTCATCTTCGCCCACTACACCGCTTTCACTGCGTAGGGCTGCGTCCACAGCATGTTTGCAACATGCCTGAATGAGTTCAATATCATCCTGATTGGAGGCTGCAGCACGGCTGAAGTACCCACTTTTCTGGATCAAGGTTTTTTCTGCTCCGATCATGTTGGCAAATTGTTGGCCAAACCATTTTCCAGGGTTTACGGCATCGAGTTTGATGTGTCCAAAGGCATCGCGTGGCACTTCTTCTCCAGCCGCTTCCATTTCCTGGACAATCTTTTCCACGCCTGCTCCTTCGGATAGGAAGATGTTTACGCTGTCATGTGTGTCCATGATTTGTTTGAGCCGTGCCGCTTCTGCCGCAATGTCAATTTCCATTTCAGGTACATATATGGCATGTACGTCGCGGGCTTCGCGCGTGAGGCCCAGCTCGGGAAGAAACTGGCATTCGTTGAGATACTCATTATAGATACGTGCGGTATAGGCCGTGAGCCATCCGCAGTTACGTCCCATAACTTCGTGGACGATCAACATGCGGGGGTTGGCGCTATGTTCGGCAACAACATTGGCAAAAAATTGCGCGCCTTCTTCGGCTGCAGTCCATGCACCGAGGCTTTGCCGAATCGGGAATACGTCGTTGTCTATGGTTTTGGGTAGTCCTACGACGGTCAGGTCGTAATCGTTTTGTTTGAGAAAGGCGGCAAGGTCTGCGGCGGTCGTATTGGTGTCATCACCGCCAATGGTATGCAATACATCGACTTGATCGCGCGTGAGTTGTTCGGCGGCGACATGTAGAGGATTCTGGCCATCCTTGACAAGTCCGCGTTTAACGCAGTCTTTTACATTTGTGAGTTTTACACGACTGTTCCCGATGGGGCTACCTCCGAATGCATACAGGCGACTGATGTTGGATTGCATTTGGGAGTCAAGCGTTATGGAATCACCAAGTAATAACCCTTTGTATCCAGATCGATAGCAGATGATTTCCGCCCCGGGGGCTAACACGGTGTACGACTCAACGAGCGCGGCGATAGCGGAAGACAAGCAGGGTGCGAGACCTCCTGCTGTAAGAATGGCAACTTTATTTACCGGCATAATTACTCCTTCGTTAGATGTTCTGCCGAGCGGCAGGTGGCTTTCTGGTGCTTTCCGGTTTAGCGAAAATAGCGCGCATGTTCCTGGAAAACATATTTGTCCGTGAAACCAGAAAGGTAGTCACATACTGTACGCTTTAATCCGTCTTCTGCAAGCCGGCTTTGTGCCTTTTTTCCCATGTGGCCTGGATGTTGACAATAATGATGGAACAAATGCCTGAGCATTGCGGTGGCGATTTCAGCCTGGTTTTTTATAGATTGGCTAAAATATACATGTTGGTAAAGGAAAGAGCGGAAGGATGCGGCATGCTCTTGCATGTCTGGACTGAAAGCCACGATTTGCTCGGGGGCTTGCATGACGTCACTTGTCGACTGCGGTTCATGGGTCGTGAGTTTCTGAAGGGAATTCGAGACAATGTCCTCAATTTGGAGGTCTAGCAGGTTTCGAATCGTGATGCGAATGTGTTGTCCACGATCAAGATTCGAATATGTCTGGTTTGTCCGCTCGGTGGCCATTCGCCATAATTCTTGTGTTTCAAGCAGTTCTTCGGTGAGGATTTTTGCTAGTAATGCATCGTCTGTATCATGTGCGTAGTAGGTAATGTCGTCTGCAATATCGGCAATTTGCGCTTCAATGGATTGGCGTGGTCCGATGGCCAGGCCATCCAACTGGGCATTGGGTTTTTCGGCTTCGTGCTTCATCAAACCGGCCCGTACTTCCCAAGAGAGGTTGAGGCCCGGAAAATCGGGATACTGAATGTCTAACAGTTCGACCCATCGCAAGCTCTGGAGATTGTGGTCGAAGCCCCCCGCATCTGACATTAGTGCGTTGAGTTCATTTTCACCTGCATGCCCAAAAGGGGAGTGTCCGATATCATGCGCCAAGGCGATAGATTCGGTTAAGTCTTCATTTACTTGGAATATGCGGGCTAATGTTCGTGCCACGGCAGCCACTTCCACGCTGTGCGTGAGACGGGTGCGGTAATGATCACAGGAACTGCGGGTAAAAACCTGCGTTTTATATTCTAATCTCCGGAAGCACCGACTATGAATGATTCGATCCCGGTCTCTTTGGAATCTACAACGGGAGGGGTGCTCGGGCTCTGGGTAACGTCGTCCCGCCGATGCACTGCTGCTGGTGGCGTAGGGTGCCAGAAGGACGCTTTCCCGTTGGTTTAGCGTATTACGAATGGAATCTTTCATAGGATGAACAAGAGTGCGGGTTTCGGCCTTTGTCTCTTCGGCCACAATATTATCTGCATGAATTGTGGTGATCGTAGAGTATCGATATTTGAAATACAAAGATTTTGTTATCTTGCGGGCACAATTTGTGAAATGTGATTTGGCTTGATTCGTTTCATGTTGCATGGCAGATTAGCAGGCTTTCCGAGGTTACTTGTGCGTGTGGCACAAGTGGGGATCTGTTGCAATTGCGTGAAACATGGTAGCTTCCGTCATGACGCTGTGCAGATTTCGGATACCTCATGATTGTCGCGGGGAGCATGACAGGAGGTATATACACCATGGCAAGAAACAGTAGTCGTAAAGCCAAAGGTAAAATCGTTCGTCGTTTAGGCGTAAATGTGTACGGGAATCCGAAATTCAGTCGGTTGCTTGAGAAGCGTCCGAATGCTCCTGGCATGCATGTACGCCGTAAAGGCCGTTTGTCGGACTACGGGGTGCAGTTGGTTGAGAAACAAAAATTACGTTTTCATTATGGCCTGAGCGAGCATCAGTTTCGTTCGGTTTTTGTGAAAGCCAAGAATATGCCTGGTATTACGGGTGACAACATGCTTGCGTTGTTGGAGCGCCGTTTGGATAATGTTGTGTATCAATTGGGTATGGCTGCAACGCGTGCGCAAGCACGTCAGATTGCGCGTCATGGGCATTTGAAGATCAATGGTCGCAAGGCTTCGACGCCTTCTCAGCTCGTGTATGCTGGCGATAAAATTTCGGTCAAGGACCGCGAGTCGAGTCGCCGTATGTTGCATGATGCCGTAGAAGCGAATCATCGACCTTTGCCGGGTTGGCTGGCGATAGATGAAAAAGCGCTTGAAGGGCTTGTTACGCGCTTGCCGGAACGTTCTGATATTGAAACGATTGCCGATGAGCAGTTAATCGTGGAATTTTACTCGAAATAATCATCGCGTCTTTGCAAGCAGCCGCTTCCTCTCAGGGAGCGGCTGTTTTTTTGGGTGAACGCAGTCTGTTTTCCTGTGATCCTGAAGATTTCCCTCTTGACGAGCGGTTTTCAGTCGGCAGTTTGGCATGTGGATGATTTTTGTCTTGTCGGGGGTGTTTCCGGGTTTGCGAAGTTGGTTAGAAACATGCTAGCTTTCCTTCTTTGCGGAATCATTATCTCTGGCAGCGAGGCAACATTATGAATATGGATGTGCGGGAATCAGATTCTCCCAAGGAATTTTGTGGTTTATGCGGTGTTTATGGCGTGCCTGACGTGGGGCCAACATTATATCAGGGGTTGTTTTCCCTGCAGCACCGTGGTCAGGAGGGAGCTGGCATTGCCACCGCTGATGGTCGCGAAGTGTACTCGGTACGCGGGCAGGGATTAGTGAACGATGTCTTTGGCCGCCAGGATTGGTCTGCTTTGCCGGGTCACTTGGGAATTGGTCATGTACGTTATTCTACCACGGGTTCTACGCGTATCCAGAATGTGCAGCCTCTGGTTGCCGAATGTGTTGATGGTATCTGGGCAGTGGCACATAACGGGAATCTGGTGAATGCCGAAAAGTTGCGCGGCATGTATCAGGAAGCGGGGGCTATCTTTCAAACGGGGACTGACAGTGAAGTTTTGATTCACTTGCTTGCCGATCCGATGTATCGCACGCGTCCACGACGCGTGGCACGTGCCTTGGCTGAGCTGGATGGTGCGTTTTGTTTTCTCTTGATGACGCGCAATTGCATGTTGGCAGCGCGGGATCGCTATGGATTTCGCCCGCTGTCTGTAGGGCGTTTAGGAGACGGCTACGTGGTTGCGAGCGAAACCTGTGCGCTCGAACTGGTGGGGGCAACCTTTATACGCGATGTCGAACCCGGTGAATTGTTGATTTTTGATGAGAGTGGCATGCATAGCTCCTTTTTTGCAGAGGGTCCTGAACGCAAACCCGCCCGCTGCATTTTTGAAATGGTGTATTTTGCTCGTCCGGACAGCAAAGTGTTTGGCAAGAATGTGCATGAAACGCGTGTACAGTATGGACGTCAGCTTGCCAAGGAACATCCGGTGGATGCCGATGTAGTGATTTCGATTCCCGATAGCGGCAATTCGGCTGCCTTGGGATATTCCATGGAAAGTAAGATTCCGTTAGAGCATGGTTTTATCCGGAATCATTATGTAGGTCGTACCTTTATCATGCCATCCCAGGGGGATCGTTCGCGCGGCGTGGATATGAAGCTAGCTGTTTTACGTGAGGTGGTGAAGGGGAAACGCGTGATTGTAGTGGATGATTCCGTGGTGCGGGGTACGACGGCGCGTCGGCGCGTACAGCGCTTGCGAGAAGCCGGGGCCACGGAAGTACATATGCGTGTTTCGTGTCCACCAATCAAGCATCCTTGCTTCTACGGTATTGACTTCCCCACCAGTGATGAATTGATTGCAGGTGGTATGGATGTGGATGAGATCTGTGCTTATCTGGAGGCGGATAGTCTGGGATATCTGAGTCTGGAGGGCTTATTCGTGCCGTTCGGAAGTGAGCACGGTTTTTGTTCGGCGTGTTTTTCGGGGGATTACCCCAGTGACATCAGTGGCATGTCCGGCGATAAGCATGCGTTGGAAAGTCGAAGCGAACTGCCATTGAATATTTAGATTCCTAAATTTCAATTCAAGGGGCGCACTCCGAATGAGGTGTCGGATGTATGATTTGAGCGAGTACGTCAAGACGCTGAAGCAGAAATACACCCAGTGGCACAATAAGCGTCGTGGTCGCAAGGGCACGCTCTGGGAGGAGCGCTTCAAGAGTATCATGATTGAGCCGGATCGTGCTCGTGAAGGGCAGTGGGATAACGCGCTTTTGACGATGGCTGCGTATATCGATCTCAATGCCGTGCGAGCGGGGATTGTTTCCGATCCGAAAGATTACCGTTACTGTGGTTATGGCGAGGCCTGTGGTGGGTCGCGGCAGGCCCGTGAGCGGCTTGGGTGGCTCTTCGCCTATTATGGGCAAGGAGAAGTCGATTGGCAGTGCGTTGGCGGTCAATACCGCCAGCAGCTCTTTGCTCGCGGTGAACAGACGGAGCGTCGCTCCGGATTCTCTCATGAAGAAGTCAAAACGGTGCTCGAAAATGAGGGTAAACTGACGCTACAGCAAGCCCTGCGCTGCCGGGTACGATATTTTTCCGATGGTGTGGTGCTAGGGAGTAAGGCTTTTGTGGAGGATATCTTCGAGCGCAACCGCGAACAATTCGGCTTGAAACGTCGCAATGGTGCAAGACCGCTACGCAAGGCGGAGGCGGGCGGCCTCTGTACGATGCGTGATTTGCGTCTGGCGGTTATCTTGCCTCCAAAAGCTGCGTAGCCGCAGGCATCTCATCGTCGCTGAATTAAGCACTTTCAGGTGAGGTCTGCCCGAATGCGGTGTTTTCCCCATCAGTTCACGGAGAAAGTGCCTCCAACCTGCCATAAGATGGCGCTACGCTGTCTTTTTGTTGCTGCTTAACGCTTCTCATTTGCTGGTTTATAGCATCAGTGTCGCATTGTTCTATAGTTGGTCTGTCCCTAATATTCCTCCCTAATATTCCGTTACCGCATTTGATACCGATGCGGCCGGGCGCGTTACCGGCGTTATTCTGCCCGACTTTCGATCATCCTTCTCGCAGTATGATTTGATGGGACGCATGACGAACCATGTCGACTTTGCCGGACGCACAATGCGTTTCGATTATCTGCCCTCCGGGCGGCTGGCAGAATCCATCCGCTATCTCGATGGACAGCCGGTCAGCATTCGCACCGATTACGATAGCCAGTTCAACCTGCTACGCGTCGTTGATGAGCTCGACCGTAACGTTGAGACCTACGTACTTGATATCCGTGACCGCGTCGTGGCTGTCACCAACCTCAGCGGCCAAGTTATGCACATCGAGTATGGCGTCGCCGATATCGTGCATAGCGTCACCCGATTCGATGGCAGCGTCGTCAGCAATGTATGGGACCATGTCGGGCGGCTCTCGGAACAGGTTCTGACCGATGCCACCAATACCTTCCAGTACACGCTCGGCGGACGCATCGCGTCGGTTTCCGGCAGTGGCATTACAGTCACGAATGTATTCGATGGCTTTATGCGCGTGGAGCAAGAGCATACGATTGATGCTGGCCCGGCACGCAGTGTGGCCTACACATGGAATCCCGTCGGAACGGTCGCCACCGCCACAGACCCGGCGGGAACACGAACCTACGGCTATGATCCTGCTGATCGTCTGACGAACCTCTCGGCTGAAGCGGCGAGCTTTACCTGGGGCTACAACCCCGATAATGGGGCGGTTGCGTCGGTTGCAAATGCGCAATCGGGCATTGGTGTGGGATATGACTACGATATCACAGATCGCTTGACCGATATTGCGTGGAGTGGGACAATGCCTGCCATGAGCTTTTCGATGCAATACAGTGCGGCCGACATGATCACCAACGTGGTGTATGCCAGTGGCGAAAAGCGCGTTTATGTCTATGACGATTTAGACCGATTAACAGGTGAGCGGCACTACGATGCATCGCAAACGCTGACGCATAATGCCGACTACGCATACGATCTTGCGGGGAACCGCACGCAAATGGTGCGAAACGGCGTCACCACCACCTACACGCTGGGCGTCGGTAATCGCCTCGATACGTGGACCGGTGGGAGCTACGCCTATGATTCCGCCGGAAACGTGACCAACATAACACAGGGATCAGATACCCGTTTGTTACTGTGGAATAGCCAGTATCAGTTAACCGACGTACACGCCAACGGCGCTTTCGTCGAATCCTA
>PXBF01000115.1 GCA_003567005.1 PVC group bacterium
ATATGCGACACAACCAGAAAAAACGACAGCGGCGCGTAATGAAATGCGCGAGCCAATGATTATGCATGAACACAAGTATGGGAAAGCGCAAAATCTAAACAGGAAAATAGGCTGGCTTTGCAGGTTGCCTTGCGGCAAGCTTCCTCCCTTTTCCACATGCACCTTGCCAAAAGCATTAGAGAAATTTTGATATGGAAAGAAAAAGAGACCCGTAAATGATGTCAACAGATTTTCAACCTACCGCTGGGGGACTGCGCCGCGTTCTCAATGTATCCATACCCCTTGTGTTAGCCACATCCGGCCATGCCTTACGGCTTTTTGCCGACCGCGTTATGCTATCACAATATGCACCCGAAGCTTTGGCTGCAGCCATGCCCGCAGGCCTTACCGCATTCTGCCTCATGGCTTTTTTCATCGGTACAGCAGGATATGCCGGAACCTTTGTATCGCAATACATAGGAGCGGGACAACCGCATAAAACCGGAGCCGCCATTTGGCAAGCAATCTGGATTGCGCTTGCGGGTGGCATATTTGTGGGACTTACCGCACATTTTTCCGAACAGATCACGGGCTGGATGCAACATGGAGACGCCGTACAAGCATATCAAATCCCATACTACGAAACCTTGGTTCGTCTTAGCTTTAGCGCCATCCTGCTCGCCGCACTCAATGCTTTTTGGAGCGGTAGGGGGCACACACGCGTCGTCATGGGAATCGAATTACTTACCGCGCTATTTAATATCGCACTCAATCATTTGCTGATTTTTGGAAACGGTGGGTTTCCGGAGTTGGGCATTGCGGGCGCTGGATTGGCTACAGGTATAAGTAGCCTTGGTGGATGCATCATTGCGCTTGGTCTGTTCTTTCGTGGCAAGAACCGTAGACGCTATGGTACCTGGCCAAAACGCATCATACAACCAGACCTCTTCAAACGAATGCTCCGGTTCGGTATTCCAAACGGCACGCAATTCTCCCTCGAAATCATCGCATTTAACCTCTTTGTCATTTTCCTGGGACGGTTCGGGACAACGGAACTCGAGGCTGCAAATATAGCATTTGGACTCAACGCACTAGCCTTTTTACCGCTGGTAGGCCTGGGGATGGCCGCATCCATTCTCGTCGGGCAATGCGTGGGGTCTGGGCAAATAGCGCAAGCCAAACGGTATGTCACCCTCGCAATCCGCCTTTCATTAGGCTACAATGCAATCGTAGGCTTCTTTATGCTGGCTGCCCCTCGCATGTTAATATCCTGGTTCGTTCGCGAAGGCGATGCCGCGCAAGCAGACGCCCTCCAACTGAGTATGGTATACTTGCGGTTTATTGCGGCATACCTTTTCTTTGATGGCCTTTTCATCATCTACAGTCACGCAATACGTGGAGCGGGTGATACGCGATTTGCCATGCAAGCCGGGCTCCTCCTCTCCTGGCTAACACTAGCTGCGCCTGCTTGGGCGCTACAACGATTCAGCCCGATCGCCATGCCCTTGTGGTACGTCTTGGTGGGGCATATCATACTGGCAGGTATTGTCTTTGGGTGGCGCTACCGCAAGGAAGCATGGACGAAGATGCGCGTAGTCGAAGAAGTCCCCGTTTTCGAAATCGATACCCATGCAGAAGGCGGCGTATAATTACAGCCGATCCGACCATGCCGCAGCCAATGCCAAGGAGCCAGCCTCACTCAAATGTAAACCATCTGCCAGAACATAATCCTCCCGACCGTTAATGACACGCTCGCCATCAACCAAAAGGATTCCTTCTTCTGCCGCTAAAGCACGGATCTCGCGATTCACCGCATATACCGTTTCATTGTAAAATTCACGGTTGCCCACAAATGGGGTGATGGTCGAAATAGCCGGAAGCACATTCCTCGCCTTCGCGGTCTGAATCATGCTTCTAAGGTATGGTATAATGTGTGATGCTCCTCTGCCATCTAAAATATCATTCACACCATGCAAAATCAACAAGTGCCCAGGACGATATAAATCCAATATCGATTCCGTACGAGAAGCCCCATAAAAAATACGCTCTCCTCCGCGCCCCTGATTTACGACGGTCTTGCCAAGCAACAGCGCAAGATTGCGAGGATAAGGTGTAACACCACCAAATCCCTGCGTGATACTGTCACCGATACAAACATACAAATCTGGATCGTTGACGCCAAAGTCATGATTCGAACCATACGAAGATGAGCTGGATTCGTTGCAGCCCATGCCTAAGATCGAAAGACCCGCACAAAGAGATAAAAGCAGATAATATCGTTTCATAAAGATACTCCAGACCGCAGATTTATACATAATAAGGATCTTGCGTCTAGCAAAATCACAACGCAGCGTCAACATCCTGACAACAAGATTACCCAAAGGTTTTCGTTGATTGCTAACTATATCCTAATATAGTGATGATCATGAGTTGGCTCTTACAATTTCAATGGCCCGCAGGCATCGCACTGATCATGTATGGAATTCTGGCGTGGGCTGATGGCACTGAACCCCTGCTGGGCTTGCGCTTATCCGCATGGACCGAAAAAACGGCACCACACTCATCTATACGCTTCCTGCTTGGCATGATTACGGGAGCTGCACTGCACGGAAAACGAGGATTCCAATACTGTAAACGAAGATACCTAGCTGGACTGCTGTCGCCTATTTCCGTCGGTATCTTCGCACTAGGCATGGCGCTCGGCATTTTTCTACCCGCCAGCCTCATCGTGTTTACACCATATTATGGGGCATTCCCCATGCTTATTCTAGGGATGGGCATTCAACTCGGTTGCCGCGCACCGCACATACGGCAAATGGGCCAAGCCCTTCTGGGTCTCGGATGTTGCTGGATTGGCTATACAGCCTGCCGGGATGCATCGCTACCAAGTAATCTCACAGCCTACGGGTTGGTCGCGGTCACCCTGTTTGCCGCCATTACCCACACACCGGCAGCCATATTTTTGGCCATTGCCAGCACCTTGGATGATCCGACCAACCAAATCACCATTTTGGTTGCGACGGCCTTGATATTGTCCCTATGCTGGCTCATGGTTCTAGGTAAAAAGCTGGCTGAAACCAGGCGACCCTTTCAACCAACGCTTTCGCTCTTATCTAAATTCGACTTAGCCTTTCCGGAACGCGCACTACAGGCCGCACTGCAAGAAAACCGTCGCATGGCTATAGGACTGACACAAGCTGCCCGCGCGTTGGTTGCATACAAAGACGAGGATGGTGATGCGTCGGGGACCATACAGTTGGTCCAGGATGTGGAAAGCGCCATGGATGAATTCAAACCCGCAGCCCAACAATATCTGCTTGAACTTACAAGGTTCAAACTCGTTGAAAGGCAAGCTCGATTAGCCATGTTTCTCTTTATCAATGTTAGTGATTTGGAACGCATTAGCGATCATCTTCTGGCCGTTGCACAAAACCTGCCCTCTCCCTCCAGGCGGCCAGACTATCCTGAATCCATGCTCAATAGTGTAGATCAGATGCTGGATAAAACAGCAGACATTATCGATGTATTGGCAAAATCCATGACCGGAAATCGAGGCCGCAAGACGCATATCGCAGATCATGTAAGCGAGGCACGAGATGAGGCTCTTGAGTTACTCGATCACTTCACGGGTGTGCTGCAAGACCTAATCCTCAATAATGCTATTAAACCCAGTAGGGCTATTCGAATGCAAGAACTACGCTCTCATTTTGAAAGATTGATTCGCCATGTTCGAGCGATAGCGATCGCCGGTGCACAAGAATATTTCTGGATCGAACCAGACATCATTCATGAACGCGCAAAACCCATTGCCAAGATGCGAACCAAAGACCGCCTTACGGTCTCGCAAGTCGAGGATTTATTGCAGGAGCCAGAACATTGAGTCCAGAGACCTCCAGTTTTTATATCATTCAAACAGCAGCGTTATTTGCCGGACTTACTCTCTTTCTGACGGGTATGTCCGCCATGAGCAAAGGACTACAACAAGCTGCCGGCAAAGGCATTCGAAGCATATTGCAGCGTGCTACAGCACGAAAATTCAGAGCCATCTCCCTGGGAACCCTATTGGGAGGCTTGATTCACAGTAGCGCTGCATCCGTCATGCTTATCGGGTTCATCAGCGCCGGACTTGTAACATTTTCCAATAGCGTTCCCGCGATCCTAGGTATCAACATCGGCACTACACTTTCCATGCTCATGATTTCTTTTCAGTTGGGCGATGCCTGCTGGTTCGCAATACTTGTCGGCTTCATCATGCGCCTGCACAAACGAACACAGCCTGCCGGAACGGCCTTACTAGGGTTTGGCCTGATTTTTCTAGGACTGAATGTAATGAGCGATGCGATATACCCCTTCCGCGAAGAGCTTGCCCCCATCCTGCAATATTCCGATGGCACCACCGTTACCGGCATGCTCACGGGCGTGATCGCATCCCTGCTTTTCACTTCCATCATTCAAAGTAGCGGTGCCACCATTGGAATGGTCTTTGCCATGCTCACCGCAGGGGCCATGACGAGCTTCGAACAGGCATATCCCGTAATCATCGGCGCGAACGTAGGCACATGCGCGACCGCACTCATCGGGGCGGCACGCAGTACCGTTGAGGCCAAACGTTGCGCCTTGACCCACTTATTATTCAATATCTTCGCCACATCGCTTGCCATGATCACGGCCCCCATCATGTACAGGATCATACCACTGACAACACCGGCAGCTGCAGATGGCCTCACGCCGCAAATCCTGGTATCCCAGTCAGCCCATGCCAATGTCATAAAAATGATGCTAGGCGCCTTGATTATTTTGCCCATCACGCCATGGGTGGCCACCACCGTCAAAAAAATATTGCCCGATCGGAAAACCGACGAGATGTCTTCACTCTTGGATCCTGACCTCGCTACCTTACCCGAAGATGCAATCCAAGCCGCATTGCTGGAATTGCACCGCATGACTGAACTTTGTACGGAACGACTGCAATCGATGCCCCACCTCCTACTCCTCAAACATGCACCCACGCGCATGAAACTACAGGAAACGGAAACCGCCGTGTCGACGATCAGAGAATCCATGCATCGGTTCTTACGCCAACTCACACATGTTTCGCTCACGCGAAGACAAAACCTTATGGTTACGCTACTCTATAATGGAATCGATCATGTCGACCGCATAGCAGACCATATCGGCGTGCTCGCACAAACCCTCTACGACCGACATCAGCTCTCAGATGCTGAAATGCCACTCGAGACATTACGTACATTGATCCACCTGAATCAACTTGCCGTCGCGGTCATGCAATCCCTGGAGCAAGTATTACAGCCAGCACCTGATGACCGCCTAGAAGCCATTGAACATACCTTGACATGCCGGGACGCATTCATGACGGCCATGAACCAAGAGAGAGAGCAAATCGCTACAGACCTAGCCAATGAAGGTTGTTCGCCTCGCGTTGCTATCTTCCGCAGCCGCTATTTCACCGAACTGAGCCGTATCGTCAAGCACGCGCGCGCGCTCGCGCTATGTACGCAAAACCCCCGTTTCCGTATCAAAACCAAACGTCTTGGGAAAATGTTGGAAGTCGAAACCTCCTGATACCGCTCTCTATAATGTCCCCGTGTCTTGTGTTGCGAAAGCAAATGAACCCATGGCACAATGGCGAAGAAGTTTCCGCCACTGCACAAATGCTGACTCTGGTGCAATGCTTGCTTTTACGGAAAAGCATCTGCTACTATTCGGCAATGATGACAGAACCAAATCAGCACAACCCCCAGTTTTGCAGTACCCCGGACAAGACTGCAAATGTTCTCGTCCTGGATGATGACAAAAGCCTACGCGATGTTGTCGAGCGGGTTCTTACGCGCGCTGGGTTCCATGTTATGACAGCACGAGAAGGCAGCGAAGGGTTGCAAGTTTTGCTGAGCAACCGCTTCGATGTCGTCGTATCCGATCTCATGATGGAGCCGATGGATGGTATCACCTTCTTAAAAGAAGCCCTGAAAATATGGCCTTGGATGGGGGCTATAGTCTTTAGCGGATATATGCAAGAGAAATTGCTGAAGGAGGCAAAAGCTCTCGGCGTCCGCCATATACTCGAAAAACCGATGGCTTTTAACAAACTCGCCGAATGTGTAGCAGACGAGGCAGCACGCGTGCGCAATAATATCGGTGGATCGGGTGCGCTTACCTTAAGCCGTGTCCTCTATCAACTGAATATGCTTCGTGACAATACGACTACCGCCATAGAGTCAGACAATATGGAACAGGCTCTTCTGAATTTGTGTCGGGATCTGGGAGGTTCCATGCCATCCATTCTGACCGCAATCGTATATCAAACGCAAACAGACGAAAAGCCAATCTATGCCGCAAATCTACGTCAAGAGGTCTCAACTGCCTATTTTTCTCAATTGGAGAAAATGATCCGTGAACGATATTCGCGTCTGGGAGGAACACTGCTGGATGACACCGCCAATTGGAATATCGGAGGCAAATCAATCAAAAAAAATGCCAAATCCCCTACAGCAGAGGCTCTATCATTTCCTATTATCAGCGGAAACCAAATCAATGGTATCTTGATCTTTCTCCCTCCCGATGACTTTCATTGTACGGAATCTGACATTTCTTTCCTCTATCACGCCGTGAATCACTTCACCACACTTTTGATCGCCTTTCACCGGATTCGAGAACTCGCAGTACGAGATGAGCTAACAGGGCTATACAATCGTCACCACTTACGCGAAGAATTGCCCAGCGTTTGGGATATTGCAATGCGATATGGCTTGAATCCCGCCATTCTCATTATTGATGTCGATCACTTTAAATTGATTAATGACAATTATGGTCATGCAACCGGCGACGAAGCCATGCGCACCCTCGCTGATATTGTGCGACAAACATGCCGTAGCTCCGACCTGATCGCTCGATACGGCGGGGATGAAATCATTGTCATTTTACGCGATGCTGAGCCCGCCAGTCTGGGTCGCCTAGCCAAACGAATACAAGTTTCCATCGGAGAATACGTATTTTGCCCAGATACACACGCTTTTCGGTTTACGGTTTCCATTGGCGCGGCTAGTTGCCGTAAAGAAGATGGCAGTCTGATCTCGTCAGAAGAACTGCTCAATCATGCCGATGAAGCACTATACACGGCTAAACGTAATGGCCGTAACCGAGCTATCGTCTGGTCGCAACCAGACAACCAAAACGCAGGCAACACGAATACGGAACATGACCCACCAGTCAGAACGAACCAGCCGACCATTATGGTCGTCGATGACGATCCCTCTGTTCTAAAAATCACCAAGATCCTTCTGCAAGCAGAACATATTGATGTCCAAACTTTTGAACAGGCGTCATCCGCCTTGCAGGCATTCGATTCCAACCCCATGCACTATGATTGCGCACTTATCGACTTAAACCTCGACGATATGAACGGATTGGAACTTGTCCGGCGTATGAGCGAGAAAAACCCCGCTCTGGTATCCATCATCATTACGGGAGATGCCACACTAGATAATGCCGTAAGCAGTTTGCGACATGGCGCTTATGATTTTATTCAAAAACCCGTACAACGCAACCAGCTAAAAATAACATTGGATCGCGCACTTGAATATCACCGATTACGTTTGGAAAATGAAGCCTACCAGCAAAACTTGGAGTCAATGGTCAAAAGGAAAAGTCTGGAACTGACCAATGCACTAAAGCGTACACGCGATGCGTTTGACTTTACCCTACGCACCATGACAGGGATGCTGGATGCGCGCGAACACAACACAGGCGCACACAGTATTCGTGTACAGGAACTAACGGTATTTCTGCTAAAACATTATAAGTTTACACAAACCGAAATAGATGGCATCCGACAGGGCGCCCTGTTGCATGATATTGGGAAAATAGCAGTGCCCGATGACATCCTTCTCAAAGAAGGTTCGCTAACAACCGAGGAATGGAAAATCATGCGAGAGCATGTCAATATCGGTTTCAACCTGATTCAAGCGAACCCTGACCTGAAAATAGCTGCCGATATTATCCTGTACCATCACGAACGCTATGATGGCAGTGGCTATCCGCACGGGCGAAAAGGCGAGGAGATTCCTCTCGGAACACGCATTTTCAGCCTTGTAGACGCCTATGACGCCATGCGCTCCATGCGCCCTTACCGAAGCGGTTTGTCCCGCGAAATGGCGATCGAACAAATCATGCAAAATAGCGGCACACAATTTGATCCTGAAATTGTAAAAGTGTTCTTGCAAAACATCGATGCCATTGAGGCCATCGGGAAATGGTCTTGAGCCAGCTGAAGCTATCCGGCATCACCCCTCAGCTTGCCCCCAACGCCATTGCGGGCAGCCCACTGCATTTGCCGCGCCACACCCATCATGATCTGGACATCATCGCAAGTTAAAGCACCACGAGCCATGACGCGACGTATCCCCTGCATCATATGGGTAGCCTTGTCCTCTTTCATAAAACCAATATCTAGCAATAAATCATGCCAAATCGAAAACATACGTTCCCGCTGGGCACTCTCGGCAAAAGCTGATTTTTCTTCCGGCGGGGCATAGTCCCCCCCCACAAGGAACAATTCGTAGCAACAAAGCAAAACGGCTTGAGCAAGATTGAGCGAAGGTGTTTCCGCATGCGTGGGAATTTGTACAATACGATGGCATAATGCGAGTTCATCATTACACAACCCATTGTCTTCACGCCCGAACACATAAGCCACGGGCCCTTCTTCAGACATCGACAATAGTTCAGAAGCAACTGCGCGCGGGGCCTGTGCATGCTGTCGATAAAGCCCCGCCAGGCCACTTGTACCCACGACCATCACGCAATCCGCAATAGCCGTTGCCAGATCCGTGTACGTCTCGTGATCGTCCAGAACATGCCGGGCATGACAAGCCATTTTCCGTGCATCTTCCCAATTCAGCTCGGTATGCGGATCCACTACACGAAGAGACGTAAGACCCATATTTGCCATTGCACGGCAAACCGAACCAAAGTTCCCACCATATAGTGGCCCCACGAGAACAATCTTTACCTGCTCCAACCCCATGATCAGAATCCTTTATCAATACCAAGCGTATCGTGCACCGATACTGATACTGATTCTCAGGCATGTACGCAACCAAAACACATATCCACCCCCGCGCAAAAGATATGAGCGTTACCCTTCATCGACACCCAGCACGCACTCCCGTACCTAAAACCGTGCATCAAAAACCAGATCGAAGCGAAGGGGCTCACCATATGTTACATACAGGCGATCAGGAAAATCAGGTGGCTCAAGCCCGAATTTATACCCCTGGGTTACGTAGGCTCGATCGAAAACATTACGCACACGAGCCGTAAGAGCCCAAACATCAGCCTCCCAACCCGTTTGCAAATGAACAAGCTCATAGGCCCGCGCTTGACCATCATGGCTTGCATCTAAATATACACTGTCACGACCCTCCACTTCCACGCGAGCGTACAACTGACGCCAAAGCTGTGCGCGCACAGCAGCCTGATAACTGTAGCGTGGTGCAAAAGGTTGATCGCGCCCATCTACGGGATTGACATCTCCAGCAGCTTCAAAATCAGAATACGATGTATCAAGCAAGCTCACGGCTGCAGACAGAACAACACGTTCATGTGGTTCTTGACGAACCGTCCACTCCACCCCACGGTTATAACCGCGTGCCGCATTGTCCGTATAAAACACGAATGCTGTCGGATCCGTGGGATCAAATTGAGCACTTGTCCCAATTTGCAAATCATCCCGCAGCATATAAAATGCCGTAAGTTGGCTCTGTAAACGATAATCCTGCCAATCGGCCCCAACCCCGGTCTCAAAATTCCAAAGCGATTCGGCGGAATATGTACGTAAATCCTCTGGCAACACTGGATTTTGATTTACACCACTCCCCTTGAATCCGCGCGAAACCGCACCATGCAAACGCCACACGTCGTCTATCTGCTTTGCTAGAGATATGCGCCCGCCCCACATGGTATCACTCCGAGAGGCTTCAACGCCCTGACTGTCGGCATAATCCGTCTCCCGGTGCTCTACGCGCAAGCCAGAATGCAACGACCAACCATTTCCCAGACGTGTGTCCCCAATAGCATACAAAGCACCAGAACGCGCCTCATAATCACTCTCTAGAAAATCAAACCCCTCAAAATCATCTTGTTCATCCAATTGTGCGAATTCCACACCTGTTTGCCATGCAACACGCCCATCAAATAATCCATCTCCCGGATGCGAAAGAAAGCGGATATCCTGAGAAAGATTTCGACGGCGGCGATCCAAACGATCAAAAAAATCGTAGGCAAAACCTTCGACTGCTGGATCCCAGAAATAGGGTGCAGCAGCCCAAAAAGCATCATTGCCCCAATCTCCATCATAGCTATAAATAGAGTCTAATTGCATAAAACTTGTTACACTCTGGATGCGCGCCGCGTCCCAGCCTGTCCAATGTAAACGCAGTGCGCCACCACCACCGCGTTGGCTATCTTCTCCCGGACGATCACTATAGGTGCGCTTGCGATCATTGTCCGGGGAAAAGGCGTCATATCCATTGCGAAAATCAACATACAAACCACTCACATCTATGCGCCAGTCTGTCAAAGGTTGCCACCGCAACTTCAAACGGGCCATTCTCTCATCGCGCTTGTTCGTGTCGCGACGCCCGAGAAAAACATTTCGACGATACCCGTCTTGCTGTTCGACCTCAAAGACCAAACGTATCTGCAAACGTTCGGGATCTTCTGTAAGTGGCCCGCTGACGGCAATCGCACCACGCCGATAGTTATCACTACCGGCGCCGAACTGTGCAATACGTTCATGATCCGGCGTCGGATCAGCACTACGAACATGTACCAACCCAGCCATGGCCCGTGACCCGTACACAACAGGTTGCGGTCCTCGTAACACCTCAACCTCAGCAATATCAAATAAATTCGCTGGCAACCCCAAACCACTAAAGTCAACATCATCAAAAAGCAACCCTATTGAAAAATTGGGTGGACCTTGGAAGGCAAATTGGCTGACCTCGCCAACTCCGCGCATTTGCAAATACCTTGCACGCGAGGTGCCGCCAGCAAAAGTCAGTCCAGGAACAGCACCCGACAAATCAGCCAAGGAGCGGGCACTCAAATTGCGTAACGCCTCTTCATCCAAAACCGTCGCTAGCGTGGTTGGGTCCTGCAAACGAGACTGCCCGCGATCCGGAACCACTTCCAAAGTCCCCAAATCAAACGTCTCATGTGCAACGACATCAGATCGAAGCCAAAGCGGCAGGACCAATACATATACCAATATCACCAGCCAACGTTTTTCCCTCATTTCCTCACTCCAGCCCGAATCGTTCTAAGATGGAGCATGCGGGGAATATCGGAATAGGAATTGCGGGCAACATAAATCCATCCCTCCGCCGGCATGATCCGGTTCAGGTTCAAAGGGTCACTGGCAAAAACCAGCCTCTCAGGCCAACGGCCTCCCCTTGGAAGTTGCTTTCTGATAATACAGGTAACGGCACCAAGTCAAGCCCAGACTTAGGGCGGCGGAGAATGTTATTGCTCCAGTAGCGTTGTGACATATTGTGCGCGATTAAAACCTCGCGACGGGCCCTCTTCAGGCTCACGCAGCATGCCGTGGAACGCATCGATCGAGTCATATCCCTTATCAAGCATCCAATCCGATATCTCAGACTTCATACGCGCAATACAGGCAAACCCTTCCTTCCCGTACAATACGGAACACAACTGTACACAGTTTGCGCCTACAACGAGCCCCCGCAAAACATCACCATAGGCATGTACACCTGTAGTCATTCCCAAGTCACATTGTACTTGATCGCGCAAAAGGGCTAACCAACGAATCGCGACCCCCGCATCCCCCGCATGCGAGAGGTTGACCCCCGTGCCTACTGTCAAAGTATCCAAATCTATCTGTGGGTAAAAAAAACGATTAAATAAGACAACCGCTTTTACGCCGATCTTGTCCAGTTGACGAACAAAATGGGTAATCGAACTATATTGTGATCCAATTTTTACGGCTACGGGAATCTTTACCATACCGCAAACGGTGCGCACCACCTCCAAGTGCCTGCGCTCCACATCTGAACCCGACTCTACACCATCAATGGGAATGTCATAAACATTCAGTTCTAAGGCATCCGCCCCCGCCAATTCCACCTTTCGAGCAAAATCAGGCCACTGGCCAGGGGTCGTGCAATTAATGCTTCCAATAATCGGAACATGAACCGCCTTTTTCGCATCACGAATGAGCGCAAGATAACGCTCAGGACCTACGCGCATGGGCAGATCAGCACGCAAATAGTCATATACCTCCGCGTGTTGCTCAAGATCCAACGACGCCTCCATATCCTGCACTTCAGCCCGAATTTGCTCCTCGAAAATCGAACGTAATACAATCGCGCCAATTCCTGCATCAGCTAATGCATGAATCGTATCAAGACTTCCAGTAAAGGGGGAGGCCGCCGCAACTAACGGTGAAGATAAAGTTAACCCCATATATCGAATCGTAAGATCTTGCATACATGATCCTTTCGCCCCAGAGGGCTTACACAACATTACGCACCATTGATACCGCTGCAAGCGCATGCCCGCAAGCGAAATACTCTCTTACCCAAGCAAAGGCACGCCCCGAAACATCTCAATATCTTATCTAATACTGCTGCCACGCGGGTTTATTATCATATACATGTTCGTAATAATCCTTGCGCGTCAGCTTCCGGGCAGCACCTTCATCCAGCAAGACATGCACATGTGGGTGCAATTGTAACGCACTAGCTGGAATCATGGCACTCACGGGCCCCTCAACCGCTTGCGCCACAGCCGATGCCTTATTCTCCCCAAATGCCAGCATCAGACACACGCGACTATCCAAAATGGTTCCCATTCCCATCGTGATACAGTGATGCGGAACATCCTCAGGCCGCTCAAAGAAGCGCGCATTGTCTTCCCGCGTTTCTTTCGTGAGCGTTTTAATGCGCGTCCGCGAGGCTAGCGAAGAAGTCGGTTCATTAAACCCCAAATGCCCATCGGAACCAATCCCTAATACTTGCAAATCAATGCCGCCTGCCACTTGTATCGCTTCCTCATATGCTTCACAGTGAGCAGGGATATCCGAAGCCAACCCATCGGGAATATGAATTTGGGATTCCGGTATATTTAATCCCGAAAATAGATTTTCCATCATGAACCGTCGATAGGAACAAGGATGATTCCCGTCAACCCCGATATACTCGTCTAAATTAAACGTCGTAACCTGACTGAAATCCAACCCCTCATCCTGGTGCAACCGAATCAACTCCCGATACAGTCCCAGTGGTGTACTGCCTGTGGCCAGACCTAAAACCGCGTTGGGTTTTTGGCGCACTAAACGTGCAACAATTTTACCGGCGACAACGGATGCCCCATCTGCATTTTCGTGTAATAGTACTTCCACAATCTCTCTCCCTTTTCTAGCCACCGAACCTCTTGAGACGTCCCGCAACATCCTCACGCAATCTTTCTATATACCCTAATGTGTATGTCAATGGATCCAGCGAATCATCCTGCACCAATGGTGTCAAATCCATGGCCCAGGATAAACTGTCCGTTGCATCAACCGCATGCGACTCAAAAAACGTTGCATTTGCCATGCGCCGACCATGCACAGCCAAATCATAGCGCTTGCCCCCCGCAATCTGAGAATCAAAAACCCCATCCAACGCTGCTGCGAGATTGGGCCGTGCCCCCGCATCCAAAGCAACCTTCTCATCATCGACGAGCCAATCCAGCGAACGCCAGATTTCGCACCCATAAACGGTTGATGGTCGTTCCTTTACTGGGATTCGACGTAAAGCCGTTAAACAGCGCAAAAAAACCGCGACATGGGTATCATGCTTGTCGGCCGGATTGTGTACATACAAAACGTCAGGCTGCGCAAACCGGAAGATCGTCTCCAAATCATCAACAACAGCAAGACTTGCGGCATCCTTTACCGCTTTACTGGGATACCCAAGCTGTATTTGTATGCCGTAGTCACCGACAAAAGCCGCCTTGTTCTGTTCCCGTTTCCGAATCTCCATCATTTCAGCATTGGAGGTGTTGGCATACAGCCCCGTCCGAGAACTGCCAGACCCATCCGTTACAGTGACACCGGAAAACCACAAATCCTTGCTGCCATAACAGGCAGCAATGCCATGATAAGCCATGAACTCCTGATCATCCTGATGCGCTCCTACACACATGTGTGTGGTGCGCGCCAACGCGAATGCCTCATCAGATTGGTCCGGCACAAAAACAGCCGTATCAACGCTCTTCAGCTTTAACATGAAATGCCTCCTGTGCAAAAAATAGCATGTGCGCTATTTTTCAATACCACACATGCTGCTTATCGTGCCAGAAGCATTTAATGTGCATATCTCACAAAGTTGGTAGCGAGCATGCGAAGAATGCCTCAGAGCAGGTTCGCCACGCAAGTCACGTCTCTGGTATAAAAGGCTATCCGCACGCGCAGCGGATGGCTTGTGTGACAGGAGGGTTAAGCCTTGCGCATGCCAAGCTTCACTTCAGCCTCGCACCAATACTCAAGCGGATCTTTGTTGAAGCCATCCTTCTCTGCGATGTAATACGCTTCCTGCTCAATCTGTTTGAAGGCAGCTTCACCTTTTGCGCTCACTAGCTTTTTCGGAGCCTTAGTCGATTTGACCGACTTCTTCGCAGGTGCAGCCTTCTTTGGAGCTGCAGCTTTTTTGGCAGGTGCTTTTGAGGCCGCAGTTTTCGCGGGCGCTTTCTTGGTTGCAGCTTTCGTTGCTACTTTTTTTGCTGTCATAATGTCGTCCTTTTTCACGATTGATTCATATTTTCTGTTAAACGAGGGCGATCAATTATAAAATTTATCCACCTATGGCAACACTTTGTTTCACAAATGCAATAGCCGCTACAAAAACCTATTAAAAACCGCCTACCCCGGATTTCACCCGCAATACAACGATTGGCCGACCCGTACGATATCATCCGCATAGAGATAAAACCTATTCTTATCACCATCCTTGCAGAAGCAGGTTGGCACAACATGCTTTACCCCCCCAGTGCAGACGCACCAACCTCCCCAAAAAGCCTATCCACGCATATATGACAAAATCACTTGTCTTTACGCAAATTCCCTGCAATTCTTTCATTTTACTATCATGCCGCAGTTTGGCAGAGGAGACAAAACGCCATGTCAACAAATATCTTCCATATAAGTAGGTCACGGGTGATGACGCATTGCGCCCCATCAGGAAAACCCAGAGGCCGATTTGGAACTTGTTCTTATAACCTCAGAAGGCTCATACCGCTGCTGCTCATGCTTACGATTCATCCGTATGTAGCAGCAGAACCATCCTTGGACGCCTTGATAACGGCAGCCATCAACGAAACCCCCAGTCTGGAATCCTTGCAGAATCGAGTACAGGCAGCAGAGGCCGCGCAACGTAAGGCGCGCGCGGCATATTACCCGCAGCTCGGGGCCTCCGCACAATACCTGATTACGGATAATGCACCGCAAGCATTCATGCTGAAATTGAATCAACGCCAATTGGACATGAGCGATCCGGCTTTTGATCCGAATCAGCCCGATGACACCGAAAACATCCAGATGTCGCTGGGCATCCAATATTCCCTCTTTAACCGCTCACGCGGTCCGCAACGTCAAACCGCGCGGCTGCACACGGCTTGGGAACAGGAAAATCTTTCCGCAAACCGCAATGCGCTCGTGCATGCTGTGACGCAAGGATATTACCAAGTGCTCGAAGCCCAGGCATTTGCGCGTGTACAAGACGCAGCCCAGAAAAGTTTTGCCGAAAGCTTGCGAATCGCAACCGAAAGATACGAATCTGGTGCCGTTGTAAGAACCGATGTACTAAACCTGGAAGTACAGCTCGCACAAGCCAATGAAAATGTCATCCGGGCACAAAATGGAATGCAATTGGCGATTGCTGCCCTGAATGCGACCATTGGGCGGGATATCGTCCCCGAAGAAGGTCTCCAGGAACCGGAACTGGATATCGCCGGATGGGAATGGGATGAAATCTCCCCCTCCAAACGCCCGGAACTGGCAGCAGCAAAACGGCACCGCGATGTTGCACAACAACAAATCAGCCTAGCCCGAGCCGCAAGATACCCCAACGTATACGCTTTTGGGTCAGTGATCTGGGATGGGGAAGACATTGCCGACCGCGAAAACAGCTACATAGCTGGCGTCGCCGTGGAATGGAGCTGGTTCGATGGAGGACTAACACGCGCACGCACCGATCAGGCACGCGCCATGTATCAGAGCGCTTCCGCAAACAAACGCGATCTGTATGCCCAACTGCATTTGGAATCAAAACAAGCCACGCTCCATCTGCAAGAAGCATGGCAGCGGATTGAGGTGACCGAACATGCCCTGAAGAGCGCAGATGAAGCGCTACGCATCACACGCGCATTATACGAGGAAGGTGCTACGGATATTGCTTCCCTGTTGGTTGCGGAAACCGCCAGAACCGAAACCCGCATGCGTGCCGCCGCCGCAAGGTACGATTATCTCATTGCAAAATCTAATGCACAACGTGTCGCAGGCACATTGGGAGAACATTTCTAATCATAGAGATAGATAAAAGGGAGAATCACAATGAATAAGAAAAACCCCAAACTGCTGCTAGCCCTCAAAATATTGACTGCTATTGTAGCGTTGCTTGTAATCATGGGCGGTACCGCTGGCATATTTCGCGCTCGCATGTCACCCGACAAATTGGAAATAAAGTCGGGAATCCCACTGCCGGACAACGGTCAAATCATAACCGTCCGGCATGAAAAGATACCAGACCGAATCAGCCTCTCGGGTACGGTTCACTCGGAACGCCAAATCAATCTCAGCGCGCGTCTACCGGCCTATGTAGAAGCCGTGCATGTCAATGCAGGGGACCGCATTCCGGAAGGCGAATTGCTGCTCGCGCTGGATCAGCGCGAACTCCGCGAAGAACTTGCTGCTGCACAAGCCGCATTGCAACAGGCAGAATCTGCATTCAGGCGATCAGAACGCTTATTGGAAACCAACGCAACCACTCCACAGGCACATGAAGCCGCAGAATCGCAATACCGCGCGGCACAAGCGCAAGCCGAACGCGTCAATGTCATGCTCACCTACACCCGCATCATGGCCCCCATTGATGGAGTCGTTAAGGACCGATTTGTGGAAGTAGGCGACCTTGCCGCCATGGGACAACCACTACTAACCATTTTTGATCCCTCCCACCTGCGCATAGAAGTCCCCGTCCCTGCCAGTCTCATCCATCACTTTCCCGTCAATGCGTCCTTCACGGTCACACTCGACCAAAAACCCTTGACCTATACAGGCACTGTCACCGAAATTGTCAGTGCCTTCGACCCTGTCACTCGCACCAGACGGGTGAAACTGCATCTCGCCGACACCGACGAAAATATTTTGCCGGGCATGTATGGACACGTCTCGGTACCCACTGGAGAGATCAGCACGATCCTGCTGCCTCCCCAAGCCATCGACAGGGTCGGACAACTCGAATCGGTGATGATCGTCGTCGATGATCACCTCCAACGCCGACTCATACGAACAGGCCCGACACACAACGGCAAAACCAGGATCCTCTCTGGTCTGAACGAAGGCGATGAAATCTGGATCCCAAAAGACACACAGGACCTAACCGAAGGAGCGTAAAACATGTCGAATCACGAACGCTCATTTTTCGTTGGAATCGTGGAAGGCTTTATCCGCGGCAACATTCCCATTCTCATCATTATCGCCAGCCTGTTAGCCGGGGCTGGCGCACTTATGGTAACCCCGCGCGAAGAAGAACCACAGATTTCCGTCCCGCTGGCAGATATCCACATCTCCTATCCAGGCGGAAGTGCGGAACAAGTCGAACGCCTCGTATCCTCCAGACTCGAACGTCTACTCTATCAGATCGAAGGAGTGGAATATGTCTACTCCATGTCGCGTCCAGGCTCGGCTACTGTGACCGTCCGCTTCTATGTAGGGGAAGATCGCGACACAAGTCTCTTCCGCCTATACAACCAACTCAGTCAAAACATGGATCGTGTCACGCCGGGCATCACCGGCTGGCTGGTAAAACCCATAGAAATTGATGATGTCCCCATTGTCAGCGCAGCAATCTACAGCGAAGAACTGGATACGCATGCGCTATACCGCATGGCAGAAGAAATAAAAGGAAAGCTGCAACGCATTCCTGATAGTGCCAGAATCACCATTCATGGCGGCGAGCCCCGTACCATCACCGCCTATCTCGATCCCGAACGCCTTTCCGCTTTCGGCTTATCCATTCCCTGTCTTAGGCAAGCCATTCAAGGCGCCAATGTCAATAGGGTTGCCGGAACATTCGAACAAGCCAACCGCGTCGTCACAGTCGAGGCTGGCCCTTTCCTGCAGACAGCAGATGAACTACGCGCCTTGATGGTAGGCGTTTTCGACGACCGCCCCGTATACTTTCGCGATGTTGCCGACATTGTCGATGGACCCCGCGAATTCACCACCATCAGCCGTTTTTCCACCGGTCCTGCCGATGAAAAGGAAATCCGCGAGGCATCAGCCGTCACCGTCGCAGTCGCGAAAAAACGCGGCAGTAATGCCGTTCGGGTAGCACGCGAAGTCGAGGAAGAACTCCGGCGCATGCAAGCCTCCATGCTGCCGGACAATGCCAACATTCGCATCACGCGCGATTATGGCGAAACCGCCAACGATAAAGTCAACGACCTTGTCGGCAGTCTCGGACTCGCCATTCTTACCGTGATCGGCTTGCTCGCTTTCACCATGAATTGGCGCGCGGGACTGATTGTAGCCATGGCAGTGCCCATCACCTATTCCCTCACCCTCGTCTGCAATCTGTTGCTCGGCTACACCATCAACCGCGTCACGCTCTTTGCCCTGATCCTCGCACTCGGCTTGCTCGTGGACGACCCGATTGCCGGGGTGGAAAATATCGAGCGCCATCTCAAGGCTGGTGGTTGCACGCGACGCCAAGCCGTTGTCAATGCCATGCGCGAAATCATGGCCCCCATTCTACTGTCAACAATTGCAATCATGATTGCCTTCACGCCCATGTTCTTCATTACCGGCATGATGGGCCCCTATATGCAACCCATGGCAATGAATGTTCCGCTGGCTGTCGTCATGTCGACGGTCACAGCCCTGACCGTTACGCCCTGGCTCGCACTCAAACTGCTGCCGAAATACACCCGAAAAGAAAGCCCATCAGCAACCGAGGATAGCAACAGCGAGCAACGCGCAACCGTACTGTATAAAATCTACTCCCGGATCGTCAGTCCCTTCATCGATTCCCCGAAACGGGCCCGCATCATGCTGAGCATTGTCGCCGTACTCTTTGTGGGGGCTGTCGCCCTCGCCCTCACCGGACTCGTGCCCCTGAAAATGCTGCCCTTCGATAACAAGGACGAATTTCAAATTCTCGTGGATATGCCCGAAGGGAGCACCCTGGAGGCAACCGATGCGGCCTTACGCGAATTCGAGGCATATTTGCATACCATTCCGGAGGTCACGGACTTCACCACATTGGCTGGCGCGGCCTCCCCCATGGACTTCAATGGTATGGTGCGCCAGTATTACCTGCGCGAAGCACCGCACCTTGGCGATATTCGGATCAATTTCGTACACCGCGATAACCGCCGCGCCGATAGCCATTCCATCATGCTGCGCATCCGCAACGACTTGGAGGAAATCGCCCAACAAACAGGCGCCAACCTGAAACTTGTAGCCATCCCCCCTGGACCACCGGTTCTGGCCACACTCGTGGCAGAAGTATATGGGCCACCCCAAAGTGACTATGCGGAACTAATCAAAGTGGCCAGAACCGTTAAGGACCGCATGGCCATGGAACCGGGCGTTGTCGATCTCGATAGCACCATCGAGGCTGAGCAAACCAAGCTCTCCTTTGTTACGGATCGCGAGAAGGCAGGCCGTAGCGGCGTGCATACGGGCGACATCGTCGACACCCTGCATGTAACATTGTATGGAGAAGATATCGGCATTCTCGAAACCCGGCACGAGCGCAACGAACTACCCATCACCTTGCGCTTGCCACGCGCGGCGCGCTCATCTCAGGCGTTGCTTGCCAACCTCCCCATCGCAAGCCAGCAAGGCCACAGCGTGCGTCTCAGCGAGCTCGGCACCTTTGAGGAAAAAACCGTAGACCAAACCATCTACCGCAAGAATCAACAACGCGTTGTGTACGTCATGTCCGAAGTAGCCGGGCGCGGGCCAGCTTATGCCGTGCTGAACTTGCAATCCCACTTCAACAACACACCACTCCCCGAAGGATTTCAAGCCAATTGGCGCGGCGAAGGCGAATGGAAAATCACACTCGATGTCTTCCGCGACCTGGGAATCGCCTTCTCTATTGCACTGCTCGGGATCTACGTACTCCTCGTCTACGAAACCGGCTCCTTCCTGCTGCCCGTTGTCATCATGCTCTCCATTCCACTCACCATGATCGGGATCATGCCCGGATTCTGGCTGCTGAACCTCGCCGTCAACCGGCCCGTCGGCGGATTCGATAATCCCGTATTCTTTACCGCAACCGCCATGATCGGCATGATTGCCCTTGCCGG
>PXBF01000029.1 GCA_003567005.1 PVC group bacterium
ACAAGATCTTGCTGGAGACCCCCGGCGCCATCCTCGTCGGGTTAACGGCAGGCATCTTCGCATTTGGCGATCTACCCAACTGGCTCAAACTGGGGCTGCAGACTGCACTGCTGGCAGGCACCGCCACCTTTGCCACATGGATGATCTTTATCCGCCGCGCCTACCAGAAAAACAAACTGCACGAAACCGGCCAGTAACTTTTAAATAACCTACAGAATACTATCAGCAATACGCTACGAATCATGCTCGTTGCAACGAAGTGTAGCCAGCGATAAACGCAACATCTTTACAATATACCTACCGAACCAAACCGAACGCCGGAAACACCTTCTACCGCGCGACTGACTCAGGGCAAACACATGATGCATTTTTCTCGTTGTCATATCTCGCCAACACTCTTTAGTATTATACTAATTGTAAATCAAGGAAACGAGGATCATAAAGATGAACCGAACGATTCAATTTGGGCAAGCCACGTACACATATCCAAGTAAAGAACTGCAGCCACTACGCGATAGTAGCGATGTTGTATCAGACCGAGATGGCCTTCTTGCTAGACTCGAAGAAGATGGCTACCTGTATGTACCTGGCCTTCTGGATCGGAATGAGGTCCTCAAAGCACGGCATACGATTCTTCGCTATATGGCAGAACACGAAGCCATGGAACCAGGGTCACGCCCGCTTGATGGTGTAATGGGCCAATACGGAAAACATGTCGGCATGATGGGAAAAGAAGTAATCACCCATCCCCCCGACGTACTTAACGTGTTGGCAGCCGACAGGCTGTTTGCATTATACGGCCTAATTCATCAGGAGCCCATTTCCACCTTTGACTACAAGTGGCTGCGTGCGGTCGGACATGATGCTAGCACAGGCGCACACATGGACTTTGTCTATATGGGCCAAGGATCGAAACGGCTCATGACGACATGGATTCCTTTGGGCGATGTGGCTATCGAACAGGGCACACTCGCCGTTTGTCCACAATCCCATCGATCCGAAGGGTTTGCCAGAATTCGCGACACCTATGGCCGTATGGATGTAGATCGTGATCGCACCGAAGGGTGGTTTACCAAGGATCCACGCGAAATCACACAAAAATTCGGCGGTTTCTGGCAAACTGGCGACGTACAGGCTGGCGATATTATCACATTTGGTATGCACCTGATGCATGCCTCCACTACGAATGTAACCGATAAGTGGCGCCTCTCTTGCGATGTGCGCTTCCAACCAGCAGCCGACCCCATGGATCCACGCTGGACCGGCAAAGAGTCCGGTGGCCACACCCCCGCAGCGCCAGCACAGGGCAAACCCCGCTCCATGGAGGAAGCCCGCACCGCCTGGGGCGTTTAGCAACCTTCCGTGGGAAGATGATACAATAAAGCGTGTACGTTTGCCGGGAACCGTTGACGAGTCGGTACTCGGGGAGCAGCAGGTTTCGGGAAAACCTGCTGTACGGGCAACGTGTTCGGTAAAGCAGGTTGTGCCAACCTGCTTATGCTAGGCATCGAATAGATATTCGAGACCGTTTAGCTTCACCGTGTAAACGATTTCCAGCATGCGGCCTAACTCACCCCGTGGGAATCCCTGCTTCTTAAACCAGACAACATAGGGTTCCGGCAAGTCAACCAGTCGAGAGCCCTTGTATTTGCCAAACGGCATCACCATCCGAGAAAGCTTTTCGAATAAAACCGGATCTGGTTGTGGTGCTTCACACATACTGCTTCTCACCGCGAAAAATTGCTGATAATGGTATTGAAAATACGACTCCGACCCACCCTTGTAAAGCAAAGACCACCTGGCAAAGTGAGGATCCAAAACAGCACATGCCTCACTATAACGCTTTACTTTTTTTGCCGACGTGAGTAAGTATGGATAATCGACCCACGAAGGGAAGCGATATGTTTGAATCTGTGATCAAAAAACTACTAGATCAAGCCCATATTGCAATCAATGGACCCGAGCCATGGGACATCCATGTTCACGATGCACGCGTGTACCGTGAAGTCTTTTTCAACAAATCACTCGGGCTCGGCGAAACCTATATGAAGGGCTGGTGGGATTGCGAAAAGCTCGATGAAATGCTCACGCGCATCTTGCATGCCAAAGTGCACGAGGAAGCAGGCCACAATCTCACCCATAAATGGCACAGCATCATATCCTGCATGGCCAACATGCAATCCAAAACACGTGCACCCATTGTGGCGGAAAAACACTACAACTTGGACAACGATCTTTTCTTCCATTTTCTGGATCCCTATCGCCAGTATAGCTGCGGATATTTTACAGACACGGAAGACCTCGCTCAAGCCCAGCGCAACAAACTCAATCTCATCTGTCGGAAACTGGATATGCAAGCCAATGATCACCTACTGGACATCGGGTCTGGTTGGGGCGGGCTCGCTAAATATGCCGCCGAAACATATGGCTGCCATGTAACCGGTGTGAACATTTCCACGTCCCAACGTGAGTCATCCGAAATATTTTGCCAAGGCCTCCCCATACGCTTTGAAGGATGCGATTACCGGGATATTCGTAAAACGTTCAGTAAGATTGCCTCAGTCGGCATGTTCGAGCACGTGGGATGGAAAAACTATCGCACCTACTTCGAAACCGTACATCGCTGCCTTAAACCCAATGGCATCTTCCTCCTCCATACCATCGGCAAAAACCGAACCACAAAAGGCAAAAACGATCCTTGGCTCGATAAATACATCTTTCCCAACAGTGCCATTCCCTCCATCGCCCAAATCAGCAAATCTCTCGAAGGACTGTTTGTCGTCGAGGACTGGCACAATATCGGCCCACACTACGATAGGACACTGATGGCTTGGTACCGTAACTTTCTACAAGCATGGCCCGCACTACAGGAGCGCTATGATGAGCAGTTTAAACGCATGTGGACCTATTACCTCCTGTCCTGTGCCGCTACCTTTCGTGCACGACAGACCCAGTGCTGGCAAATGGTCCTCACCAAAGAAAGTACCGGTAGACCACAACCGCTAAGGCAGTCGTAACCTACCCACGTACGCAAGACATACTTGCACAACCTCTGATTTTCGCGTATTGTGTAACCATATCGCGGATCTAGCATATAATAATGGACTGCAAGGAGAAGAGGATCATGAAAAGCAAACTCGAAATGCTGAACGAATCCGGACAAGCCATTTGGTTAGACTTTATCCAACGTTCGTTTCTCAACGACGGCAGTTTCGACAAACTGCTCAAGCAAGGCATTCGCGGCGTAACCTCCAACCCATCCATATTCGAAAAAGCCATTGCCAATACAGAAGAATACGATGAAGATATCCGTCAGGTCGCTGCGAGCACAAAGGACACCATGGAAATCTATGAGTCGGTTGCCATCGCCGATATCCAGCTAGCCGCTGATAAATTGCGTCCGCTTTATGACGCTGCGCAAGGCGCCGATGGCTTTGTCAGCCTTGAAGTCAGCCCCACACTGGCGCATGATACCGAAGGAACGATAGCCGATGCCAAGCGGCTGCACACTGCCGTGAATCGTCCCAACCTCATGATTAAAATTCCTGCAACGCCCGAAGGGATACCAGCAATTGAAGCCACACTTGCCGCTGGAATCAATGTCAATGTAACCCTGATCTTCTCGCTCAGGCAATACGAGGACACAGTCGAAGCATACATCAAGGCTCTGGAAAAACGTCTCGCGGCAGGAGAGGATATTTCGAAGATTGCTTCCGTTGCCTCATTTTTTGTGAGCCGTGTCGACACGGCGGTTGATAAACAACTCGAAGCGCTCGGGCACACGGACCTGCAAGGACATGCTGCCGTCGACAATGCCAAACTAGCCTACGAACGCTTCAAATCTCTATGTAGCGATAGTCGCTGGCAACGACTTGCCGATGCAGGAGCCGTGGTCCAGCGCCCCCTTTGGGCCAGCACAGGAACCAAAAACCCAGCTTACCCTGACACACTATATGTTGATACACTCGTTGGTCCACACACCGTGAACACAGTACCACCAGCGACCCTGGATGCCGTACTCGATCATGGAAAAACGGAAATCAGCGTCGAGAATGACTGCACAGGAGCGCAAACCCGTATGGCGCAGCTAAAAGAAGTTGGTGTTGATATGGATGCCATTACCGAAAAACTGCTTGCAGAAGGCGTCGATGCCTTCGCAAATGCCTTTAAGGGCTTACTGGACAGCGTAGAAGAGAAACGTAAAGCGGTATAACCGGATGAATGGCTACTCACGGAAATAAATTAAAGTGTTCACAGTGACAAACAAAATGGCTACTATACGCTCACTCATGATAAGGTGAGCCATAAACAAATCGGATCTATCCATCCATGATAGGTCCAACAACCAGAAAAGGAAAAAACATGCAACAACGCAAACTCGTATCCGTAACATGTCTAGCTCTAGGAATCCTTGCAATGGGTTGCTTTGCAGAAGAACAGGAAGCACCCGCATCTCTAGCGGATCTAATTGGTGAATCTTTTGTTAATGCTGAAGGGGAAACCGTAGGAGCAGAGGCGCTCGAAGGCAAAGAAGTCATTGCACTATACTTCTCTGCTGTTTGGTGTCCCCCCTGCCGGGCCTTTACACCGCGTTTGGTCGAAGCCGCCAACACGTTAAGGGAAGAAGGAAAACCTTTCGAGGTCATATTCGTCAGCCGCGATCGCAATGAAGAGGCCATGCTGGGCTACATGAAAGATTACAAAATGCCTTGGCTTGCAATGCCTTTCGGTGACGCAAAAGGACAGGCATTAATGCAGCGCTATGGTATTCGTGGCATTCCTAGTCTCGTAATCATTGACGGCGAGGGCAACACCATTACCACGCAAGGGCGTGGAGCCATTGCTTCGAGAGGCGCAAAAGCGTTCGAAACCTGGGCTCGCAGTGAATGATATTTGCATAAAAAGTGAATAAGAAAAGGCCAGCAGTGATGCTGGCCTTTTTTCTTGTCTGTCACATAAGGTTCCAGAAAAAACAAGACAAGGAACGCATCCTCATCCCCTTTTCGCTTGCCCTGAAGAAGGCGAACCGCCACGATAAAAAGCATGAAAGGTTTCACCCATTTCGTTACAGGCCTCGCGGTAACCTCCTTTTTTCCTTGGGCCGTGCAGGCTGCAGTTGATGGGAACCCGCTCTATTTCATCATTGGAGGAACCTGCGCGCTACTGCCAGATACATTGGATTTTCGTATCATTCGGTATTTCTATCAACACGACATTGAAGTGACGCCAGACCCTTTACGTCCTGATATGCAAATGGTGGCAGACGCAATTGCCCAGTCTATCGACGCCATAAAACGCAACCCCTTGCGAATCCGATTAAACACCATACGCATAAGCCTTGATTCCTGGCAGCGCTATCGCATTTCGATCAATCCACAGCAACAACAAGTTTCCGTATATCTCGAAGAGATCATCGACACAGGCGGCAACCCCATTGACAATCCAGCACCTACTATCGCCAAAACGGCGTACGCAACATTTCAGCAACCTGTATCACTAGAATATACTGCCAGTTTTTGCGTAGAAATGTTTGATGGCCCGCATATCGAACTTGCGCCCTCCCCCCATGGTGATATCCACATTCGATTTATACCTTGGCACCGAGAATATACGCACAGTTTATGTGCGAGTACCACAGTGGCACTTGTCGCCGCATGCTTTGGCGCATGGCAGGCTGCACTCATCGGATGGTGCGCCCATGCATCGCACGCAATGTTGGATCAACTGGGTTATATGGGTAGCAACCTTCTCTGGCCGCTCTCCCAAAAACGCTTTCCGGGACTGAAACTCCAGCATGCTGCCAGTGCATTTTGGAATCTGGCCGCAGTCTGGACCGCAGTAGCCCTAATCTTTATGAACCTCCATAGCCATACCCCCGCTCTATCCTCCCTGCCCCCAGTTGGTTACCTTGTCACTACCATCATTCTTCCGTTGCTTTTTCTACATCGATGGCTCTCGCCTACCGACTAAACATACTTCCGCACAACGCGCGGGCCAACGGAGCACAGAATATCGTAGGCATGACTTCCCTTGAGAGTCGCCCAATGTTCCGGAGTAATTGCCGCCGGCCCCGTTCCTCCAAGGCATGTCACCACATCTCCACTGACAGCTTCTGGCACCACATCTAATGCAATTGTCGTATAGTCCATTGACACGCGCCCTAATACGTGACAAGCCCTATTCTGCACCAATACATGGCCCCGATTGGAAACCCCCATTGGAACCCCATCAGCATATCCAATCGGAATCGTACCCACGCGCATTCTCCGTGGTAAGCGGTACGTGCAACCATAACCAATGCAAGCCCCGGCCTCCAACTCGCGAACAGCAATTAATCGCGTCTTGAGCGAAATGACAGGATCCAATGTCAGCAGACGGTTTCCCTCCGGGTCAAAGGATCCGTGCAAGTTGATCCCTGCGCGCACTGCATTGAAAGGTGCGGCATATGATGCAGCAAAATTATTGATAGCATCGCTGTTCGCAATGTGACGCCAAGTAAAGGTAATCCCGTCGCTTTCAAGCTCGGACATCAATACCCGCATGGCATCAATCTGACCATTCGTATAGTCACTCCCCGTGCGATAGGCCACGGGAAAATGCGAATAAATCCCTTCCCAGATTACGCCTGGAAGTTGTACGGCACGCCGAATAAACCATGCTGCCTCTGCTAGCGGAACACCTAAACGCCCCATCCCCGTATCTATGAGAAAATGGGCTCGCACCGGATGGCCCAAAGCAACGGCCGCTCCACTGATGTGTTCTGCCGTCTCCATGTCGCTACAAGGCAATATCACACCTGCAGCCGCAGCAGCAGGTATTTCATCGGCAAAAATGGCGCCCAATATTTGTACCCGCACACCGGGATGAGATGCCAGACGTAACGCCTCACGTAGCTCAGCCACTCCAAAATAGCGGCAACCTGCATCGATCAAGGACGCCGATACCGGTTCCAGCCCCAGACCATACGCATTCGCCTTGAGAACCGATATGACTTCACATGGAGATACGGCGGCTGCAATATTACGATAATTGCGCTGTAAGGCCCCTAGGTCCACCTCAAGCCATGCGCGCGAATTCACATCAGCGTCTTCAGCCATTCCACGCACCATGTCCTAAAAATGGAATCGCAAGCTTGCACCCGTTGTAACCTTATCGAATATCAACGCTTTGAACCCTACCGAAAAAGAAGGTGCAAAGAATACATCTGCGCCTGCAACCGCACCAAGAAGCTGATCTTGCTCAAATGCTTGCGTAACACCGGGAGAAACCGCCATATCGCCATCCACAACAGAAATGGCTGGCCCGGCATACAATGCCAGACTTGTAGAAAGCCCGGAACTGGACGTCACATAACGATCGAATATCTCATACCCAATAGGCAAGGCAGCAATGAATTCAAACCAGTCTGTTGTGCCTGCGTCCGTGTCGGCCTCGTGGCGTAAGACCTCAGCGGTTCCCTTGATAGAAATGCGGCCAGCCGCAAATGCGGGTTTTAGCACATCTCCCTCCCAAATATACGCATTCATGCCTGCCGATACACGCAAGGCATAATCATGCGAACGCCACTGATCACCACGCAACGTCGTAGCACCTGCTGTAATAAAGGTCGTGAGCCACGGAAGCGCATTATATCCAACATAACCGCTTATGGAATCCGCCTGAAGCGTATCCCTCCCAAGGCCATCCTTAAAGGTAATGCCACGCTCAATCCGATCATACCCCAAACCAACCGACAACCGATCACTTACATCACCACGAACCAAGGGTTCACGCGATATCGACCCGGGAAACGTCGCGGCATACGACGCATATGCCACCATGAGCAGCACAACTACCGCTATGAGACGCAACTTCATGATTTTTCTCCTTCGTTTACCAAACTTCAAGATACGCGAGTACGTTTTTCAAAAAAATCCATTTGTTTATGTTTAACAAAATCGTAGTTCTTGAGCAAGCGGATGACTTGCAAAAGATCTGATTTCTCATAGTTACGGTTTACATCCACACGGTCAATCAATTCCGCTAGCATCATACGGAAGGATAAAACCCCTTGAATGCCGTGCGTGCGGAGTAATGCCACTGTTTTTTCCCGTAGCGCGCCAGATGCAGGAAGCCGAGGCAAACAAAGCACTTTGGCAAACTCCGAACCTCCTAATAGACGAGAAGCATAAGCCGATGTCTCGGCACCGCAAAAACGCAAAATATCCGGAGCTTGCTCAAAGGTAGACACATAAAATCGCTCTGTATGCCAACCGCGGACACCAATCAACACACGTTGCACCCGCGCAAGATCTGCTGTCTCCCATGTAATGTGGCGGGGCATTTCATGGACGGCATGTGCAGGATGATATGCCACAAGATCAATCTCCTCGTCAGCCGTTTTCGAACGCCCCGGCACACTGTATTTTCGCGGTTGTCCCACCAAAAATCCAAGGCTTTCAAAATATTCCCGCACAATCCACTCATTAACAGCAGACATCCATGATCTCCCTATTGTCGATCAGGCGATGCCAGACTGCGGTAGGCAGCCTCCAAAGCCTCTTCCGACACCTCAAACCCGAATTGTACCGCTCCAATACGTTCCGCTAAAACAAATTTCGGCACACCGCGTTGCGCTTTCTTGTCTGTGGACATCACCGCGCGCAACGGATTCCATTCCACATCGCGAGGGATGTGAACGGGTAAACCAAACCCCTCCAGTAAATCTTGCACACGCCTACTTGCATCCGATGATAACCCGCAACGAGCTTCTGACACACAATTCGCATATACGATCCCTAACGAAACCGCTTCACCGTGCAGGTACACTCCATATCCAAAGACAGCCTCAATGGCATGTGCTAACGTATGCCCGTAATTCAAGATCGCTCGCAAACCGCCCTCCCGCTCGTCCTGTGCGACAACGGCTGCCTTGATTTCACAACTGCGCCCTATAACGTGTGCTAAAACAGCAGCATCCCGCCGCAACAAAGCGTCCTGTTCTTTTTCAAGATAACCAAAAAAATCCTCGTCATATATAATACCGTACTTCACAACTTCAGCCAATCCGGAACGATACTCTCGCTCCGGTAGTGTCTCCAATGTCGCAAGGTTCACGGCAACTGAAACCGGTTGATGAAATGCGCCTACCAAATTCTTTCCTTGTGGCAAATTAATGCCAGTCTTCCCCCCTACTGCACTATCCACCATGGCTAGCAGACTTGTCGGAATCTGCAAAAAGGATATACCGCGTAAATACACCGATGCCGCAAACCCGCCGAGATCGCCTATAACGCCTCCCCCCAATGCAACCAGTAAACTTTTGCGATCCAAGCCAGCCTCCACCGCATGTTCTAGAATAGCACCCAGCTGCGACAGGCATTTTGAGGATTCACC
Organism: PVC group bacterium; assembly: GCA_003567005.1. Lineage (GTDB taxonomy): Bacteria > Verrucomicrobiota > Kiritimatiellia > UBA8416 > UBA8416 > T3Sed10-140. Next base: position 9,376 of record PXBF01000029.1, read on the forward strand.
GGCAGGAATTTCCAGATAAGAACATATGAATCCGTTGTTCTCAAGCATGTGGCAAACAGCATCCCGATATAAAGGCCCTGTGTGGGAGTCAGCCAGGATGAGTGCAGCCCGCCCCTCTCCTGCGGCTTCCAAAGTAGAGCCAAAATCAGGTCCGATACGTATATCATACCCACGATCCGCTAAATCAACGTGAACAACCTTCTCCATACCATCTCCCTTGCCCATCGTAACCCTCTCGAAAACACAATCATTTCAAACCATGCCCACATACGTACAGGTCAAACATGACAGTTCAATCTATCCATGTAGCATAAATATACGTATGCGCTATGCATGTCCCAAGCACAACAAGCATACGCAAACCAACCTGCTACGGTAGCACGGTCCCCGCTACGAGTCGCCGACCCCGCAAAAAATCTTCTCCCCGCATATGCGTCTTGCCCTGCGGTTGGACCGTTATCAATGCTAAAGCCCCTTCCCCACATGCTACGACAAACCTGTCGCCTTGCTCGAGAATTTCTCCGGGCACCCCGTAAGCGCCTGGCAAACACCTTGCCTCTAAGATACGCAACGTTTGCAGACCACTCTTGCCCGCATCAAAATAACAATAACAACAAGGCCATGGATAAAAACCGCGTATTCGATTGTAAAGCCTTCGCGCGGGCTGCCTCCAGTCGATTTGCCCTTCTCGCTTTTCGAGTTTGGGAGCATACGTCACACCACGCGCGGGCTGCGCCTGCGGAACAAGGCGTCCTTCCATAAGGGCACGAAGCACCCCTTTCATCAAATTCGCACCCATACAAGCAAGGCGATCGTGCAGATGGCCAGCCGTTTCCGATTCGCCAATGGGTGCCGACTCCATTGCCAGAACATCTCCCGTATCCATACCTGCGTCCATTTGCATAATGCTGACGCCCGTCTCTGCATCTCCATGGGCTACGGCACGCTGTATAGGCGCAGCACCACGGTACCGCGGCAATAGAGACGTGTGTATATTCAGAAACCCAAAGCGCGGAACCGCCAATAACGATGGGCGCAAAATTTGCCCATATGCCATCACGACACCAACATCCGGACGCAAATGACAAATATGCGAAATCGCTTCCGCACGATTCACGCCCTCCGGCGTAAATACATCTAGACCCAAAGATAGGGCATGCTCTTTTACCGGACAGGCGGCAAGTTGCAACTTGCGCCCCACACGACGATCCGGCTGGGCAACAACCCCGACGACCTCTATCGCAGGCCAACCCATTAACATCGTTAATGTTTCACAGGCAATATCGGCCGATCCCATAAAAAGAACCCGCATCCTTACTCCCCCTCAGCTTCATCTTCCCCCGACGAAACCTGCTGGTTTTTGGGCAAAGCGTGAATACGCTCCTGCTCAGCAGCCATTTCAACGACGACATCCTTATCCAATGCATTCGCATCCACTTTTTCTTTCGCTAAGCGCAATGCTTCATCAATGAACAATACGGCCCAATCACGTATACCTAGAGCTTGATACACCAAGGCAAGCCCTTCAAAACCATCAGGATCATTCGGCCTTGCCGCAATCAAACGCTGAAACGTCAATTCGGACATTCCAAAATCACAAGCCTCTAAAAACTGATATCCTTCATCGGCCCAAGTGAAATCCCAATCGTCCATATCATAGGGGCGAATATCCGGAAACTGTCCATATAGGCCTGCAACATACTCAACCAATGCTTCATCCCGCTCCATTAATGTCTCCTTACGGTAACGGCTCATACCATTCCTATGAGATATCGAGGTATAACCGTAATCCTCACACAAAGTCACCATTACCAGAAATATACTGCTACCGTCCTAATACCCAACCAAAAGCTTTTGGAACCATATCCAACACATCCCATGCTGTCATACCGATCTCAGACGTAACCAATGATGCCATGTTGCCCGCGACCCCATGCAGATAAACACCAGCCGCAGCCGCTCGCCATGGCCCATCAACTTGCGCACACAAAGCCGCAATCACGCCCGCTAAAACATCCCCGCTGCCCCCCGTTGCCATACCAGGCGTGCCTGTTAGGTTCATGCCACATGCATGCCCATTAGAAACCAACGTCCCCGCTCCTTTTAGCACGGCGACAGCTCGGTACTTCTCTGCCAACTGACGGACCATGCCAAAACGATCCCCTTGAATCGCCGTCGGAAAAACATCCAATAAACGCGCTGCCTCTCCGGGATGGGGTGTAAGAATCACGCTCTTTTCCGGATAATCTGCCAAGGTAATATCTGAATTTGCCAATACATGTAACGCATCGGCATCCAGAACAAGCGTATCCCTGACAAGCTTGTATGCAGTTTGGATGAGTTGTACACCATCCGGATGGGCTGTCATACCAGGACCGATCAAAACCGTATGCACATCAGGAATACGTCGCTTTATATCCTCCAATGCGCCTGCCGTGAGGCCCCCATCGGAACGATGTTTGCCGCCAAATACCATCGCTTCCGGAACGAGTTGCGAAACGGTCCCCACCACCTTCTCAGAGGTCAAAACATAAACCAAACCAGCACCACTGCGGCATGCCGCTTTAGCGGCCATCGCGATGGCGCCACTGAACCCTGCCGCCCCCCCAACTACAAGCACCTTGCCATATCTTCCCTTATGACTCATTCGTGCACGCGGGGGCAACCAAGCGCGCACATCTGCACCGCCAATATAGACCCTATCCCCGTCATGTAAGACTTCTTCATCGCGCGCACAAACGCCGATATCCACGACCTCAACACACCCAAGGTACGGTCGAGCCAATGGCTGTAACATACCAACTTTGGGTAACCCCATGGTAATCGTAAAATCTGCCAACACAACATCACCGCTTGCACACCCCGTATCGGAACATAGGCCGGAAGGAATATCGACAGCTACGATCAGAGCCCCTCCCAGACGAACACGGTTAATCGTGCGAATGGCCCCCGCAATGGGCTCGCGAGGAGCCCCCTCACTTCCCGTACCAAGCAAACCATCTACCACCAGATCAACGCCTCCATACCAAGTGCGTCCCTCCCACTGCTCAATTTCCGTTACACTGCTACAGGACACATGTTCACACACGCGTTCATAATGCCAGCGTGTTTCCCCCTTCAATTGATCTGGATCCCCTACCAGCAGAATTTCCATATTGGGAAAATGGCGAAAAAGATGATAGGCCGCCGCAAATACGTCACCGCCATTGTTGCCCTTGCCAGCCAACATCACAATGCGCGGATGTGCCAATTGCCGTAAGTTGCATATTCGCAGAATCGCCCTGGCTAGCCCCCGACCCGCGCGATCCATCAGTTCTGCACCGCTGGCAACCCCACTCTCGATCGTCTGGCGATCCATATCACGCATCTGTTCCGCTGTCACTACCTGCATCACCGCCTCCTCTTCATCAGATTGCAGAATCTGTTTATTTCTTCCCAAAGCCTATCCGCAATCTGTCCACAACATCCGGTCTCAGACCTTGGACTCCTTACCAACAACGATTGCCTGTGCCACTGCATAATGGTGCGTGTGCGAAAGACTGATCAAAATGCGATCCACACCAATGCCTCGAGCATATTCCGCGGCGGCGCCATGCAACTTCACCGACGGTGCCCCGCTGGCTACATCACGTTCCACTTCGATCTCATTCCAGCCCATGTGCGGTCCAATCCCCGTACGCAAAGCTTTGCCCACCGCTTCCTTAATCGCAAACCGGGCCGCATAATGTTGCGCTGGAAATGCCTTGGATTCGCAATACATTCGCTCCGCATCCGTAAAAACACGCGCAGTAAACTGCGCATCCCAACGCGCCAACACCTCCCGAATACGCTCATTTTCAACCAAATCAATCCCCGTCCCCAAAATTACGTCCATCACATACCCCAAGAAAAATACTGAAACGCTAAAATACTGAAACACTGAAATCAAATACCCAAAGCAATTGCACACGGTCTATTAACATATTGTAATTTCTGTGATGCATCAACTAACCCTAATCGTAGTGTCAGCTTTTCCTTGTCCACCCGTAGCCGCGAAGCGCGAAGGTGGAAGCATTTCAGCTTTTCCCTACTCCCTCTATCGCCTCGCGCATTTCAACAACGGCTGCTTCGAGCCCCACAAATACGGCCCGCGCGATAATGCTATGACCTATGTTTAACGTATCCAAATGCGGTACCTGCATAACGCTCGTAATATTGCCCATGTGGATGCCATGCCCCGCATTTACTTGCAAGCCTCGCGACGCGGCATATGCAGCAGCACGCTGCAAGCGAACCAATTCCCGATCAGCGACTACCCCTGAGGCATCACAAAATGTTCCCGTGTGCAGTTCAATAACGGGTGCCCCTAACAGTACCGCCGCATCAATTTGTGATTCCTCGGGGTCAATAAACAAGCTTACCACGATACCAGCATTCCGTAATCTCTTTACAACCGACTCAAGGCTGGAAAGCGTGCCCGCCACATCGAGACCACCCTCCGTTGTCAATTCCTGCCGTTTCTCCGGCACCAGACAAACTTCATCCGGGCATACATCCAAAGCAATCGCTACAATCTCTTCCTCTACTGCCATCTCAAGATTCAAAGGAATAGAGAGCGCCTCTTTCAACCCGTAAACATCTGCATCCTGAATATGACGCCGATCCTCGCGCAAATGAACGGTAATGCCCGCCGCGCCTCCACGCGCGCAAATCGTCGCAGCTTCCAGAACAGAGGGATAGATCGTTCCCCGTGCCTGGCGCAACGTCGCCACATGGTCTATATTAACCCCTAATTTTGACATACCCTTTCTCCTCTATCCGCATCGCAAAATCGATTGTCACCAGATTACAGAACACCCACGTCATATAGCACTTTCATCTACCTCCAGTTCGGGCACCCCCCTGCAACCCTGCTATGTTTTATCATCGCAAGAACTGTGTCATCAGCCTATGCTGAGTGATCGAAAAACGCAATCTGTAACCTACTATCTCCAATGGGTAACGCATGAAACCCCAATACACTACAACACCTGCCAAAGAGTTGCCTTTGCAATCCGTGCAAATCATCTCTATGCAGACAATCGGACGAGGCGTCTTTGTCATGCGCATCCCGCGTTGTGCAGATTTTAGAGCCGGTCAAGTGATCGGCGTTACAACAACACCTACGATTGCACCCAGACTCTATAGCTTATGTAGCGGAACCGAAGACCCCTATTGGGAAATTCTCTTCAATATCAAACAGGATGGCCAACTCAGCCCCAAGCTGGCGAAGGCACAACCGCAGGACACGGTGCAGATATCTATGCCCGTAGGCACATTCATAGACGACACCAAATCGGCTTGGTGGATCGCAGCCGGAACCGGCATTGCTCCCTTTCGCGCGATGCTACGCTCCGGACGCGGAAATAATAAATATCTCATTCATGGTGCCAGAAACGCAACCGGCTTTTACTTCGCCAACGAATTTATGCCTGTTTTGAAAACACGCTATATTCGCTGCTGTTCACAAGCCCATGGAGAAGGTCTATATGCCGGACGACTTACGCACTGGCTTCAGGAGCAACCTACCGTTCCCATCGACACACCGTACTATCTATGCGGTAGCGCCGAAATGGTCGTGCAAGTGCGCGATATACTCCTCGCAAAAGGCGTACCCTTCGCAAACATATGCTCGGAAATTTACTTCTAAAAAAGCTGCTGCCATATCGACGCCGAACATCCTCACGGCATAGCAGTTGTTGCGTCTACACCATTCGCGGTGCCAAGCAAATCAGACTTCGTAAGCCCCTCGACAAACACATCGATCTGCCCCACCTGCTCACCCTGCTCATATGCGATATTGGCAAATACAGCAATCACATTGGGCCCAGCCTGAAAATGCCTGGCACGATGGGGCGGAATCCGGATCATCGTATATTCCGGTGTGTTGTTCCACCACCCGTAACGATGAATCTCATGACCATTCAAAAGAACACGGTAACCATTATTCGCCAGCACACGCAGACGGAAAAAATCATAGGAAGAGGGATCTTCGATCTCGATGGTACTGCGCATCACGACCAATTCCCCATCGCCCCATACTGAACGGCTGTCGATCGTCCGACCATGATGACCGCGCCCACGAAATTCCCCCTTGCCAATCGGGGCATGCCCCACCGACCAGCCAGACGCATCAAAAGCTGGCTCGTACCAACCTTCAAGCTCTTCCGGCACTGCCCCCACCCGGAACCGCCGATTGATGTGTGCAGGAACCCGATCCGCCGGGGCTGGATCAAAACTGGTAAAGCGCCAAACCCGCTCGGCAGGATCCACGCCCCCTACCAACCGCCAACCCGCCTCCGGACGCTCCAACTGCGCAAGACCTAAAATCGTATCCAATGGCGCATCATTCGGACGTTCTTCCAACATCCGTAAAAACGCGCGCCGATACGAACCCGATAACTTCTCCACCAAAGCCGAACGTGCATCATCGGACAAACGACGATCCCCCACCAGCGCCAACAGACGATTCGTCACATCCTCAATCTCATTTTGCTCCACTTCACCAAAACGACGATAAAACACTTCCGCAATCTCGGCCGCACTCTCCGGACTATGCTGCATCGCTGCTATCGCCGCCTGCAAAACATAATGCCGCCCCTCCCGTAAATGCGGCTCCGGCCGAATCGTCGTATGCGCAATACTATGTAACAAACCTGCAAGGGCCTTCGCCCCCACAACCGTGTCAGATGGATGCCGACGCAACACTTGCGCAACCCGCGCACGCATGAAATCGCGTGCCTGCGTGCGTGGTTCCCCCGTATACATCGATACCATGATCGGCAATACTTCCGGCAAAAACTCCGTCTTCTGCGCAATGCCATTTAAAGCCGCATACGACGATTGACGAAGCCACCACTCCGTATGCTCCGTCCATGGCATAATAAGCGCCAAACTCTCATAAATCACATCCGGACTCGCCAGACTCAGTGCCAGCAAGGCACCGTCTACCACAAACAATGACTCTTCGGGATCCTGTAAAATCCGCCGAATCGACTCTATCATCGCAGGCGAGATCTGCTCGCTGCGAGCAGGGTTGCGACCAATAAAATGCCAGTAGTTGTAGTCTGTCAAACCGTCTAACCCAGCGCGCCGCACACGCGGATCCGGATCGTCCAGCAAACCCGCAAGATCTTCAAACGCAGCAAGGCGCAGGAGCGCTTTGGCTGCCTGTGTGCGCACCATGAACGATGGATGCCGTACATGCCGGAGAAGGCGATCGTGAATCTCGGCAAAATCAGCCTCAGGCTGCGTATAAGCACTACCTAACTGCCGAAACAACACATGCGGCGGCTCCTCTTCACCAGCATCTTGATAGGGCGCAGCATACGTGATCCGGTGAAAGGCACGATCCGCCTCGCGGCCCCAAATCCGCTCGGGTAGCGTAAAAGGATGCGCATGCTCCGAGGGAGGTGCACCCGTAATCCGCAAAGTGCGGCGCGGAGCTGTATACGCCAAACCAAGACCCGCACCAGAACCTGCATCATCAAAACGCATGTTCATCGGCATGCCAAAACCACCGCCCGGACGACGCGCCAAGGCAAACCACCAACGCAAATTGTTCTGCAGCGCATGGTAGTACTCCGGCGTCGTGGCAAGACTATACGATGACGCAATCCCGCGCCAAATCCCATCTCCACGCCCACTATCCCCGTGCCCCCCCACCATCACAGGGTAAGAAAACAGCGTCGATTTCGAAAGCAAATCACGCGCTTTCTCATAAATCTCAACATTGCCCTGCGCCCCCGATGCCACCTGCATCATCGCCGCCGACATGCCATCCTTGCCATTCGACCCAAGACAACCTTCGCCGCGGTGGTCTCCATAGGCCACTGTGCCACGACCCGCAAAACGATACCAATGCCGTAAAGCACCCAGCAGCGTGTCAGTATCAACCTCGATACCGCACTCTTTCGCCAGTAAAAGCGTCGTGGCAATCTGTGCCCCCGCAGGATTCATTAAACCTCCCGCAACATAACGCGGATTCAAACCACGACCCCAATGCCCCCAGCCTACACCAAAAAACTGCCGGTCACGCGCATTATCAGCATAAAATTGTAAAACCGGCAGCGCAGCCGCATCACCTGTTCGTAAATAGTATTCGGCCACAAGTATTCCGTTATACCCATTGTTCCACGAGTGATCGCCTAAATTAGGAACATCGGCTGCTAGTTGATCAACATACTGCTTCACACGCAGCAAATATTGATCATCGCCTGTCGAAAGTAAAAACAAGGCCGCTAAGGCCGCACCCATGCCCCGATCATTCATACTCCCAACACCAAGCTCCTCGGCATGATCCCCATTCGCATAAAGACGCCGATTCGCATAATACGCCGCCGCACGCGTAACAATCTGATCCGATTTCTCACACGCCAACGGCCACGTCGCACTGTACGAACCCAGCACCGGAATCTGCACCGCAACGTCACGCGCTTGCGCCGCATTATCCCCATGAACCGTGAACACAAGCTTACCGTCTGTCTCTTCCGCCTTTGCAAGCAAGGCACCTAAAACGACAAATGCATTGTTCCCCGCAAGCGGAATCCCGTTTACCCCAACAACCGTTTCGCCTACTTCAAAAAGACCGGTCGCGGGCGTGTCGGGCAGAACATGCTCGATCTTCAAAACGCGCCCCGGATGAAATCGCAAAAACAACCCTGTAACCCCGACATGACCAAAATGACCGCCTTGATCTTCGCGCGGCCCCCGCATTACAACCATATCCTGCAACGCCGAGAAGGGCCGCGCCTCCGCCACAGCCGTCGATACAAACACGGAATAAAACCCGATAACGGCACAAAGCCAAATCCATACAATACGCAAAAGGCAAAAATTACGGCTCCGGTTCATGCTACTCTCCTTCATTTTCTTACCAACACAATAGAAACACCCCATTTCGGATCGCAATGGCAATCCGCACCCCCGTAATCCTCGCCCAGCATCATCCCACACATCACCTTGGCCATTCCAGGTGCCATCATCAATCAGCAACACCTACTGCCATTACACACGACAACAATGTTAAAGCATAGTGGAACCAAACCTGTTTCACCAACCCCTAACCCCCAAAAAGACGAGAAAACGATGGACGCTTATAATGCAGGCCAAAACCAAACGACCTTGCCCCCCTGCACAACGCCCAAAAAAGGCTACCGTTCGCAAGAAACGGTAGCCTGCTTTGACACAAGCGGAAGACAAGCAGGAAACATGCTCATCCCCCCTTGCCGCGGTCACCGAATACTGAGGATCGTCCCCGCAGGAACCAAAGGCCCCAAATCACGAATCTGCCAACCGCTCGCGTAATGACCATCATTATTCCATGACGGCGTAGTGAGCAGATTGTTGGCAATGCGCGCATTGAAGGCTTGATTGGGTGCATTCGCAACAAACATTCCGGTGGCGTACTGCCCCGCACCACCGTCGGCCAACTTGAGCAACACGATAGCGTCTGTTTCGTAATCCGGTGACACATTGGCCTCGCCATTACCAAGAACAAGCCCCCTTTCCAGCGACGACCCAGCCGCATTATCAGAAGACCAGATCTGGACAAGATATGCATGACCAACAGTAAGGTTCAAAATTTCCACTGTCGTCCAAACATGCGGGGGGGGACCAGGATCACTAACAACGGCTGTCCGCCCCGAACGCTGGCCGTATTGCAAAAATTCGCGGTAGTTCCCATCCGTAACGACATTGCCCCAGCCGCGCGCCCCTAAATGGTCGTTATGAGCAACCGTGTCGAACAGGTTACCGCTATTCTCTACTGATTTAAAAGTCACACCATTGACCGTCACGTTATTGCCCACACCAAGCCGACCCGTGCGCGCATCCACCAAGGTTCCCTCTGTCGAGACGTTACCGACATCGTCTGTGATGTCGAACACCTCCCACGTAATCGTGGCTGAGCCCTTTTGCTGCGTGGTCACATGCACCACAGCAGAAGGTGCCGTTTCATTCTGGGCAAGACTCTTGTCCCGCGCCGTCACAGTATAACTGTATGTCGTGTTCGGCGTGAGCCCCGTGGCGATGAACACCGGACTGTCCTGCCAACCGCTGCTGCTGCCACCCGGATTGCCCGAAAGCTCCGCAAAATAATACTCCACGCCGCTGACATCCGTAGCCGTTGTCGCCGTCATCGTTACCGTATCATAGCGTAGCGCAGTGGGCTCCACTTCCCAAGTCATCGGGTCAGGAGTTGGCGGTGTCGTGTCGGGCGGAGGCATCGTCACAAATGCCACCGCCGAGGGTGAACCCGTAAATTGATCCGGCGTCTTGTCCCGCGCCGTCACCGTGTAACCATAAGTCGTATCCGGGGTAAGCCCGCTATCCACAAAAACCGTGTCGCCCTGCCAAGGACTCGCGAAAAGAAGCGTTGTGCCATCGGCCGCATACCGCCGGAACTGATACTCTACCCCCGTCTGGTCCGTCGCGGTCGTCGCCGTCATCGTGACCACACCCTCGTTCACCGCCGTAGGCTCTACCGCCCAGGTCATCGGATCGGGAGAAGGAGGACTCGTATCAAGACCCATGTCACGAATCTGCCAACCATTGGAAAAATGATCTTGATTCCCCCAATTCGGAGTGCCCACCAAAATGTTATTTCTCGTACGCACATTGAAAGACTGTGTGGCTGCGTCGGCCACAAATACACCAATCGCGTATTGTCCGGCCCCACCCTGATTCACATGAAAAAAGAGTTGCGCATCCGTGCCGAACTCTGGTGAACCTGTCGACACACCATCCCCCAAAACAAGGGCCCGGTTCTGCGGCGGAGTGCTTACGTTGTCGGAAGCCCAGATCTGTATCTGATACGTGTTGCCGACCGTAAGCCCCTCAAAATGTACAGTAGTCCAAACTTCAGGGGCCTGGATAATGCCCCCAGAGGTGCGCCCCGAACGCTGCCCGATTCGCAAAAATTCACGGTAATCCGTGTCCGTAACGACATTACCCCAGCCGCGCGCCCCGATATTGTCGTTGCCAAACAAACTGTCGAACAGATTGCCACTATTCTCAACCGACTCGAAAGTCACTCCGGTGACGGTGCGCGAAACCAATCCCCCGTTGCGTGCATCCAGAAGCGTTCCGTTGGTCGATACATTGCCTATATCATCCGTGATGTCAAAAACCGTCCAATGAATGGTAGCCGCTTGTACACCGCACACAAAAACACATGCCAGCAAACACATCCCCAGAACGCCCCAAGGCCTCCTCTTGGCCTCCCCAATCCTGTAAGCACGAAAACGCCGAACCTCGTCTACCACAACCCCTTGCCCCCTGATCACGGTCTCTGCTGTCATAACAACACCTTTCTGTGTTTGTATTGCATCCCCACAGGTTCGCCGGATAGCACCCCCTGAAACGCGATGGGGACCCATGAGCCCCCCCACAACACCCCAAACCAAACTCCCAACAAACTGGATGATAAAGAACATAAACCAACGGCAACAGGATACCCTACTCACTACACATTATTGAATGACAAATTTAGGCCACGCCCCTTGCAATTTCCGGCCACTGCCGCGAATGGAGCCACAACCACAATCCTACACGAACGCTCGGATAGAGAGCCAGCATGCACTAGCAATTTCCTCATATAGAACGAATCCTGTACATGCTGCCACCGAAACGGGAATGCCCTTATGTTCAAATAGGGGTTCAATGAAGCGATTGCAATTGGAGTGCACTCCGAGTATGCTTATGGCCAATGCATATGAATACAAGACCTACGCATGCGCTCCGGCGCCATACAGTAGCTTTTGCCGTAGACGCCGATAGTGCCCCCGAGGACCGCGCCGTACCGCTGTCTGTGCTCGGCGCCATCGAGGCAGGGCGAGAACTGGGATGGAATATGGTGGATCTGGGTCAGTGGCATATGCAAATTCCACAGTCACTAAAACCGGACGGGTTGCTCTTTTACCTCAACAAGGAACGTGCAGTGGATGCCAGAAAACTGATGCTTGCCGTTGGCCCTGCTGTCTCGCTGACCTCCGCATGGGGCCCTGCCGACCAGATCCCGACCGTACTGCGCGATGAGCAGGCAACCGGACTGCAAGCTGCGAACTACTTGCTCGAGCGTGGATTCCGTAACTTCGCAATCTGCGGCTTCAAACGAGCCGGTTTAGCCCAAAGATTAATCGTCTTCCAAAAATATATACGCCAAAACGGCCACGCTTGCACCCGAATCCCAGCTCTCCGAGCAACATCGCGCGACGAAACCACAAAAGGCGAACACTTCAAACGCGAACTCGCAAAATTAAACCTCCCACTTGCCATTTTCTGTGTGAACGATCGCCTCGCAGTCCGGGTCTGCCGCTGGTGCATCGACGCCGGCCTGGAAATTCCACAGCAAGTCGCCATTCTAGGCGCACACAACGATATTTTGGCCTGCGAGTGTAGCCCCGTACCGATCTCAAGCATCGACATGAGCTGTAAACAGCGCGGCCGCGAAGCTGCATACCTGCTACAGCGCCTCATGAATGGCGAAAAACAACAAACGTCTCCTATCCTCATTCCTCCCGGCGAAGTGGTTACACGTAGAAGCACGGATATCCTCGCAATCCCGGACCTTGCCGCAGCACAAGCACTACGCTATATGTGGGACCACTATACCGAGAACATCGGCGGAGCAGAAATTGCCAAGGCCTGTGGCACCCCGCGCCGCACGCTGGATCGCCATTTCCACGAAGCAATCGGACGCACGCTGAACCAGGAACTGAACCGGAAACGCCTAAGCCATGCCTGCGCCCTGCTGGCAACAACAAACCTCTCTACAGCAGACATCGCCGCACAAGCAGGATTCCATTCCGAACAGTACTTCTGCGCAAAATTTAAACGCGCACAAGGATGCTCACCAAACGCCTATCGCAACACCCAACGCACACAAAACCCGCTGGAACCAAAACCCTAGACAAACAACAACAGATAAGTGCTCGTTGGCATTGTTATCCTCGGAGGGATTCGCCGGATCGCACATACGGCTGAAGCCATCGTTCCGATCATGTGTCTCATCTATCTTCTCGCATGCCTGGTTGTTATCGTCTGTACCATGACCGCTCTCGTCGTCATACTCTCCGGCACAATGGAAACCGGCTTTACCGGCGCTGAACGGATCTCCAATGCTTTCGATACTATCCTCCCAAGGGTCGGCGGACTTGTGGTACTCGTACGCCTGCTGCTCTTCGCCTATACCACCATGCTCACCTGGAGTTTCTATGGTGAAAAATGTTTGGCCTATATATTCGGCAAACGTATCGTCACGCCCTACAGAGGCTTGTTCATCGTATTCCTCTATATCAGAACCATCGGTGGTCTAACCCTATCCGAAAAATTTGGCTGTATAACAAGAATTGACAATTGTTTGTAGCGCGTCAGAATCTATTGCAATCACAGGAGATACGGATGGTTGGAAACAAGAAAGGAAGGTTATGAAAATGCACTGGGCTATCGCCTTACTATGGATCTACGCATCAAGCAGCATCATGACACAGGCACAGGACACAACCGCTGAAACGGATTGGACCGCTTACCAACGCACGCTAGCTGAAGAAACCGCACGACGCGAAAAAGCATGGGAGCAGCATCGAGAACAACAAGAGAGGGAAGCCCGCCAAAGACAAGAAGCATGGGAAAGGTGGCAAAAAGAACAGCAAAGACAGCAAGAAATGAATGCCAAACAACGCAAGCTGATCGATAGATATGAAAAGCTAATCACCAAGTGGGAAGAGCAAGCCGCACGCTATGATCGCATCCTTGAAGCCTTGGAAAAACAGGTGGGCTTGCAACAAAAAGAAGAAGAATGAGACACATATCAGCCACAAAGCAAACAGCCAGGATACCAATGCTACATGCATGTTTGCCCCTTCCATGAAGCATGAACACACGACGCGACATGCCTACACCGAATCGGCAACAAAAAATACCTTATTAGCACTGACTGGTTGGTTGGCCCTCACTTTCAGCGCCACCCTAACCGGTTTAGTCGTCGACACGAGCGGATGGTATGAAGACCTGACAAAACCCGCATGGAATCCGCCTAACTGGATCTTCGGTCCAGTATGGACTGCACTCTATATCCTGATGGCCATTGCTGCCTGGATGGTTTGGAAACAAGGCGGATGGAAACAGCAACGCTGGCCCCTGACTCTCTTCCTCATACAATGGCTACTCAACCTCTTGTGGACGCCGCTATTCTTCGGTCTGCAGCGCCCAGATCTGGCATTTGCAGAGATCATCCTTCTGCTCGCTGCCCTCCTCGCTACGATAGCCACATTCTGGCGCGTCAAACGTAAGGCGGCCATCCTGCTCATTCCCTACGCCCTATGGGTATCCTTTGCCGCCCTGTTGAACTTTACCATCTGGCGACTGAATGCATAACGGATCGCTCTGCACGATACCCAGCGAGCAATGCAGGATTGTAACCAGTAGCTCGGCCTGAGCGTGAAGACCACTGGCATCCCGATGCTTCATGAAGTCGGCAACGTGCAAAAAACTAACGCCGGTATCTGCCCCGAAACGTAGCAAGCTTTTGTAAAAAATGTAATTGCACAGATACGCCCCAGCATCCTCGGATAGGGCAATGCCAATATCGCGATCACAGCAACACAAAGAATCCCAAATATGGCGACTCATAGGACTTGTCAACAAGGCGGGCCCCCGCTTATCGATCACCCCCTCCAAGGCAATACCATGCACATCCCGTCCTTTCACGCGATTGCAAGCTCGCTCTTCGATTTGTGGACGCAGACCCCCAGCGGCAACACCCGTATGAATAATAGCATCGTATGAACCGATCTGTATCCCCTCTATGAAGTCGTCAACGGCACCAAAAGCCACCGGCAACACGACCCAGTCGACCGCGCAACCATCAAAAGCGCCATGTCGCAGGGCATACTCCAGAACCATTTCGCTGGGATTACGCTTGAAATCCCCGAAAGGCCCGAACACCGTCATCAATACTTTCATTACGAAACCACTCTCAACAAGACTACCGCAAACCGACTGAAAAGTGTTACCCATGTCCTGAACCTCAAATGTTACCTATGTCTTGACCGCGCCCCGCGCCCTGCGCCCCGCGCCCAAAGGTCTGCAGTCTGTAGTCTAAACATGGCGTCAGGCATGGTCATAAGCGGTGAGCGGGCGGTACCAGATATTGCGAAAGCGCACTTTGTCGCCATGATCCTGCAGCATGAGCGGGCCGGTTGCCGAATGTGGTTCATAGTGCGTGGTCACACAGTGCTGGGTCGGGCCCAGTAACGCTTTCCGGTGGTGAAGGAGGATTCCATTCATCAGTAGCGTAACGTATGCCGGTTTAAGCAGTTCGCCTTCATGAAAAACCGGAGCTTCCCAGATGATGTCATAGCTACTCCATTCGCCCGGTTTGCGGCATGCGTTTACCAAGGGAGGACACTGGCCATAAATGGCACCACAAAGACCATCAGCATAGGTGGGATTCTCGTAGTTATCCAGTACTTGAATTTCGTATTTCTGCATGAGAAATACGCCACTATTCCCACGACCTTGGCCTTCCCCTTTGATTTCCGCAGGGGCCGCAAACTCGAGATGAAGCTGACAGCTGCCAAACGCTTGCGTGGTACGGATATTGCCGCCGCCTGGATGTACTTTCATATACCCATTTTCCACAATCCAGTTTGGCTCGCTTCCATCAAGCTTACTCCATTCGCTCAGGTCTGTTCCATCAAAAAGAATCGTCGCGTCACTCGGAGTAGCGCCTGGCAGATCTCCCGGTGTCACGACGCGCGGTTGCGGACGGCTGCTGTCGTGTACACGATAAGGATTCCCTGAAATGTACATCGTGTCATCATACCCCAAATTACTCATGCTGTAACTCCTTGACCGAATATATGCTTCCTGTTTGTACCGGACGCGGTACTATCAATATCGTTTTTCTGAAGAGTAACTGCATTGTTATTTCTTGTAACGATCACACGCAAGCTGAATCGGACACAAATGTCATACATTTTACTGAACTACGGAAGATGCGGTTTGAGGGGGACTTTGTTGCCTATCCGCTTGCAGTTGCAGTTTTCCCTGTAGTAGTTTGTGCGCATTCGTCTGGAAGAAGCAGAGACGGTAACCTTGGATAAAATGAGGGACGGCATCATGGATACGGTAAAAATTGGGTTAATCGGAGCCGGCAACTGGGGACGGAATCATGCGACAGGTTATACGAGAGCCCCGAATGCAGAGCTTGTGGCTGTAGCAGATACCGACAGAACCAGGGCAGAGGAACTGGCAAAAGATTTTCGTATCCCGAATGCATATGGGGATATTGACACATTGCTGGCCGATGAATCCGTTGAAGCCGTGAGTATCGTAATTCCGAATGCCTTTCATGCGGAGACGGCGATCCGTGCGATGGAAACAGGCAAGGCGGTCATGCTCGATAAGCCTTTTGCTCTCTCTCTAACCGATGCGGAACGCGTTGTGGAGAAGGCGCGCGAATTGGGAATCACATTCATGATGGGCATGAACCAGCGCTTCGCCCGCGACACACAGATTTTGAAGGAACATATTACAGCGGGGCTAGTCGGTGAAGTGTACCATGCCAAAGCATACTGGTTGCGCCGTAGCGGGGTTCCGCGAGTGGGAACATGGTTTACGCAAAAGGAGCTATCCGGCGGTGGACCCATGATCGATCTCGGGGTACACCTGCTGGATGTATGCCTGTACCTTATGGATAATTTTGATCCCGTCAGTGTAACGGCCGCAACCTACAATCAATTAGCACCGCAGTTGCAGAAAGTGCGCGAGGCGGGGGCAACCTATAATGTGGAAGACTTTGCAACGGCCATGATTCGAATGCGAAACGGCGCTACGGTTCAACTGGAAGCATCCTGGTTGCTACATCAAGAACAAGGAAATCGACAGAATGTCGAACTGTATGGTACGAAAGCAGGAGCCTATTTGTATCCGGTTCGACTGCATCGGGAAGCGGCTAGCGGATATGAGCACATCGAACTACAATCACCCAGGGAATTACCATTCTCGCATTGCTCGCGCTATCAGCACTTCGCCGACGTGCTTCAGGGCAAAGCCGAGCAACTTGTAAGCTGGGAACAATCACTGGCCGTGCAGCGTATCTTGGACGCCGTCTATCAGTCCGCCCGCGAAGACCGTGAAATCGCTTTTTAGGCGGTTACCGATGAGGTGGTTCGCGCACATTTGCAGCTTCGATTAGCTCTTCGAGTGGTCGAAGAGTAACACCCTCTCTTTCAGGAGGCGTGTTTACGAGCGGAATTTGTTGGTTAAGAGCCTTTCTTGCCTTGCCGGCTAACCACATATAATGGTCAGAGGGCAGTCCTTCGTAGCCGAGGAAGGGACTCTCTCCAACCGGGGGATCGTTGCTTACTTTAAAAAAGGCCGTGCCTTCATCTACTTCATCAAACATAGCGAGGTAGATCATTTGTGCGCCGGCGTTAATATTTTCATATACTTGACGCCAAAAGAAATGTCCTTGTAGTCTAGGAATGGCATTAAAACCTGTGCCTTTCAGGTTTCCCCAACTGAAGCCTGGGAAAAGGACAGGCATAAAATCGACATCATTTTGATTTGCCCATTCCATGTCGGGGATGTGTCTGGTGCGAATGAAGCGTTCGGCTGATTCGAGGTCCCGGTAGCGCCCCGGTGTCCATGGAGAAACAATGTCTGCTTTAGCAACAGCCTTCCTGATTTTGTCGTATTCCGGGCTTTCTCCAGTGCGCCAATTGTTTTCGATGCCTATTTTTACGCTGTAGCCACCGTAGTTAGGATCGTTTTGAAGGAAATCTATAACTTTAAGGAAAAAATCAGGCATGTTGGGACGGTTTTCAAATAGGCCCCACAGCGAAACAAGTGGTTTGCCGTTATGGTGTTGATATGCTTTGTCATTGGGATCGCGACCTATTTTCATGTGGTCGACAAGTCTCATCCACTCTGTTTTAAAAACTTCAAATGCTTCTTCATCACCGCGGCAACCGCTAAAATCATACATCATCGCCCACGTTCGACCGTGCGTGTTAGCTCCTTCACGTACATTTTCAATAACGCGATAACCGCCGTAGACGTGTATAGGGTCACTTAGATAGGCAAAAAAGCGTTGGAGAAAAACGCCGTCAATGCCAGCTTCCTTCATCCATGCAAAATGCCTGACAACTGTTTTTTTATTCATGGAGCTGAATACATAGGCAGTGCTGCCATCAGCATGACGAAATGCAGTAGCATATTTTTCGTCATGATCCAGTTCGCTGACATCCGGCCACATATCGACAGATGTACTTCCGGGTCGGAAACCACCGGGGCCTCCCCAATGTACCCAGCCGCGACCTGAACCGTCACCGGGAGCTCTGAACCAACCTTGGTAGCCGGCCATTACCTTACCGTTTACGGTAGAGCGATCGACATCTGTTACCACAGGACCGTCGTAGGGTTTCATTTTGGCGATAACGTCGTCCATCGTTTTGGTAAAGGGTTGAACGAGGTTTTGTTCGTTGTTACGCTCTTCGATAATTGCAGCCATTTCTATTTGTGAGGAGCGGTCCGCCGCACGAATTTCTATTCTGCGAATAGCGATATTCCCTCTACTTTGGATGCGAAAGTCGCCACCGTTACAACGATTGTCAAAGAAAGCATCGTCTATGGTAAAGCGAGCAGTTTCCCATCGTCCGTAGTCGGTTCTCCTGGCAATTAGCTGTCTTTTCCATACGCCCGGCCTAGGACTGTCGGCGTTAACCCGCTTGTCAAGGCTGTCATACTCGAGTACCAGCATATCTTTTCCCGTGTCAAGATACTCTATCTCTATCTGAATGAGAGGACTTCTTCCTTGTTTAAATCTGAAGTTATCAATACTTACATAAAAGAAAGGGCTGCCTTCCCACCAGCCGATGCCGTTTCGTTCTTGGTATCTGAGAGGAGATTCATCATGATCTTGCATGATGGACATGCCTCTGCCTCGCGGGGTAGGTCCGCTTAGGTCAATGTAGGCACGGGGTCCGTTAAAATTCGCAGCCCCCGTTACGTTTAGCTGGGATAGAAATAATGCGATAAATGAGAAAAGGAGTGTTGTTTTTTGCATACAGACATCTTGCTGATAATTTTTTAGTTTCTTAATCGGTATTGCTCATGATTGAGCATCGCATATCGAGGATATTCTGTGCGCCCGCAACGCGTCAGAACATTCCGAACGGCTTGGTTCTTTTTCCGACAAGGGCTTTGCAGCCGGCTTCGACAACGCCGGATCCGATAAAGCACCCTTTTTTTGCATAAATCATACATCATTCGCTGGGCATTACTCAAGAAGTATCCGGTTTCGGTGATGGCTGCTCAACGTTGCGGAACGTGATGAGGCAGAAGTGCATCGATAACATACCAATCTGTCGATATGCTCAAAATACGAAATTTTGCGGAGATACCAACATGCCAATGGTCAACAAAACGCACCATAAGCGGACCACCCTGCCCGACCGAATCCGGGGATCCCTACTTGGACTAGCCGCTGGCGATGCCGTAGACACGACCGTGGAATGCAAACAACAAGGCTGGCTTGCCATGCGTAGCCCCGTATACGGGGCAAAGCATGGTGCACCCGGCGGGGATCGAACCCACAACCTTCGGCTTCGGAGGCCGACACTCTATCCAATTGAGCTACGGGTGCATGTATGCTAAGATCGCAACGGTTAACCGTTGCGAGCCTCGAAGTCTTTCATAAAGGAGACCAGCGCGTCAACACCTTCTACAGGGAATGCGTTATAAATGGATGCGCGAATGCCGCCAACGGAGCGATGCCCTTTCAAGCCGGAAAAGCCTTCCGCTAATGCCTCTTTGACAAAAGTGGCTTCGAGCTCTTCGCTGGGCAAGCGCCATGTCACATTCATATCACTGCGGCACTCGGGTACGGCAGTCCCCTTGTAGAAGTCGCTGGCATCTATCGCGCTGTACAAGCGTGCGGCTTTGTCTACATTGCGCGCATAGAGCGTTTCGAGTCCGGTTTTCTTGATCCAGCGCGTAACAAGCATGTACATATAGATTGTGAAACACGGACAGGTATTGAACATGGAATCATTTTCGATGTGCGTGCTGTATTTGAGCATACTGGGCACATTTGCCGGAACCCGATCCGCCAAATCCTTGCGCATGATCACTAATGCCATACCTGCCGGAGCAAGGT
The DNA here is from genome assembly GCA_003567005.1 of PVC group bacterium. Taxonomy (GTDB): domain Bacteria; phylum Verrucomicrobiota; class Kiritimatiellia; order UBA8416; family UBA8416; genus T3Sed10-140. Next base: position 29,558 of record PXBF01000029.1, read on the forward strand.
TCTTTTGCGCGCCGGCATAGATCAACCCGAAATCCTGGGCGTTGAAAGGGCGCGAGAGAATATCGCTGGACATGTCGGCCACGAGTGGCGCGTCTGTCTTCGGAAAGGATTTCCACTGCGCACCGGAAATCGTCTCGTTCGTGGTAATATGCACGTAGGCCGCGCCTTCCGTCAGATTCATCTCCGAGGCCAAGGGCACACGCGTGGGTATCTCTTTCCCGCAGTCGGCAGCCACATTTACATGACCCAACAGCTTGGCTTCCTTGATTGCTTTGGCTGCCCAAGAGCCACTATTGGTATAATCAGCCGTCTGGCCTGCGCCAAGCAGATTCATGGGAATCATAGCAAATTGCAGACTTGCTCCACCCTGTAAAAAGAGAACGGCATAATCATCCCCCAGCCCGAGCAACTCTTTCGTGTTGGCAATGGCTTCCTCATGCACTGCCATGTACGCTTTCCCACGATGGCTGTGTTCCATAATGGACATGCCGGTACCTTGGTAATCGAGTAGCTCCCGTTGCGCCTCCTCCAAAACCTCTAGCGGCAATGTTGCCGGTCCTGCACTAAAATTGTACGTTCGCGCCATAATATAATCTCCTTGTAAAATGCCCCTCTCCACGACTCCCTCTCCAAAGCCTGAAAACTACCGTAAACCCAGTAGACCCGTCAATAATTTCACCGAATCGCGGCCATACTTTACACGCTGATTGGTCTACGCTAGAGTATGAATTGCATCGAAATAAAAAGACGCGTATGTATTCGATTCGAAAGACTACGTGTAGCAACACACAAGATATAAATGGCATGAGAATCGCTGAATCAAAACAATGTGACACCAAGTCCTTTCTAAAAGAACGGGAAGCATTACGCGTAGCTGGGAAAAAGCTGGTTTTTACAAATGGCTGTTTTGATGTTTTGCATCGAGGACATATCACATACTTGCAATTTGCCCGCCAGCAAGGCGACGCGTTGGTTGTTGGCATAAACGCAGATGCATCGGTAAAACGGGCAAAAGGACCTACACGCCCGATCTACCCCGAAGAAGACAGGGCGCTCGTGCTCGCGGCCTTGGAATGTGTGGACTATGTGATCAGGTTTGAAGAGGATGAACCAGCTTCCTTGATTGCCCAAATCATGCCCGATATCCTTGTAAAGGGTGCGGATTGGGCGCATTATGTAAGCGGACGTGAAATGGTTGAAGCACACGGCGGCAAGGTTGTTCTTGCAGATATTGTACCAGGAAAATCTACAACCAATACCCTTGCTAAATTGAAGGATGCAGAAAATGCTTGATCCCATGATGATCGTCACAGGCGGAGCTGGATTAATAGGCAGTAATCTTGTTGCTGCACTAAATAACCGTGGGCACAAGAACATTCTGATCGTTGACAATCTTAATCATCCAGCAAAAGAGGCCAACCTCAAACCGTTGCAATACAACGATTATATCGATAAACGCGATTTCAGAGCGTACGTTCAAGCAGGAAAGGACTTTCATGCCCAAACGGTATTTCACCTAGGGGCCTGCAGCGCTACCACAGAAACCGATAAGACGTATTTGGACAGCAACAATCTGGCATACACCCAGGATGTTTGCCAATGGGCACTAAAACAGGGCGCCCGTTTCATTTACGCTTCAAGTGCAGCCACGTATGGCGATGGCGAAAACGGATACCTTGATGATGAAAATGCATTGCATATGCTAAAGCCCCTTAACTTGTATGGCCAATCCAAGCATGATTTCGATTGCTGGGCCCACAAGAAAGGGCTCTTCCGCGATATTGTAGGACTCAAGTACTTCAATGTTTACGGTCCGGGAGAAGATCATAAAGGCAATATGCGATCTGTTGTGAATAAAGCATGGCACCAAATCCGTGAAACGGGACAGCTCGAACTATTTCGATCACATCGGCCAGATTTTGAAGATGGTTGTCAGCAACGTGACTTCCTATACGTGCATGACGCTGTTGCCATTACACTTTTTTTTCATGACAACCAAGATGGATCCGGCCTTTTTAATGCTGGTACAGGCACACCGCATACATGGCTGGAGCTGGCACAGGCTATTTTTTCCGCTATGGACAAAACACCAAATATTTCCTTTATTGATATACCGGAAGATATACGTCAAAAATATCAGTACTTTACACTTGCTGATATACATAAGTTGGGGCAAACCGGTTTCAAAAAGTCATTTACATCTTTGCAAACAGCCGTTTCTGAATATATTACAACATTGAATAGAAAGGCAGCAATAACATGAAGCTAATCAAATGTACGCTATTCGCAATAATATGCTTTTTGGTAACCGTATGCGTACCCTCAACAGAAAGCTATGCTGACAACTCTGAAGAAGGAGGGTTGTCGATCATGCAACGCCCGGAGACCATTCGAATCTCCGAAGAGGGACGCATATATGTTGGCGACCGTGAAACACGCTTAAATCGCCTTGCTAGACGCCTCCGACGCGAGGGATATTCAGAAGAAGACACTATCTATGTCTCCATACCGGAAGGTACACCTCGCCGTGTATTGGTGTCCGTAGGACGCGAGTTGGCTTCCCGTGGATATCGTAGGGTCATCTTCACAAGACCACCGAGGGCAATTGCAGAAGCAGAGGGAGAAGAATAGCGTTGGTGCTTTCTCTCGCTAGACTTTTGTTAAAAGATTATCTACCATACACAATCATTCGATATACGCTGTGATATAAGTGAGATTACATGGACGATAAAGAAACACTACACGATACCCAGCCTGTACGCTCCTCAGGCACAAAAGACAACGCTGGCATCATTGCCGACCCCGTTGATCAATTTAGTTGCCTATCCTGCGGGTTCGCCATTGATGTAAAGGGAATGGAACCCTTTACCGAAATTGCCTGTCCATCATGCGAAGCACAAACTACCGTACCGCAAAAACTAGGAAACTTTCTCCTTTTGCGTATGATTGGGATGGGCGGCATGGGCGGCGTATATTACGCACGGGATGAGCAACTGGGTCGGGATGTTGCCATTAAAGTCATGTTGCAAAGTTTGGGCGATGATCCGCAATTCATCGAAACCTTCCGACACGAAGCACAAGCGGTTGCCAAACTCAATCATGCCAACATTGCCCAAATTTATTCCTTCGGCCAAGAAAAAGGGCAGCCTTACATTGTGATGGAATTGGTCTCCGGAGAACGCGTAGATGCTCTCATGGAGAAGAAGGATGGACTTTCAAAAGACGATGCAATCCGTATTGCCCTCGAAATTGCACAAGGACTCAGTGCCGCCGATGAAGCCGGGCTCGTGCATGGCGATATTAAACCGGAAAACATCTTACTCGATCAAAAACGAAGTGCGAAGCTTGTGGATTTTGGACTCGCTACCGTAGCACATCAAAACGCAGGCGAAGGAATATGGGGTACGCCTTACTATATCTCCCCAGAAAAAATTCGGCGGCAAAAACTGGATGCAAGATCAGATATCTACAGCCTTGGGGCCACGTTGTATCATATGTTGACAGGACAACCTCCATTTGAAGGAGAAACGCCAGTAGAAGTGGTAAAAGCGCGCCTTGAAATGCCACCACCCGATCCCTGCGATATCGACCCAGACCTTCCTCCTATTGTTAGCGAAATTATTCTTAGGATGCTGGCCTTGGAAAGAACGGAAAGATATCCTAATTATCGCTCCTTGATCAGTGATCTACGTAAAGCCCTTCAAACCTTTGAAGCAGAAAGCGCCAAATCCCCTGCGCTGCCGCGCGGAAAAAGTATTCGAATCAAGAAAAAGGGAGCCGGCGCCTCAACTTCTGCAACCAGTGGCGATGCACCAGGCTCCAATGCACCAGGCAAAAAACTCGTCGTGTATAAATCGAGTTCTAAAATTTCCTCAACCGGACAAATTAGCGTCACAACGAAAGAACCTGTTAAACCAACGTTATCAGATGAAGAGCGCGAAGCAATCCGCGAGCAAAAACGCAAGAAAAAGAAAAAAATCATAGCGACTGTTCTATCCATTGCGACCGTAATCCTTCTGGTTGGTGGTAGTATAGGAACTTGGGCTTATTATCAGCATCGCGTCTCCGAACAAAGAGAAATGGAGGAGATTCGAAGCATACGGCGAGAAGTACAAGGTCTTGTCTCCGAAATTGTTGCTAACAATAGACGCATAGAACGCGCAAATACCGAAATACAACCCTTACTGGATGCCGCGCGGGATACAGCAGAACGTATGGATATACCACTAGATGCTCCAGATGAAAATGGGAACGAAGAGGACGCTGACGCGGATGGCGAGGACACGAATGATGAGGAAGCCGCGGATGAGAATGTGGCAGAACCACGTCGAGAGGGACGCGCAGCAGAGCTCATATATGAGTCCATGGAAAAACAAAAAGAGATGGATGCTTTATTAAAGAAAGCACAAGAACACGCCGAGAGAGCACAAACCTATGAACGTCGCTTATCCGAGCGCGTCAGCCTCAGCCAGGCACAAAGTATACGTAGCGATGTCCAATCCATACACCGTCAATCATCTGATGAAGTAGAAGATGCGCAACGCATCGCACAACAATTACAGCAATCAGGCAGACGCTTGGCAGAATTGCGGCAACGTTTCGAGTTAGAGGAACAGCGCAGAAGAGAAGCAGAAGAGGAAGCAGAACGCCTAGCCCAGGAACGTGCCGAAAGAGAGCGCCTACGGCTTGAACGGGAGCAACAAACCCGTCGGGAATTACGGCAACTCACATCCTTGGAACAGGACATACGACGGTTATTGGATGAAAATGCGTTCGTAGAGGCTTATAACCAAATGCAAACGTATGCAGACGACTTCACGACCGAGGCTTCACAAGAAGCATTTGGATATGCACTCGAACGCTACCGTTACCTTGCCCGCATGAAAGAGAATATCATCGAGGGGATTCAGGCAGCACCATTTCCTTGGGGCTATGGATCCGGCACCGCAGCGCGAGACATTACTGGAGCATCCATGCAAGGGTTAGAAGTCCAAGGCAGTCGCACCCCTGTCCCTTGGTCATCCATACAACCCCAACAAATGTTGCGGCTAGTGGATCGCTACGTTGAATCACGAGATATAACACCGCGCCAACGAAGAGAAATCGCATTCGGTGCGGCATTATATGCTGATTTATTCGGCGAAGATGCACGTGCGCGTGCAAGACAATACAAGACAAGAGCCATAGATCTCGGCCTCAGAAGAGAAACCTTTGAAAACGTCTTGCAGGCGCGCTGGGATGTCGATGATAACAACGACAACGACGAAGACTAACCCAACCCCTGCCACATTTGCACGCTCATTTCTGATCTGGATCTAATTGTAATCGTATGCTGCTGATTTTTTGCTGCTTGCAGTATGCCTGCACTTTTGCATGCATACCTTTTAGACCGTAACGCTGTAGTTCATGTAACCACACAGAGTTGTCCACGTACACAATCAGTTCGGAACCATTCATACGTCCGGGGCGACAATGGCGCGCAATTTGAGAACCTACAATCACGTCCCATGACGCTGCCAGGTCACGCGTCCATTGTAGCGCAGATAATCCAAGCCCTTTTAGAAGAGTATCCACCCCTGCCCCTATGGAAGCACAAGCATCCTCTGCAGGTGGTGGCGTACCTCGCGCAATCCTACAGCGCTCGCACTCGATCATCCAACGTCCTCGTGAGTATTTCGTCTTACGCTTCACGAATTCGGATCCTGCGGCACGATTTCTACGACCAGAATATTCCCTTCAGCATGCACCTGCACTATCGCTTCAGCATAATCGTAAGTAGCAATCGCCTTCGCAAGACGTTGCAACCAGGCCTCACGCTCTCGATTACGACGCTGTCCAGCACCCACTTGCCATAATGCATAGCTGGATACCCCCATCTGTACAATTTCCCCCACAGATGAACCATCCAGACGCATATACCAACGTGCATCTTCAGGTAACGGAAAAGGATCTAGGCCCGCATGGTGCCGAAAATGTGCCAACAAGGAATCCAAGGCGCTTGCGCTGCTGTGTATCCAAAAGAAACCATTCCAAACGGCAACACCGACACGCTCCCCCCGCGGTAAATTTGCATACCAATCATGTTGCGGTGGGGTCAGGGACAAAACACCGCGTTGCCCATAGGGCACAGCGCGCCACGAAAGTCCGTAGTGCGTTTGCAAGCGTTGCAAGATAGGCGTAAGAATCTCCATTGCTGATACATTCGGCAAAACTTCAAGTGCTGCGCCTGCGGCTGGAACGCGTAACCGCATGACCCGACCGCTGTGCTCTCTACTTGCAACCCATGCCACAAAGGCAGCAGATTCCTCTCTGCCGCTTGCATGCGTAAACAGCAACTGCACCACATCACGCACGAGGTTGGGCAAAGGTACGCTTTGCGTTGTTCGAAGCGCATTTCCTGCCGTCGTTCCCAGAACCGTGACAGCCGTTGGCTCTACCATCGACAAGAGGTCAGCGGCTATTGTCGAGAGAGAACCATGCGCATGAACAATGCCCTCCTCTTCTGGCGCGACATACATACGAAGTCCCCCAGACACTTCAGTAAACGAGATCGACGCCCGAAATGGACCAACTGGTGTGTGGAAACGCAAAAGATCAGGCAGATCACCAAGCAGCGCCCACCCTTCCGAAAAAAGCGTTTTCGATGCGGAACGGGATTGCCGACGCATCACTTCATGCAATTGCACTGCACCGAACGGATGATCAGTGGCAACCCCAAAGGCAACTCCTTCATATACTCCAAATGATACGTGTTCATGCCCCCGCGGCAAATCCGGAAAATAACCACGCCATATGCGGACCCCGTTATCCATTTGCACTACATCAAAATCCGGAAAAGCATCATCGAGAAATCCCATGCGCGCAAGATGTGTGAACCGCCCCCCGACCCAAGCGCTTGCAATCCATGCTGGCATCAACTGCCCCTTGAACCGATCCACATATGCAGTGGCAACGTAGCGATTACCCAGTGTGGAAAGCAACCATACAACCCCAGGATCCTCCAATAGCTCTTTGCCGGGATGATTCGACTCCATACCGGCCAGCTGCAACCAAGGATCCAGTACCCCCTCCTCCAAAGCCTCGGTCCAACGCGATCCTGGTTCAGCGTGTTGGCTCATCAATAAGGCATCAGCGGGTATCACCCGTAATACGGCTGACTCCCGAAAAGGGAAATGTAGGATGCGAGCAATAACACCAGCAACAAAAAGAAAAAGAAAAAGACCAAACCACCACTTTTTCATGGTTTGACCTGCCCATACTGCAACATCCCCACTACATCTCGAATCGAGCCATACTCGTGGCGTTGTACGTAGTCCTCCATACCTGCAATCACACGCATCGCTGTCCGTGGTTCCGTGAAATTTGCCGTACCAACTGCAACCGCTGAAGCACCAGCAAGCAAGAACCGAAGGGCGTCGTCCGGCTCATAAATCCCTCCCATACCAATCACGGGAATCGAAACAACGCGCGAAGCATCCCACACTTGCTTCACCGCAAAATGATGGATACCGGCCCCGGATAAGCCGCCCACACCATTGCGCAAAACCGGACGGCGCGTTTCCACATCAATAACCAAAGCGGGCAAAGTGTTGATCAACGATATGGCATCTGCCCCTTCGTCCTCTGCCATGCGAGCAAAAGCACCAATGCCTGCCACATTAGGAGAAAGCTTCGGAATCAAAGGCAACTTCGTAGAACGGCGCACCGCAGAAATCACTTTAGCGGCCATACGCAAATCCGTACCAAAAGAGACGCCACCCTCTTTTACATTTGGACAGGAGATATTAAGTTCCAGTCCAGCAATTCCCTCAACAACATCAAATGCTGCCGCAACATTGGCATACTCCTCGATTGTACGCCCCCAGATATTTACAATTACGGGGGTTTTGTGCTGGCGCAAAAAAGGCATATAATTTTCTACGAAACCCTTGACGCCGGGGCCTTGCAAACCAATCGCATTTACGAGACCGGAAGGCACTTCAGCCATGCGCGGCGGCAGATTTCCATCGCATGGTTCCATGCAAATCCCCTTCACAACAACAGCTCCAAGACTGCCGATATCTACCATATCCGCATATTCGACCCCATACCCAAAGGTCCCCGAGGCAACCATAACAGGATTACGCATTGGAATACCGGCAATTTCTATCGACATATCAGGTGAAGTATTCATGATGCGTCCTTGCCAAACTCCCAATCAATCTCTCCAGCAGCAAATATGGGGCCATCGCAGCAGCAACGTTTCCAGCGCGTGCCACCATCTTCTGTATGTACGCGTTGCACACAAGCCAGACACGCACCAACCCCACATCCCATGTGCTTATCCAAAGACAGCCAACCAGGCAATTCATGCTGCAAAAGACGCTTGTCTATCGCCTCCAGCATGCCGTCCGGCCCACATGCATAGACAATGGCCTTTTGCCCTTTTGACAGCCATGCATCCAGCGCATCCGTTACGCGACCCTTTAAGCCAGCGCTACCATCTTCTGTCGTCACTTCTAATGCCCAGCCCATCTCCTTGAAATCTTCCAGACAAAGAAGATCCTCTGCCGTTCTGCCTCCTACAAACACGATGCCTTTCAAATCCATATTACGTGCCAGCAAAGAAAGCGGTGCAACCCCATATCCCCCCGCAACCAGTACGGGTATACAGTTCTCGGGATGCGGCAAAGGAAACCCATTGCCTAATGGACCAATGAAATCCGCATAACCACCCACCGGCAAGAAAGCCAGCTCACGGGTACCTTTGCCCACCTGCTTGTATAGAACGGAAATTGCGCCTGCTTCAGCGCGATAAATGCTGAAAGGTCGCCGCAACAAAGACTCCCCCAGCCCCGGAACGCGCAAATGGATAAACTGCCCCGGCTTAACCTGCGGGCAGACTGTTGGCGCAGATAACGTCAACCGACGATATCCACTCCCGATGTCAAAGTGTTCCTGCACAATACCTGTTTCAACTTGCATGCGCGCAACTATAATGCCACCAGCCTAAACTCTCAACAGCAAATAAAGAGAAACACCAAGTACCCCAAGAGTCTGTAACGATTAAACGACAAGGTGTAGAGCATTTTCTCTACCCTATATCACTGTAACTTCATAGCCGTTTTCGGAAGGGCGAACCAGCCATGTCCTACGAAGCCTTGGGCGAAGTAGGATCCCCGGTAGCCGTGACCGCAGATTGCGCATAGTCAGCCCATAGAATACCAAAGTGGTCGATATGGACCGCACATGCACTGCACACGGACTACGGCTCGGCGAGGACGCCTCGCCCTCAAAGATTCGATATGCATCATCCGTGGGGTACCCCGGGGCATGGGCTCTTATGAGAATTACTGCAATATTGCTGACAACACGCTTCGGAAACAGTAGCCTTCTACGCAGAGTAGAACATCAGCATGCAGACAAATAGCACGATCATACGCGACGCCATAGTCATAATAGGAAAGGTTGAAAAATGAAAGTACATTGGTTCCCGATATTGCTTGGCACGATCATGCACTGCCTCATACATCCCATCGCAGGCCGATCAGAAACATCGTTAGCACAGGTTTACCATGATGATAAAAGTGGTCTTACCATTCTTTCCTGGCAAATAGAACTCCCCGGCCAGGGATTATGGAAAGTGTACCCACAGGAATCGGACACCGAGGCCCGTCTATCGGCAACTCTTGATGTTCCCGATAATGTGCAGCAAGCCTTATATGGCGAGCGCGGACGGGCTCTACAGCAGGCACGCTGGCAACGCACACACCGCAGCAATCTTCGGCAAATTCGCCATGCTCTCTTACAGGAAGCACGCGGGTCAGCATCCGCAGAGTGGATCATTCCCCCTGTAGAGGAGCTTTCAAAAGAAAAGCGAGACCGAATCAACAAAGCGCTCACGTCATTACCGGTTCCTTCACACGAATTGCTGGATCCACCAAAACCGCCGCACGCTGCCATCGTCCCCAATGCACGTTTTGTATTTGACCAATCCCGCGATGAAACACACCGCCATTGGTTCCCTACCAATGCCGCCCCCTTGGTCGTCGAGCTGCACCCGTTAGAGGACGACGGCAAACACTATGTCCTCAAAGCGAACGGTCGACTGGAACGCCACCCAATCGACCCACATCTTATGGGACAGCTTGGTGTTGACGTTGTCCCTCTCCAGCGCAACCCCAAAGCCGGCCATTTCCCAGAAACAGCCCATTACCACTTGCTCGCACGGTACAAGGCGCAAGCACCGGGAACATTACTACTTACGAACCAGACAACGGGTGCCACCATGCAGAAACACCTCCCTGCTCATCAGGACACGCTGGCAGGGGACCGCCATATCTTTACGCAATGGGCAGGTAATCAAGCCGCTGCTCTGCAGGATACCGCCCGTAAGCACAATGCCTCTGGCTTGCAAACATGGAGCTGGATCCGCAACTACCAAGCCAACGGATCTAGGCAGCCATCAGCCCCATCGGCGCAAGCAGCAATACAGGCAACAGATCTCATGGGCGTTCTGGGTGGTAGTGCTGCCATGCGCGAGACGCTACAACTGCAGGCCCTGCAAATCGGGGAATTGGAGGATGAACCGCAAACAATTCCCATCTCCGACATACGCGGTGTCGAAATAGAATCCCATCCGTACGAATCCATGCTCGGGGATCATCCAGGCGGTAGCTATCCCCTTGCAGATGTCGTCCCGTCAAATCAGTTTTTTATCGGGATTTCCCAACCCCAGGCAATAGCATCCATACTAGAGGAAGGCACAGCCTTTCTGGGACGCATCGGTGCAGGAACGTTGCAACAAGGTCTCAACCACAACCTGACCAAACGCTATCTTTCCGCCCTCGGACTCGACTCGGAAGTCATAGAATCCTTACTACAGGCGAATATCATTGCCGAAATAGCAATGACCGCACCCGACCTGTTCTTTTATGATGGAACCGATATTGCCATTATCGCACGTCTTCACCAGCAGCAACTTATCGAGCGGCTCTTACCGCTCCTAGGTCTACCAGACGCCTCATCCAAGGAACCCGTCGCCTTTCCAACACCTCATGGAAATGCCTGGTGGGCCATTCACGAGGATTTGGTGATTCTGGGCATGCGCCAGGATAACGTGCAGCGAATCCTGACGCTGGCTCAGGACAAAGCGAAACCAAGTCTGGGGCGCAGCCATGAGTTCCGCTACATGCTTACGAAAGTGCCCCCCACTCCCGATACGCGTGCCTATGTGTATTTTTCCGACGATTTTATCCGGCAACTGGTTGGCCCTGATGCCAAGATCCGGCAATTGCGCCGCATGCATGAAAAAGCACGCCTGCAAACGGTTGCATATGCAGCACTCCTCCGTACATACGATGGAGCGCAAAAACCCGCATCAGTGAACAGTCTGGTGGAAGCAGGATACTTGCCTGCTGTTTTCTCGGGATACGATATCACGATCGACGACGATGGTGTGCCGATTTCGGGCGCGTATGGTGCGCTGCCGCGAATGGACTCGATTTGGAGCGTCCCCGTAACACATGCAACCGAAACCGAAGCCCGCGCATACGAAAACTACCGCAACGCATACGCGCGCTTCTGGACCCGTTTCTTTGATCCCATTGCCATTCGTATCGAACAGGAGCAAGACGAGCTCATAGCTACGACTTTTATTCTCCCTCTTGTGGAGAATTCATTGTACCAGGGAGCCCGTAGTCTCATTAACGCAGACCCGATGGTTCCTTTGCACATCCCGCAACTTCTGCCGCAACCGAGTGCCATGGTCTCACTGAACCTCACCGAAACGGCCTGGCGTAATATGCTATCGGAACAGCTCATACGCTGGGGGGACGCCGCAGGTATGTGGCACCTCCAAGCATTTGATCAGTTAGGCCCAGCTTTCCATTTTGCCACTTTCGACGCCGAACCTGTACTCGCCTTCGGGAGCCGCTCCCTAATGGGGTTCGGTGGACGCTTCGGTGATTTCAACATGGAGATGGGCATTGGACTGCTGATCTCTATGTTTACGCGCCCTTGTGCCCTCGTGATCGAGTTGCAGGACGAACAACCCGTACGCAGGATGCTCGAAAGTGGCGAATACACCAGATTGTTTGGTAGTCTGTTCTATGGAATCAATGTATCCGGATACCAACTCGCAAAGCAAGATAAATGGGTAGCGGTGCTGGATATAGAGGGATTCGCCATACGGTTTTCCGTGGCCATCGACAACGGTCACCTAATTGTCTCCAACATGCCGTGGCGCGAGCCTATCCAGATAGCCGAGACAACACGATCAGATGTTGCCGGAGCCTCACTAGGCCTGTATCCTGAAGCCGTACAAACGGAAACGCGGGCACTCTATCTCAATGCCATGGAAGGAGAGCGAGCATCTACGATACAAGCCTTGGCGTATTTGCAACCTCTGCTATTGGCCGGGACATCCCCTGAACAAGTTTTTACCCGGCACAAACAACTTTTCGGCACCACGCCAATACTGCCATATGACCAGACATTGAACTGGAACGGCGTAACCCCGGGCGCTGGGCATTTCGGCACGCTAACCAATCCCGCACAACCTTCATACGACCATGATCGCATATTCGGATTCCTACAGGGAATCCGAAACATTCGCGCATCCATGCAATTCGAAGATACCGGATTACGCACCATTGTCCGTTGGCAATTCCAACCGACACAACCCGAATAGCCAATACTTGCTGCCTGTCAAAGAATCACATGTATTAGCATGGCAGTAACAGAGATGCGTAAATGCAAACACAACCGAAACAAACCCAATCATCGAGCCCTTCCGCATCATGCTAGCCCCAATGCTTGCTGCTGGACTTGCTGGATTTCGGCAATGCCGCCCTCCGCAGCATCTAGTAGCTCATTCAACTGTGCACGCGAGAAGACGCCCTCCTCGCCGGTCCCTTGCACTTCTACCAAATCCCGGCCCCGCATCACAACATTCATATCTACCGTGGCAACGGAATCATTTGCGTAATCCAAGTCACAGATGATTTCATCTTTCACAAGGCCTACACTGACAGCAGCAACCTGTCCCAGAAGATAATGCGCAGGTCCGGACACCTGCTCCTGCTCTGCCGCCAGCACGCGCAACGCATCGTATAAAGCCACCCAACCACCGCTGATAGCTGTGGTTCGCGTACCTCCATCCGCCTGCAACACATCACAGTCAATTGTAATCGAAACTTCTCCTAGTTTCGCCAAATCAACCGCAGCGCGCAAGGAGCGTCCAATCAACCGTTGAATTTCCGTACTGCGACCGTCTTTCTTGGCTCCATCGCGCCGTTTGCGCCCCCCGCCTGTGCTACCTGGCAACATAGCATACTCAGCCGTAATCCACCCTTTACCAGACCCACGCAAAAAAGACGGGACCTCATGCGCCAACGTGGCCGTGCAGATAACTTTTGTATCGCCGAACACGGCCAGACAAGATCCAGCCGGATGTTTTATATAATTACGCAAAAAAGAGATGGCTCGCATACGGTTCCTCCAAGGTGATTGTCAAAGGACGTAACATACCCACAGGGAATAACCGTGGCAAGATCTTCCATCGCACAACGTGTAACCCAGCGGACATGCCATGTGAAACCCTAACGCCATACCCGCGAAAGGCGAAACAAAACGTCGACTCAGCTATGCATTGACAGACCTACCAGACCAATTTCAATCCCACATTGCCTCCCAGACCATCCAAGGTATCATCCTGCGTGGTGGCAAATCCACCAACTTCATCGATGTCGAGCCAGGTATACTTTGCCTCTAGGAAAAAGTTTACATTCGCGGCAAGATCAAATGACAAACCGCCCAAGACAAACCAACCTACCTCATCATCGATATCCGGTTCCATTGTACCTAAAGGCCCGCTCCACTCCAAATCCAGCAAATAATAGCCAGCGCCACCACCTGCATAAGCCCGCACGGGTTGTTCTTTTCCAAACGTATATAGGAGAGCTACCTCCAAAGGGATAACTTCTAAAGTTGTACGATCACCATCAGCACTCTCCGTAAATTCAAAATAACTACCGCGAACTTCTACACCAAGACTCGACACCGAAAATAACTGTAGACGGGCTCCAAAACCAAAATCTCCATCCGCATCCTTCGGATCCCAGTACGAGCCGAAAACACCGAATCCCCCACCCCATACGGGAGCCACTGTTACACATGCAATCAACAGGATCATCGTGAATACCTTCATCATTTCCTCCTATATGTTATGCCCCCTGGAACTCTCACAAAACGATTGGCGCATGCCGATTCCCAGGGAAATATCTCAGCGTGAAGCACATTATAGACGACAACCACCAAGCGTATTTACAAAATGAAAAATTTCACAGAGATGCCCAAGTGTCAAGGCACGAACGTTTCGTATTATAGGTCAATTTGCCTGGATATGGACCGCAATGACACAGTGCATCATGTAATCGACAGAATTAGCATGCGAGACAGGTCAGCATGCTGCAGTGCCTGCGACTACAAGAAAGCACTCGAAATATACCGGTGGTATATACCGATGCTCCATTTCGACAGCCACCCCAAACTTGTGCAATATATCAAGCCTATATATGTCAGGAGCCAGGATTTGGCTCCGAACGCATACGTCCGCCACGACTACCCTTAATCGGAGAGGAACGCGAAACAATCTTGCAGGTCGTGCGACAGTGCGTCGCAACGCGCCCCACATGATTTTACAATCAGGTTACGCATCCTTCAGCATACGATAAACGTGCCCTGCTCCTAGCAAATCACTGTAAGCCATCCCAATAGACTTAAACAACGTGACCTCATCCGCGCTTTCGCGAAGCGGTATGGCACCAGCACACATTTCCGTCAACTCCCCAACTACATCCTCTTTGCGAAAAGCACCTTCTGAAATTGGCACTAACACTTCTCCAGCCTCGCGGAAACAGTTATCCCGGCTATCGGCATATACCTTGGACTTCTGGATCAACGCTGTATCACATTCTCGCTTGGTCGCATGATGGTTTCCAATGAAATCTGTATGCGTTCCTGGTTTTACCCAATCCCCTAAAACCAATGGCTCATGCGACCCCGTTGCCGAAACAATGATATCAGACAAGCCGCAAGCCTTCTCTACATCATCCACAACCGTAAACGCGATCGACGGAAATTCGGGCTGCACCGTATCAATCACCGCTTGGGCTTTCCCAGCATTGCGCCCCCATACACGAATCTCCCCTAAATCACGAACACTGGCTTGCGCGCGGATAATATACGGGGCGAGATTTCCCGTACCTAGCAAGAGCAAACTCTTTGCATCTTCCCGTGACAACAAACGCGATGCCAACCCCGATATACCAGCCGTTCGCCAATACGTGACGCTTACACCATCCACCAAGGCGAGTGGCTCCCCATGCCCACGATCAAAAAGCAGGATTTGCGAATAAAGGGATTTATACGCTGGACCGGGATTATCCGGGTAATAGGTAAAGGCCTTGAGCCCGATCATGTTATCATTCCATGAAGGCAAGACAGCAAATGCATCATGCTTTCCGGATTCCTCATCCAACAGGAAAACCTGCCGCGGCGGCATCTTGAATGTTCCTGCATACCCGTCTTGCAATACATCGATGAATTGCGGATACCCCATTGCTGCATGTACTTGTTCTGCGGAAATAATTTTCATGCGACTTCTCCTCTTTCTCGTGGAAACAGACATATCATGCGGTAAATCCCCAACCTAAACCTACCCACCAGAACAGTTCCAGAAAAAAATGCTTGTAGGGTCGAAAGTGGAATCGTGGTTGATTCCCACATGTATCTAGGCCAATATAAAACCTACTCTATCCTTGGTTTCGGAGGTTGAATGAAAACAATTACCTGCATCCTCTTGTGCTTGTGTGTTTTTCATGTTGCTCAAGCAGCAAATACACCCGAGCACGTGAGAAGTTTTTTTCTAGAAGGCGTTAGATCCGGCAGGCTCTACGGTCCCTTCCGCTTTCAAACCGGGGCAAGAATTCAATTGGATACAGGAGATTTCCGACTTGATGTGCTATCCGCCGCAGGTAGCTTCATTTTAACCGAGCAACGCTCGGGTGCGGTATTCGGCGTCTATGAATTGGTCCCCGGAAGAATGATCGATGCAGGCTACCAACTCTTCACAATTACCCGTGTTACCAGAACAACGATGCCAAATAGAGAACATGCAACCTCCTATCCCTCTGGAAGAAGCACACAACAAGAGACATTCTACACCACATCGCAGCCATTTCATCAAGCCGACTACCGCGTTAGCATTATCGTAGATCTTATCAATCAAATTGCCTACGACTGGACACTTGATGGAGAGGACGGAGGCAGCGCGAAATATATGGAGCGACGGGGAGCCACCCTGGCATTATCACGCGGTATTCTTACCATCGCGGCCGGAGTCTTACTCGATGCAGAATGGCAAGAAACGTTCCAGGATCCAAACGAAGCATTCGAAGAAGGAAGACTCTCCAGTGGCACAGGGTGGAAAGCGGATCTTTCCCTGTTAGTCCCCGTATTTGAAGATGGCCGCTGGTCTGCGGCAGTGGGTGGTGGTGTTTCTTACCAGCGTGAAACATTCGACTTGGAGTACGGTCAGTGGGAGACAATTGACTTTAACGATAATACAACGACCAACGGGCTCCCCAATGGCACAACAAACGCTGTCCCCTCAGATGTGACGTCGATCGCTGGCGAAAGCTTTATCCGTCAAACCCAATCCGCCACATTATCCGAAACCGTTGTAAACGTAACCGCTCGCCTCGACTATACAGCCCCCAACTGGTTTGCCTTCGCCGGATTGCATGCAGAACCGTGGAGTGATACGGATCTACAGGCAACCATTGAGCTGGATAATCAGCGAATACCGCTTTCATTCTCTCGAAGACACCCCTTCTCGGGTTATGTAGGAGCAGGCTTCACGTATCAGGATGTTCATAGTTATCTCAAATTCAAAGCCGG
This sequence comes from PVC group bacterium, assembly GCA_003567005.1. Classification (GTDB taxonomy): domain Bacteria; phylum Verrucomicrobiota; class Kiritimatiellia; order UBA8416; family UBA8416; genus T3Sed10-140. The sequence continues at coordinate 46,499 of PXBF01000029.1, forward strand.
CGGGGTAAACGCAATACGAATGGGTGTTACCTTGTCTTTTTAATGCAATAGAATCGACAACCAACGTACACCATTGCTTCCGATTGACCATGAACCGCTACGTGAAACCACAATACGCAGACCGTTGCGTCCAAGCACCTCCTCGTCGACATCGAGCACATACGGTAAACGCTGCGCAGAAGCTTCCTCCTCTGTAGCCGGACGTCCGCCTAATACCACACCACCTTCCGAAACGGACAACACCATATTGCCACGAGGTGCGTTCTCCCCCTCCCATAACTTGGGATAACGTGCAAAATAGTCAACCGCGCGTCTAGCATTGACAACCAGCTCAAATGCAGGCGAAACACTTTCAAGGTAAGCAAGCATGGAAAATGCTTGAACAGCATCCGTCGACCCATACAGTGCCAATGGCTGGATACCAGCCAAATTCCACCCATGATAACGACCATGTAAGTTTCGAATATCTTCCGAAGATGCCCAAGCAGGGAAACGGTGGTTCTGTATGACCCCCACCTCAAAGTGAAGGTGTGAGCGCACCACTGGGATAATGGAGGATGGGGTATTCCCCATAATCCCCAGCACATCCCCTTTCTGCACTTCCGTTCCCGAGCGAATGGTATCTTCAATCTCTCGTAGGTGAGCATATAAGGTATAAATCGTGCCCATAGCGGTATCATGCACCAACACGACATACAGACCGTAATTCGAGTGTCCAATCACACGATTCGCATAAGCAACCCTGCCATCAGCAACGGCCTTTATCGGATCCAAGGCCCGATTCCGCCTATCTCGCTGCAACGGAGCAATATCAATTCCCATGTGAAAAGCTGGCAGAAGGCGTCCCCCTGTGTTACGTGTCCTCGTACTGCCAAAATGCGCTGACTCAATGCGACCCGATGCTGTCGCCATATATACGTCGTGATTGGTTACATCAAGCAAGTTGGTTTGTGCCGTCGGAAAACCCACCCAAATCGGTTTATAGCGTTGTCGACGCTCTTCCTCCTTGGCTTCTTCAATGGCTTGCTGCTCGAGAGCTGCTTGCTCTACCGCCGCAGCATGCAGGGCCGCTTCGCGAATGCGTTGCCGACGCGGACCAAACCACCAAATGACAAAAAGAATATCCGCAATGATAATGACGACAAGCCACCACCAATTTCGCCAAAAACGCGCCATCGTGCACCCTCGCCAATCTCTATGGTCGGTCTGTTATTGCCCCTTGCGAAGCAGGCCCGACTTCTCGCGCATACTTTCCCAATACACCCCGCGTATAGCGAGGCTTCGGTTGACGCCACACGGTCTGGCGACGCGTCAACTCCGCTTCGGAAACATGTAGCATCAACTTTCGCTTACCCGCATCAATCGAAATGGTATCTCCGTTCTTAACCAATGCTAGTGGCCCACCTGTGTAAGCTTCCGGGGTTATATGTCCGACCACAAATCCATGGCTACCCCCAGAGAAACGGCCATCCGTAATCAGGGCCACATCGCGACCTAATCCCTTGCCCATGATAGCACTCGTAGGTGACAGCATCTCACGCATCCCAGGACCGCCCTTCGGCCCCTCATAACGGATCACGATAACATGCCCCTTACGAATTCGCCCATCCAGAATCGCCGCAAGGGCTTTCTCTTCTGACGCAAACACCTTCGCCTTCCCCTCGAATGAAGTCCCCTCTTTCCCTGATATTTTGGCAACCGCCCCTTCCGGCGCGAGATTCCCATATAATACCACCAAATGTCCTGTCGGCTTGATTGGGTTTGATAACGACCGAATGACCGTTTGTCCTTTAGGGTATCTCTTCACGCCACGTAAATTCTGGGCCAACGTCTTACCCGTCACCGTTAAACACGACCCATCAAGCAAACCGGCATCCAATAGCATTTTCATCAGCGGCATCGTCCCGCCAATGCGCACCAAATCAGCCATAACATGTTTTCCACTCGGCTTCAGATCGGCCAATACTGGGACCTTACGACCAATGCGGGTAAAATCATCCAACTTTAAACGTACACCAGCCGCTTCCGCCATCGCCAACAAATGCAGTACGGCATTGGTTGACCCCCCCAATGCCGTCACAACCGTTATGGCATTCAGAAAAGCCGCACGCGTCATAATATCCTTAGGGGTGATCCCCTTCTCAATCAAGTGCACCACCGCAGCCCCAGCCTCTTGACAATCTTTTTTCTTATCCGGCGATACCGCAGCTTGTGCAGAGCTATTCGGCAGACTCATGCCCAGCGCCTCAATCGCCGACGCCATGGTATTGGCCGTATACATACCTCCGCAAGACCCTGGCCCAGGAATCGCGCAACTCTCGATTTCGTGAAGTTCCTTGTCATCCACATCACCGCGCGCATGTCCACCGACAGCCTCAAACACGGAAACAATATCCACATCCTGGTTTTTGTGAACCCCAGGCAAAATCGTTCCGCCATACACAAAAACGGCTGGCCGATTGAGCCGTGCAATCGCAATCATACACCCAGGCATATTCTTGTCGCATCCACCTATTGCAACCAACCCATCGAATGCCTCGCAACCAGAAACCGTTTCTATCGAATCCGCGATCACTTCACGAGAAACCAAGGAATACTTCATCCCCTCTGTGCCCATGGATATCCCATCAGATATCGTGATCGTATTAAAGATAACACCTTTAGCGCCCGCAGTATTCACCCCTACTTCTGCCTCTCGTGCCAGTTTGTCGATATGCATGTTGCAAGGCGTAACCATACTCCAGGTACTTGCAATACCTACTTGTGATTTCTGAAAATCATCATCCGAAAACCCTACTGCATGCAACATCGCACGACTTGCAGCACGCTCCACACCATCGGTAACCGCCGCAGAGTACTGCCGATGACCACTGCATCCACAACCCGTACCGTTTCTTTTAGCCATAAATATTCCTCATTTCATTGCGTCTGTTGTATCAGCAGATTAAAGACATAATTACAAGCATTATACAAGGGTCTCCTTGCTCTTGACAATGCAATCTCGTGAGCAATCATAATCAGACTCACGCCCCAAGCGCCTCTTCCTGTATTTTCACGCCTTCGCAGTCCTATGATGTATCCAACAGCAAGAGCAAGGGGAAAGCACGCTATAGACGCTAAACCATTCGCGACTCTACCCCCCCAAAAAAAAACGCGCTGCTATCAATAGCACCGCGTTTGGCAGGGGGGGTATCGGGACTGCTTACTTACTATCATCAGAGGATGCATCTGTAGAAACTACAGCCGCGCCGACCCACTCAAGAATCGCCATCTCCGCGCCATCACTGCGCCGACGACCCAATTTCAAAATTCTCGTGTAGCCCCCTGGACGCCCCTCACACAAGGGCACGATGTCCGAAAACAATAAGGCAACGGCATCGGGCTGCCGCAACCGTGAGGCCGCAAGGCGGCGTGCATGCAGCGTTCCCTTGCGCGCCAAGGTAACAAGCTTCTCTGCCTCTATGCGCGCCAGCTTTGCCTTCTGAACCGTCGTTGTAACACGCCTACACTTGATCAAGTTACAGACCAAGGAAGACAGTAAGGCCTTCCGGTGCGAAGGGCTACGACCCAATTTAACATTCTGTTTTTGATGCCTCATGGTCAAATACTCCTGCTTAGCTCTTATCTTCAAGCAGAGATGGGTCTACGGGTACCCCTAAACCTAATCCCAGCTCTTCCAATTTTGCCTTAATTTCATTTAATGATTTCTTACCAAAGTTACGGTACTTGAGCATATCCTGCTCTGTCTTCATTGCCAATTCGCCAACCGTGGTAATGTTCGCATTATTCAGGCAATTCGCTGCACGGACACTGAGCTCGATCTCATTGACACTCATGTTCAGCTTACGACGCAACTCTTCCTGCGAGGAACTCTCCTCTTCGGCGCCTTCCTCAAATTCAATTTCCTTATCGTCATATTCAACGAAAACATCGAGGTGGTGTGCCAGGATCGCAGCCGACAAACGCAACGCTTCCTCTGGTCGTACGCGTCCATCTGTCCATACATCTACAACAAGCTTGTCATAGTCTGTCCGTTGCCCAACGCGCGTATTCCCCGTTTCAAAATTCACACGACGCACAGGAGAAAAGGCAGCATCTATTGGAATCAGTCCGATTTCTTGTTGCGGCTTCTTGCTCAACTCTGCGGGGCGATACCCACGCCCAACTTCAAAGGTCAACTCCATCGAAAGCGACTTCGCGTCTGAAATGGTTGCGATGTGCAAATCCGGATTCAGTATCGTACCATAATCGCCAATATGAATATCACCGGCAGTAACATCGCCCGGGCCTGAGGCTGTTAACGTTAATGTTCGCGGCTCACGTACTTCTGTCTGTACCAATACCTTTTTGAGGTTCAAAATGATATCTGTAACGTCCTCAAGCACACCATCGATAGCACAAAACTCATGATCTGCACCCTCAATACGAATCGAAGTAATCGCAGCTCCTTCAATCGAGGATAACAAAACCCGACGCAAGGAATTGCCAATCGTTCGTGCATAACCAATCTCAAAAGGCTCCGCAACAAACTGTGCGTATGTAGCTGTGGCGGTTGAGTCCTCGCGCACAACCTGACTCGGTTTCTCAAACCTGCTTACTCGTATGGGCATCGCTATTTCCCCTTATTTATCCCGCCAAACCGGCGGTAACCCTGTCAAACTTTTTACATGTTCCATAATGGACAAAAACGATTACACACGACGACGCTTGCGTGGCCGACAACCATTGTGTGGTACTGGCGTTATGTCCTGAATTGCTGTCACGCTGAGACCGGCAGACTGCAATCCACGAACGGCACTTTCACGCCCCGCACCAGCGCCTTGCAAACGCACCTCGACTTCATGCATACCCTTGGCAGCAGCAGCGCGACCGGCTTCTTGAGCAACCAACGTCGCCGCAAAGGCCGTGCTCTTGCGCGAACCCTTGAAACCAGCGCGACCAGCACTGCTCCACGAAATCACGCCACCTTTAGGATCGCTTATGGCAACCTGCGTATTATTGAAACTGGCACGAATATGCGCAACCCCTGCTGGTACGCCACGCCCTTTGCTTCTGGACCGCTTAACCGGCTCCGCAACCGTAGCCGGATCTGCCAAGGGAGATGCCTCAACCACAGCTTCCTGCTCAACCGCAGCGTCCGTTCCTTCTTTTTCCATTTCTTCTGCCATATTGCTCTCCTTCAGAATCTTAAAAAGCCTCTATTTTTTCGCTGCAGCACGGGCTTCCTTACCGCGAACCGCACCAACAGTACGACGGGGGCCTTTACGTGTCCGTGCATTCGTACTGGTACGCTGCCCCCGTACTGGCAACCCCCGACGATGACGTAAACCACGATAGCTGCCAATGCTGATCAATCGACGAATGTTACCCGTCACTTCACGACGCATATCACCCTCTGTACGATACTCGCTTTGAATAACGTCAATCAGCCGGCGTAACTCTTCCGAACTCAAATCATCCGCTTTCTTCACCGGATCCAAACCAGCTTTCTCCACAATCTCTGCGGATAACGACGGACCAATCCCGTAAATGTAACGCAATGAATACAAAATCTGTTTACGCCCAGGAATATCAACACCTAAAACTCTCGGCATATCTACCGCTCCTTACCAAACAATTAACTCCACGATACCTTAGCTATGCTTACCCCTGGCGCTGCTTGTGCCGCGGGTTCGTGCATATCACCCGAACAACACCACGACGCTTAATCACGCGACATTGCTCACACATTCTCCGAACCGAAGCTCTAACTTTCATAACGGAACCCTCTTTTATCTCCAAAAAGCCAGATAAAATAACGAATCTTAGACGATCCGTCTATAATAAATTTACCCTGCTGTGAGAATTTCTACCTCTCCTTCACAAATCGCAATGGTATGCTCAAAATGCGCAGATGGTTTACCATCACGCGTAACCACCGTCCAGCCATCTTCAAGCACACGTGTCCCGGCAACCCCGAAATTAACCATCGGTTCAACCGCAAGTGTCATACCGCTCTTCAACGCAGGTCCTCGTCCTGCACGCCCATAATTGGGAACCTGAGGATCTTCATGCAAGGAGCGGCCTATGCCATGCCCCACAAAATCGCGAACGACCGAAAATCCAGCACCTTCAACCACACCTTGAACAGCATGTGAAATATTCGACAATTTCCCGTTGACACGCGCCTGCTCAAGTCCTGCTTCCAAAGAACGCTGTGTCACGCGAACCATTCGAATAACCTCAGGGTCCGTAACACCAACCAATACCGTTGTCGCCGTGTCTCCAAAAAAACCGTCAAGTAATACTCCAAAATCCAAGCTGACAACATCGCCAACAGCTATCACCCGAGGGCCTGGTATTCCATGCACTACCTCATCATTAACCGATATACAAATTTTCCCCGGAAACCCATGATAACCATAAAATGCGCAAGTTGCTCCCTCTGCTTCAATCAGATCACCCGCAAAATCGGCAATCTCTGCAGTCGTCATTCCGGGAACCACAGAAGATGCTACCCTATCTCGTACGCGACCCGCAAGATTGCCACTTGCACGCATTGCCTCTAGCTCATGCGGTTTCTTCAAAACAATCATGCTTTCATCCTGTTCCTGCAACCAGTTAACTAGAGCGGCGACCACGGATCCTACTACCGCTATCTAGAAAACCATCGTAGTGATGCATAACAAGATGAGACTCGATTTGTCGTACTGTATCAAGGATCACACCCACCATAATCAGCAAACTTGTACCCCCCAAAAAACGCGAAACCAATGGAGGCACGCGAAAATATTGGGCCAGTAAATCGGGTAATACCGCTATGGCAGTAAGAAACAATGCACCTGCCAAGGTTAAACGCGTCATCGTATTATCCAGAAAATCAGCCGTAGATCGCCCGGGACGCACCCCAGGAACATATCCACCACTCTTCTTCAGATCATCGGCAATCTGTAAGGGATTAAATTGTGTGGCTACCCAAAAATACGAGAAAAAGAGAATCATGGAGCCAAATAACAACAAGTATAATGGCTGTCCAGCCTGCAGCATCATACCTACCGGACGCGTTGCCTCTAAACGCATCAGTAAAGCTGATGGGAAGATAATGATGGCAGAAGCAAAGATAATGGGCATAACACCAGAATAGTTCACCCGAAGCGGCATATAGGTATTTTGCCCACCATATACCTTTTTGCCAACCACACGCCGTGTCGTATGAATGGGAATCCGACGGACCCCTTCCGTCAACAACACCGTAGCAGCTGTGACCAGAAAAACCATTGTAATAAGCCCGGTGAGCTCGAAAGGACCATGCGTTGCTTGACCCGCTACCGGAGAGAACAAGCTTACAGCCTGACCAATGGCCGTGGGCAAATCGCTGATGATATTGATCGTGATCACCAATGAAATACCATTGCCAATGCCTCGCTCAGTGATCTGCTCACCTAACCACATCATCAGCATCGTACCCGTTGTAACCGTTAGCACGGTAAGAAAACGAAATCCCCAACCGGCCACGGCAGGAGATACAATCTCATCACCGCCAGGCATATCACCAAAACCGCGCTCCAGCGCCACAGCAAGCAAAAAACCCTGCACCAAACAGATTGCTAATGTCAAATAGCGCGTATATTGTGTGATCTTGGCCCGCCCCGAATCCCCCTCACGAGACAAGCGCTCCAATTGTGGCACGACCGCAGTCATGAGTTGAATGATGATCGATGCACTAATATATGGCATGATACCGAGGGCACCGACAGCACTTCGCCCAAGTGCCCCCCCACTAAACATGTTAATCATCCCCATGAGACCACCGCCGAATTGATCGCGGATAGCATCCATGACGCGCTGCAAGGCCGCAACATTCACGCCTGGCGTTGGAACCAAGGCAAGAATGCGGATGATAAACACTACGCCTAACGTAAATAAAATACGCTGACGTAACTCAGGAATCTTGAAGCAATTAACAAACGTTTTCAGCATGTCGAATTATTCCGTTTCACAAGTTCCCCCGGCCGCTTCGATCTTTGTCTTTGCCGTCACACTGAAAGCCGTAGCTTTCACTGTCAATGTACGGCCTAGATCACCACGCCCGAGAATTTTGATGCCGTCATGTGTCCCGTTCGCAAGACCCGCCTGCTTCAGAGCCGAAGAATCCACGACATCGCCATCCGCAAAACATTCTAACGCACCAACATTAACGCCCAGTAAATCACGACGCACGGGGTTCTTGAAACCACGCTTCGGCAAACGGCGAATCAACGGCATCTGACCACCCTCAAACGCTAATTTGCGTTTGTGACCTTTGCGTGCCATTTGTCCCTTATGCCCCTTACCGCTCGTCTTCCCCTTGCCAGACGACATGCCCCTACCTAAACGCTTGGCTCGATGGCGCGCCCCCGGCGTTTTGCTCAACGAATGTAAATCCATTTTTCCCTCTCTCCTTACAACTGCTTCCGGATGGCTCACACGGCAAGTTCGCGTATGCGGGCAATTTCATCCCGTGAACGCAATTGACGCAATGCATCAACCGTCGCCTTTACAACATTCACCTTGTTATTACTACCAAGAGATTTAGCTAACACATCACGGTATCCCGCAACTTCAAGAACGGCACGTACACCACCACCAGCAATAACACCGGTACCAGGGGCAGCAGGACGCAGGAGTACTTGACCACCAGAATAACGCCCCATGACTTCGTGCGGTATGGTGCGCTCCTTCATCTGTACAGAAAACAGAGATTTACGAGCAATCTCACCACCCTTGCTTATCGCGTCTGATACTTCATTGGCCTTGCCAAAACCATACCCAATCATACCATCGCGGTTACCCACAACCACAATCGCGCTAAAACTAAAACGACGTCCACCCTTCACAACCTTGGAACAACGGTTAACAAACACTACACGCTCTTCCAAGTCACTCTTTGGTGCATTCTCTTTCACGTCCGCCATGCTTACTTCGCCTCCTTACCATTCGATAAACCGGACGCTAGAACACCATCCACGATGGCTTTGACCCGTCCATGATACCGGAAGCCACCGCGATCCGTAACAAAGCGCACGATACCTGCTTCCTTGGCCAAACTGCCTAGCTCTTCACCCAATGACTGCGCTGCAGAAACCGTCGGGTTGCCCTGCTTCAAGCTGTTAACGGATGCCAGTGTACGGCCAGCTGTGTCATCAATCAACTGTGCGTACATACTCCGGTTTGATACCATAATGGACAACCGGGGACAATCCGTCGTCCCATTTACACGTTTGCGTATCCGCTTATGCCGCTGCAGACGTGCACTCTTCCGCGATAGTACTTTCATTTTCAACTCCTGATTCAAACCTAGGCAACGGTCTTGCCAACCTTGCGACGAATCCGCTCACCCTTGTATTGTACACCCTTGCCCTTATACGGTTCAGCCGGATAAAACGAACGGATCCGAGCAGCTACATCCCCAACTTGCTGCTTGTCTATACCCGAAACAGTAATTTCTGTATTGTTATTCACCGTCACGGTCACCGTTTCTGGAACGCTGTACTCAATGGGCGACGCAAACCCGAGAGATAAACTCAGCGTGCGTCCATTTAAGGCAGCACGAAAACCAACCCCATTAACCACAAGGTCTTTCGTGTATCCCTCCGCTACACCTTTCACCATGTTCGCGATCAGGCTACGCACAAGGCCATGTTCAGCGCGATACTTATCTGCTACCCGCTTCACAACAACCGTCTGGTCGACTTGCTCAACTTCAATACCATCAGGTAATTGCAGATCAAGCGATCCCTTCGTCCCACTTATTTCCACAACCCTGTTCTGCTCTGCAAACGTTACCCCGCTGGGCAATTGCACTGGTTGTAATCCAATTCTGGACATCTTTTTCTCCTTACCAGATGGCGCAAAGCAATTCGCCGCCTGCGTTCCTTGCTCGTGCCTCTTTGTCCGTCATCAATCCTTGCGACGTACTGACAATTGCCACACCAAGACCACCCAAAATCCGCGGCAAATCAGAAGAACCGCTATATTTGCGCAATCCAGGCTTACTGATGCGTCGCAAACCACGTATGGCCGGTGTCCGACGCGCTCCATATCGCAAAAAAACGGTCAGCGTCTTTTTGCCTTCTACATCTTCAATCGCATAATCCCGGATGAAGCCTTCTGCCTTCATCACGCGGGCTACTTCTGTTTTCAACTTCGAGGATGGCATACTGACACGAGTCTTACCCGTGCTAACTGCATTCCGAATCCTCGTAAGCATGTCCGATAATGGGTCCGCTACACTCATATCTGCTCCTCGCTACCAACTTGCCTTCGTTATGCCTGGAATCTGTCCCTGCGAGGCAAGCTCACGGAAACAAATGCGGCACAGGTGAAACTTGCGCATATAACCTCTCGGACGTCCACAACGACTGCAACGATGATACGCGCGTGCGCTAAATTTCGGCGCCCGTTTGGACTTTTCTATTAATGCTCTCTTGGCCATTCTATCTCCTCCGTTACGATAATCAGGATGCAAAAGGCATGCCGAGCAGCATCAGTAGCTCACGCGCTGCAGCATCAGTCTTTGCTGTCGTTACAATGGTTATGTTCATCCCTTGAGAAACCCCCGTATGGTTGGGGTCGATTTCCGGAAAAATGGTTTGTTCCTTCAATCCGAGCGTGTAATTACCATGCCCATCAAACCCACTTTTCGAAACCCCGCGAAAGTCGCGAATGCGAGGCAACGAAGCATGAATCAAACGATCCAGAAAATCATACATCCGATGCTGCCGTAAGGTAACTTTCGCACCAATAACCATACCCTCGCGTAACTTGAAGTTCGAAACACTCTTACGCGCCTTGCAAGGAACCGGACGTTGCCCCGTGATCTGACCCAACTCTTCCAGCAAACGCTTCTGGGCATCCTTGTCAACAATACCCATACCCATATTCACAATCACCTTGCTCACGCGGGGCACCATCATCGGGTTGCTAACACCTAGCTTCTGCTTCAGCGCCGGAACAATATCCTGATTAAATTTTTCTCTTAATGTCGCCATGGTTACCTCAATCAAAAACGTGACTTCCTGCTTTGCTCTTGCGGACGCGTCGGTCACCTGCAACGACCCGCGATACGCGAACACCCTTCTTCACCGCAGGATCATAAGGCATCAAGTTCGATAACGAGATTCCTGCTTCTTTCTCGATCATGCCTCCTTGCGGATGTTCGCTGGAACGCTTAATGGTACAACGTCGAATATTTAACCCTTCGACATATGCCCGCCCTTTTACCAAATCCACACGCAATACCGTCCCGGTCTTGCCTGCGTCAACGCCTGTGGTTACTACCACTTCGTCACCTTTCTTGATTCTCCCGATGCTCACGTCAATTTCCTTCCTGCACGCTTATAAAACCTCTGGTGCCAGAGACACTACCTTCATGAAATTCTTCTCACGCAATTCGCGCGCTACGGGCCCAAAGATTCGCGAACCCATCGGATTCTTATTTGCATCAATGAGAACGACGGCATTGTTATCAAATCGCAATACCGAACCGTCATTCCGACGCACGGGATGCTTGGTCCGCACGATCAAGGCATTGAGAACCTGCCCCTTCTTGACCGTTCCGTTCGGTTGCGCTTCCTTGATCGCAACCTTTATAATATCGCCAACATGCGCATAACGCTTCCGTTGTCCCAATACACGGAAACACATGGCCCGTCGCGCCCCCGTATTATCCGCTACCACTAATTTTGTCTGCTCCATGATCATGCCTTCACCCCCGCATCCAAAATCAAGGCTTTCTGGGTTACCTCTACCAGACGCCAACGTTTCGTTTTGCTCATAGGGCGTGCTTCCATGATCACAACCTGGTCCCCCACGCCGGCCTCGTTCTTTTCATCATGCGCATGAAAACGACTCCGCTGTCGCGTGATCTTCCCGTAAATCGGATGCGCTTTACGCACTTCCGTTTCGACTACAATCGTCTTGTCTCCGCTACGGCTCTTTACAACGCCGCTCATCGTTTTGCGGCGCCCCCGCGATGGTTCTACTTGCTCACCCATGACGCTGCTCACTTTCCCGCTCTTTCATCACTGTCTGGATTCGGGCAACCGTACGACGCAAACTACGCGCCAGTAGCGGATTGCTAGCTTCATCAGCTACACCTTTCCGAACCTCAAGCTCAAATAACTCCTGCCGCTTTTCGTCCAGCAGGCCCAGCAACTCTTCCGTGCTGCGATCCCGAATCTCCGTTGCCTTCATGATCCTCTTCCCGTTACCCATTCATTAGTTTTCGCCACGCTTGACCAACCGCGTGCGCATGCCTAACTTGGCGTCTGCTAGTCGTAACGCTGAACGCGCCACTGCCTCAGAAACGCCTGCAAGCTCAAACAATACCCGGCCGGGCTTCACAACGGCAACCCAATACTCCGGATTCCCCTTACCTTTACCCATACGTACTTCAATAGGCTTACTGGTAATCGGTTTGTCCGGAAACACCCGAATCCACAACTTACCGCGACGTTTCATGTGACGATTGATTGCAACACGACACGCCTCAATCTGCGTTGCTTTCAACCAACCGCGGTCCAAACACTTCAAACCGTATTCCCCGAATTCAACGGTTGCACCCGCCTTCGCGAAACCAGCACGGCTTCCTTTCATCACCTTACGGTGCTTTGTCCTCTTTGGCATCAACGGCATTTCTGCACCGCTCCTCTCTTATCGCCTCTTACCTTTGGCAGCCTTATCATCGGGCGTCTTGCAAATCCATACCTTAACCCCAATTCGCCCCGCTGTCGTCGCTGCCTCTGCAAAACCATACTCAATATTCGCTCGTAACGTATGCAAAGGAATCTTACCTTCCTTGTCCCATGTTACGCGCGCCAACTCTGCCCCACCTAAACGACCCGCTGTCCGCACTTTGATACCGTCTGCGCCTAAATCCATTGCCATCTTGATGGCGCGCTTCATGGCACGCCGAAAGGAAACACGTCGTTCCAATTGCAAGGCTATGTTCTCTGCCACTAACTGCGCATTGCAGTCCGGATCCCGTATTTCCTGAATCTCAATGTAAATCTCTTTGCCCGTCAGCTTCGAAATCTGCTGACGCATCTTCTCGAGCTCCTGCCCTTTGCGCCCAATGACGGCACCAGGACGCGCGGTATGCAAACTGATCCGCACGCGATTGGCATACCTTTCGATATCAACACGCGCCAAAGAAGCACTCTCTAAACGCTTCTTCACGATCGAACGGATCTCCAAGTCTTCCTTTAAAAGACCGCCATATACGCGCTTCGGCGCGAACCAGCGCGAACGCCAGTCCTTGTTTACTGCTACACGCAGACCTATCGGATTGATTTTTTGTCCCAAAACGTATTCCTCCTCGGGCAAGGCGTCAAAAAGCCCGTCCTTTTACCTTATTTACTGCTCATCCGTCAAAACAATCTTAACGTGACACATTTTTTTCTGAATCCGACTCACCATACCGCGAGCCCGAGGCCAAAACCGTTTCATGCGTGGCCCCTCATCTATGCGTGCCTCTTTGACCCGCAAGGTCTCTACAGGCAAGTCGGCATTATTCTCTGCATTGGCGATCGCAGACTTCAAGGTCTTGCCTAAATAAAAACCTGCTTTCCGCTCGCTCATGGACGTCATCTGTAGCGCCTGCTCTACGGGCATACCCCGCATCTGACGTGCCATATCGCGCGCTTTCGATGGCGACAAACGCACATTCTTGCTAATCGATTGAATTTCCATCACTCTCTCCCAGTCGGCTCATCTATTTCAAAGATGCCGTCTTATCCGTATGCGAACCATGCCGACGGAATGCACGGGTTGGCGCAAATTCGCCTAGCCGATGCCCGACCATGTTCTCGGTTATAAACACAGAAATATGCTGTTTCCCATTGTGAATACCCATTGTGTGACCCACAAATTCAGGCAATATCATAGACCGCCTCGACCAGGTCTTGATCGGACGACGATCACCAGAACGGTTCATCCGCTCCACTTTATCCATCAGTTTAGGGTCAACATAAGGACCTTTTTTAATTGAACGCGCCATACGTTATTTTCTCCGCTTGACTATGAACTTGTTCGATGGTTTACGCCGCGCGCGGGTCTTTCCGCCCTTGGCCAGTTGTCCCCACGGCGACACGGGATGACCGCCACCGGATGTCCGGCCTTCACCGCCACCCATCGGGTGGTCAACCGGGTTCATGGCAACACCGCGAACGGTCGGTCGGATACCTTTCCAACGTTTGCGTCCCGCCTTGCCCATACTTGTGCCCGATGCATCCGAATTACCAACCTGCCCAATGGTCGCCATGCATCGAACATTGATCATACGAATCTCACCACTCGGCAACTTGACTTGGGCGTGGGTGCCCTCACGCGACATCAACTGGGCTGCATTACCCGCGCTTCGGCAAACTTTGCCACCACGTCCAGGCTCTAACTCCACATTGTGTACAAACATACCCAAGGGGATACGGGCAAGAGGAAGCGCATTACCTACCGCAGCTTCCGCCTGATCGCCAGATACCACCTTATCTCCCACTTTTAACTTCGATGGAGCCAATATGTAGCGTTTCTCTCCGTCTGCATAATGTAAGAGCGCAAGGTTCGCCGATCGATTCGGATCATACTCAATTGCAGCAACTTGTGCAGGAATACCCGCCTTGTCACGCTTGAAGTCAATTACGCGAATCTTGCGCTTGTGGCCACCACCGCGATGACGCACCGTAATACGTCCTGAAGAGTTACGTCCCGCATTCTGCTTGCGAGGGCGCACCAAACCGCGCTCTGGCCGATCTTTTGTGATCTCGTCGAACCCCGAAACGGTCGTGAACCGTAGGCTCGGCGTCGTCGGATTATATTTTTTCAGTGCCATTTCGTCTTCCTGTCCAGCTTATGCCGTATTATGCCAAGTCGATTTTATGATCTTCTGCAAGCGTAACTATCGCACGCTTCCAATCTGGCCGTTTCCCATATTTCATTGTACGTTGACGCTTCTTCTTCCCGTCATAGTTCATCGTGTTGACTTGTGTAACCTTCACGTCAAACAATTGCTCCACCGCACGCTTGATCTCAATTTTGTTCGAGTCCGGTGCCACGATGAAAAGGTACTTACGCTTCTCAGCAAGATGCGTCCCTTTCTCCGTAACCTGAATTCGCTTTATGACTGCTCGTGAGTCTCTCATAATTATGCACCTTGTTTCTGCAGCCGCGCGGTCAGTTCAGCAAAACCTTTCTCATTTGCTAAAACCAACGGATACCGCAGCAATTGGTAAACATTGACATCTTTTGCCGCACGTACCGCAACACGAGGCAAATTACGCACCGCACGCGTCAAATTCTCATCCATCGCATCGACAACCAACAAAACGGGCCCTGTGACCCCTTGTGCCTTGAGCAACGCTACGGCCGCACGCGTTTTCGGTTCCGAAACCGCAAGCGGCTCTACGATCCGCACGGAACCATCGGAAAGCTTTTCACTCAACGCCCGTCGAAAAGCTAAATCCCGAACCTTACGGTTGACCTTAGCACCATATACACGTGGATGCGGCCCAAACGCCACGCCACCGCCACGCCATACAGGAGACTGTTTATATCCCGCGCGAGCGCGGCCTGTACCCTTTTGCTTCCAAGGCTTGGCTCCGGTTCCCGAAACCATCCCTTTTTCCAAGGTCGAGGCCGTTCCAGCGCGGCGACTCATATTTAACGCTACCACAACCTCATGTACGGCCTGTTGACCGCGCTCTAGCTCAAGCGTCTCGTCCGCAATGCTCACCGATCCGGCCTCTGCACCGGTTGCGTCATATTTCTTAATCTCACTCATGCGCTCTTACCTGCTTTCTTCAATGCCCTACTCACGCGCACTACCCCACCATTCGGCCCTGGCACAGCGCCCTGCACAAGTAACAGATTCTCTTCTGGTCGAATCGCGAGAAGCTTCAAGTTTTGCTGCGTCACACGAACGTTCCCCATGTGACCAGGCATTTTCTGCCCCTTCATGACGCGTGCAGGATATGAACATTGTCCAATCGCGCCAACCCTGCGCTTGGAATGACCACCATGCGTTTTCGCACCACCAGCCATGTTGTAACGCTTGACAACACCAGCAAAACCACGCCCTTTACTCGTGGCAGCAACATCAACATGCGTCACACCTTCAAACTGATCAACGGTAACCCGGGTGCCAGGTGCCAGTTCCTCATCTGCTGCACAAGGAAACTCCTGCATCATCCGCTGCGGATCCACACCCGCTTTATTATATTCTCCCAGAGCCGTTTTACTCAAACGCGAGGCCTTTTGCGGCTCAAACCCGAGCTTAACCGCCTCATATCCGTCGCTACTCTTCGTCTTGCGCTGCACCACAAGACAAGGACCGGCAGCGATGACCGTTACCGCAACACGACGGCCCGCATCATCGAAGATCTGCGTCATCCCTAATTTTCTGCCTAATATACCGTTCATGACTCTCTCTCTTAGATCTTGATCGTTATGTCAACGCCGGCTGGCAAATTCAGCTTCTTCAGCTCATCGACTGTCTTTGCCGTCGGCTCAATGATATCGAGCAAGCGCTTATGCGTACGCATTTCAAACTGCTCCATTGATTTCTTATTCACATGCGGGCTGCTATTTACTGTGTATCTCTCAATCCGCGTCGGCAACGGTGTTGGCCCCGCAACTTGCGCACCGGTACCCCGCGCCGTGTCGATAATATCCGTAACTGCTTGATCCAATACACTATGATCGTACGCCTGCAGCCGTATTCTTATACGTTGTCCATCCATGACATTCTCACCTGTTCAGTAGCTCATTTGTAAGTGGGCCAGGCACAATATCAAATTGTACCGGCTCCATCGTGTAACTAGCCCGGCCCCGCGTTAACGACCGGATTGCCGTCGAGTATCCAAACAACTCGGACAGAGGCACCTTGCCATGTACAGCTTGCTGCTCCCCTTTCGCGACCATGTCCGTGACCTTGCCGCGCCGACTGCTTAAATCCCCTAAAACGTCTCCCATATAATCAGACGGGGTAACGATCTCAAGCGCCATGATCGGTTCCAATAAAACGGGGCTTGCCGCCTGCACCGCCTCTCGAAACGCCATCGTGGCCGCCGTTCGAAATGCCACATCCGTCGAAAACTCCAAATCTGTTTCCACCGCCGTTACGCGAATAAGCGTATCGGTTACTGCATACTGCGATAAGACACCCGTTACCGCGCCATCCTGTAATCCCATCTTTACAGCCTCCTGGAAGGCTGACGTGAATTCGCGATTCGATGCGGCAATTTCATACGTATTGCCAGCACCACGTGCTGTAGGCGAAACCTCTACAGTAACGCCAGCAAAATGCCTTTGTCCACCCAAGTCCCGGTCAAATACATGTGTGCTCTCACCTTTGGCTGTAACCGTCTCCTGATACGCAACCATCGGTTTTCCTGCATTCGCCGCAACTTTGAATTCGCGAAGCATCCTATCTCGCAATATTTCCAAGTGCAACTCGCCCATCCCACTAATGACGGTCTGACCTGTCTCCTTATTCTGTTTCACATGGCAGGTCGGATCCTCATCTACGAGAGACTGCAAGGCAGCATCAAGCTTATCTCGATCCGCACGTGACCGTGGCTCGACCGCCATAAACATGACCGGTTCAGGAAAACGGATGCGCGCTAACTCCACAGGATCATGCTCCTGACACAGTGTGTCGCCCGTCGTGGCAGTCTTCAAACCACTGACCGCACCAATCTCTCCCGAATACAAGGCATCAATCTCTTCCCGAGAATCAGCATGAACACGCATCAATCCCATGATACGCTCACTCTTCTGCAATCGCGGATTGTAGGCTTTCTGCCCTTTTTTCAGGATACCCGCGTAGACGCGAACATATGCAATACGTCCCAGATAGGGGTCGTTAGCAAGCTTGAATACCAATGCACTCAAAGGCCCGGAATCATCGGTTTCGCGTTTTATCACGGCCCCACTCTTGGGATGATGCCCTTCTGTTGGAGGGACATCCAAGGGGGATGGAAGATAATGCACAACCGCGTCTAGTAACGGCTGCACGCCTTTGTTCTTTAAAGATGATCCACAGAAAACAGGTGTTATCCCGTTAGAGACGACACCTCTTCGTATGCCTGCTTGTAGGACATCGGCAGACAAGTCGCCCTCTTCGAGATAGGTTTCCAGAACGGTTTCATCCAATTCTGCAACCTTTTCAACAAGTTCTCCGCGGCTCGCTTCTGCAGCCGCACGTAACGCATCGGGAATTTCATGCCGTTCAACCATCACGCCCAAGGTACTATCCTTAAACGATAAGGCTTGCATATGAACCAAGTCAATTACACCACGGAAGTTCTCTTCTTCACCCCATGGCAATTGCACGGGTATGGCATTTGCGCCCAGCCGCTCGCGGATCTCCGCTACAACTGCGTCAAAAGACGCCCCCATGCGGTCCATTTTGTTGATAAAAACCAACCTGGGAACTTTATAGGATGATGCCTGGCGCCAAACGGTCTCGGATTGTGGTTGAACCCCCCCAACACCGCAAAACACACCAATTGCACCATCCAATACACGTAGCGAGCGCTCCACTTCAACCGTAAAGTCAACATGTCCCGGCGTATCTATAATGTTAACCTGATGATCTAGCCAGTAACAGGTTGTCGCTGCACTTGTAATGGTGATCCCACGCTCTTTCTCCTGCTCCATCCAATCCATCACCGTATTGCCATCATGCACTTCGCCTAACTTGTGCACACGGCCCGCATAAAATAATATACGTTCGGTGGTGGTGGTTTTGCCAGCATCGATATGCGCAATAATCCCGATGTTCCGGACTTTTGTCAGACCACGGCTGCGATCGCTGGATTCACGACCAGACAAAGACAAACCGCTTTTTGATACTGCCTGACTACTCAAGCCCGCACCTTACTTGTTACTCGATTTCAAAGAACAAAAAAATACTTTACCACGCATAATGCGCGAAGGCTTTATTGGCCTGCGCCATCTTATGCGTATCTTCCCGTTTCTTGATGCAATTTCCTTGATTATTAAATGCATCCAGTAATTCCAAAGCCACTGCTTGCTCCATGGGCATACCCCGACGGCCTTGGGAATACATCACCAACCAGCGTAATGCCAACGCGAGCTGACGACGCTCATTGATTTCTACTGGCACCTGATACGTCGCGCCACCTACACGCCGGGACTTCACCTCAACCCGTGGTTTGATATTGTCAATCGCACGAATCAGTACCCCAAGAGGATCCTGACCCGACTTTTCTTCAATCCGTGTTAGCGCACCATAAACAATACGCTCGGCTGTCGTCTTCTTCCCCTTGCGCATGATGTAGTTGATCACTCGCGCCACCAGTTCACTGTTGAACCGTGGATCTGCCAGCACTTCACGCCGTTCTGCTCTTCTTCTACGCGCCATAACTATATACTCCGTATCAGCTCGAGGCCTTGGGTCGCTTTACCCCGTATTTCGAGCGCCCGCGCTTGCGGTCATTGACACCAAGTGTATCAAGTGCGCCTCGCACTACATGATAACGAACACCGGGTAAATCTTTTACACGACCACCCCGCACCAGCACAACACTATGCTCCTGCAAATTGTGCCCTTCTCCACCAATATACGCGCTGACTTCATATCCCGTCGTCAACCGTACACGAGCAACTTTACGTAACGCTGAATTCGGTTTCTTCGGCGTCATCGTCTTCACTTGCAAGCATACACCACGACGCTGCGGACATTTTGTCAGCGCACGTGACTTGCTCTTCTTTTTTACTGGCTTACGACCTTTGCGCACCAGTTGATTCATTGTCGGCATATCGTTTCCCTCTGTTTTTACAAGCGACCGCGAACTCTACTACATTCTCATATTTCAATTCAAGCTATTTATCCCACAATTGATCAAATTTTCTTTCCTGCTCTTGGATATCGATCAACTCTTCCTCTGGAAGCTGCTCCGCTTTCGGCACCAATTTAATTTGGCGATTCGTCGGAAAGCCTGTTCCACCCGGTATGAGATGCCCCATAATCACGTTTTCCTTGAAGCCTCGCAATTCATCCTTACGCCCAAGCGTCGCCGCATCCGTCAGGATACGAGTGGTATCCTGGAAAGACGCTGCAGAAATGAAACTATCTGTCTCCAAGGAGGCTTTCGTGATACCTAGCAACGCAGGGGCTGCCTCTGCCGGACGACGTCCCTCTGCAATGGCTTTTTCATTCACCTCTAGGAAATACTGGCGCATCACCTGTTCGCCCCACAAGAATTCCGTGTCGCCCGGATTCGTGATCTTGACCTTGCGCAACATCTGGCGCACAATCACCTCAATATGCTTGTCATTGATTTCCACACCCTGCAGACGATACACCTGCTGGACTTCGTTAACCAGATACTCCTGTAATTCCTGCGGTCCGCATACATCAAGAATCTCCTGTGGCACCACAGGTCCCTCGGTAAGCTGCTGGCCTTTGCGCACACGGTCGCCCTTGAAAACAACAATATGTTTGCCCATCGGAATGAGATGCTCCTCCGTATCTCCCGTCATCTCGTCCCGAATAATCAGACAACGTTTGCCACGTTGATTCTCGCCAAAGTCTACAACACCCTCGATTTTTGCAATCTCTGCGGCATCTTTCGGTTGCCGTGCCTCAAAGAGTTCGGCCACACGTGGCAAACCACCCGTAATATCCTTCGTCTTCGATTCTTTTCGAGGCGTCTTCGCAAGCAAGGCTCCCGGCGTCACAGGCGTTCCCTCTTTCACAACAACGTGTGCGCCCGCGGGAATACTGTAAAACCCGAGAACCTCATGATCCGTACCTTCACCATCAGCCTCAATAATGATCTGTGGATGCAGATTCTCTTTACTATCGAGAACAACGGTTCCGCTCATGCCGGTTGCTTCATCCACTTCTTTCTTCACGGATACGTTTTCAACGAAATCATGGAAACGAATCACACCGGACTGCTCGGCAAGAATCGGGACACTGTAGGGATCCCATTTCGCCAAACACATCCCCTTCTTTACGGAACCACCATCTTCAACCTGCAAAACAGTACCCATCGCTAAGGTGTAGCGCTCAAGCTCATGGCCCGATGGATCGTGTATACTGATGGAACCGTTTTTGTTCAGCACCACCAGGTCACCATCCGAATTCGCCACAACGCGTAAATCATGATAGCGAAGCGTACCTTTGTTTTTAGAGTTGACCTCCGGTTGCTTAAAGACTGAACTAGCCGTACCACCAATATGGAACGTACGCATCGTCAACTGCGTGCCTGGTTCACCAATGGATTGTGCCGCAATAATACCAACAGCGGTGCCTATCTCAACCGCACGCCCCGTCGCTAAATCACGACCATAACATTTTTCACACAATCCAACACGACTTTCACAAGTCAGCACACTCCGGATCCGCACGCGGTCGATGCCGCTATCTTTGATCGATTTGGCCTTGATCTCATCGATTTCCTCATTCGTCGAAACCAATACCTCGCCCGTGAGAGGATGGTGCACATCGTTTAACGCTGTCCGACCAATCAGACGTTTGTCAATGCCTACCAAGTCCTCATCACCCTCGGAGATCGAAGTAATGTCGATACCATTCACCGTCCCGCAATCCGGCTCCATGATGATAACATCCTGGGAAACATCCACCAGCTTCCGCGTCAAGTATCCCGCATCAGCTGTTTTCAGCGCCGTATCAGCCAAACCTTTACGCGCCCCATGTGTACTAATAAAGTATTCCAGTACACTTAAGCCTTCACGAAAGTTGGCGGTAATCGGCCGTTCGATAATTTCACCCGATGGCTTGGCCATTAAACCACGCATACCCGCTAGCTGGCGAATCTGCTGGCGACTGCCACGCGCTTTGGAATCGACCATCATGTACACAGGATTAATTTCATCACTTTCAATGTTTTCATCGATTGACGTATACATCGAATTAGAGACTTCTTCCGTGGCATGCGTCCAAATGTCAACAATCTTATTGTAGCGCTCGCCATCCGTAATCACACCCTGTCGATATTGTTCCCGTACCTGCTCAACCGCATCACGGGCATCCTTTAAGATCTGTGTCTTTTCCTTCGGAATAATCATATCAACCATTCCAACGGAAACACCAGCCCGGGTCGCCTGCTCAAATCCGGTCTTCTTCAAACTATCCAGAGCAACAACTGTCGCCGCATGACCTGCATGCTTATGGCAATGCCAGATCAAATCGCCTAGAACGCTTTTATTCACAGTCTTGTTGATGAAACCCATCACCGGAGGCCAGACCTCGTTGAAAAATACACGTCCCACAGTCGTTTCTATCACACGCGCCTCAGGATCACCAAACGCAGTTGCGCGACCTCGATCCGGATTCTGCAAGCGAATCCTTTGGTGAATCTTGAAGGCCCCTTCGCCGTAAGCCAAGTGAACCTCTTCCGTGTCGGAGAAAATGGGCAGGCGCTCGGGTGCGTCGCCCTTAACCCCATTTTGCACCGCAGACAAACGATCAGCCTGGGATAGTGCCGTCATGTAATAGACACCAAGGGCAATATCCTGCGTTGGCGTCATCACGGACTGCCCACTGGACGGCGAGAAAATATTGTTGGAAGCCAACATTAGCAGACGTGACTCCAACTGCGCCTCAACGGATAACGGTACGTGTACAGCCATTTGATCCCCGTCGAAGTCAGCATTGAATGCGGTACACACCAGAGGATGTATACGGATGGCTTCACCCTCGACCAAAACAGGCTCGAACGATTGTATACTCAGCCGATGCAAGGTTGGCGCACGGTTTAACATCACCGTCTTGTCACGCGTCACCTCCTCGAGAATATCCCAAACATCGTCGGTCTGCTTCTCGATGAGCTTCTTTGCGCTGCGCACCGTGTGAACAACACCCATCTCTTTCAATCTACGAATGATGAAGGGTTCAAAAAGTGTTAGTGCCATCTTCTTCGGCAGGCCGCACTGATTTAACTTTAGTTCAGGACCAACGACAATGACAGAACGACCAGAATAGTCAACACGCTTACCGAGCAGGTTCTGACGAAAACGCCCGCCCTTGCCACGCAACATGTCACTCAACGATTTCAGCGGGCGATTCCCAGCACCGGTAACGGCACGTCCGTGACGCCCATTATCAAAAACCGCATCTACAGCCTCTTGCAACATGCGTTTCTCATTACGTATGATCACATCGGGTGTCTTCAATTGCTGTAAGTTCTTCAGACGATTGTTCCGATTGATGACACGGCGATACAAATCATTCAAATCAGAGGTTGCAAAACGCCCACCCTCTAGTGGAACGAGTGGCCGAAGATCCGGTGGAATAACAGGCAATACGTCTAAAACCATCCACTCCGGACGCGTATTACTCGTGCGGAACCCCTCTGTGACCTTCATTCGCTTCGAAAGCTTTTTACGCGTCTGCTTGCTTTTCGTTTTCTGAATCTGCTCCTCGAGCTCTTCCAAAAGTTCTTGCAAGTTGATGTTCGTCAGCAACTCTCGAATACCTTCTGCACCCATTTTCGCTGAAAAATCATCGCCATATTTCTCGCGCGCCTCACGATAATCAGCTTCACTCAAAAGTTGACGCTCTTTCAGGGGCGTTTCACCAGGATCGGTAACGATATAATCCTCGTAATACAGGACCCGTTCCAGTGAGCTTGCCGTCATATCCAGCATGAGACCAATCCGGCTCGGTGTACATTTGAAGAACCAGATATGCGATACCGGAACCGCCAACTCGATATGTCCCATACGCTCGCGACGAACACGCGAAAGCGTTACTTCTACGCCACAACGATCACAAATCACGCCTTTGTGTTTAATTCGCTTGTATTTACCGCAACTACACTCCCAGTCCTTGGTTGGTCCGAATATCTTCTCACAAAACAACCCACCACGCTCTGGCTTGTAGGTACGGTAATTGATCGTCTCAGGATTTTTTACCTCTCCACGACTCCACGCACGTATCGTTTCCGGCTCAGCAAGTGTAATCCCGACCGAATCAAAAGCTCCAAAATCGTTCAGGTAGCTCGTCTCTTTTCCGTAAATTGGATTCAATGTTACTCCTCCCGGCTGCAAACGTTATTGTGGTAGGCTACTGCGCTTTTCACCTTCGACCTGCACATCCAGGCACAAGCCGCGTAATTCGTTAATCAAAACACTGAACGATTCCGGCATCCCGGCATCAAGCGTATTGGAGCCCTTTACGATGGACTCGTAGATGCGCGTGCGTCCGCTCACGTCATCGCTCTTCACCGTCAGAAGTTCCTGTAAGGCATAGGCGACACCGTAGGCTTCCAATGCCCAAACTTCCATTTCGCCCAAACGCTGTCCACCGTATTGCGCCTTCCCGCCAAGGGGTTGCTGCGTCACCAGAGAATAGGGACCAACGGCACGTGCATGTATTTTATCCGTAACCAAATGATGTAATTTCAGAATGTAGATTTGCCCCACAACAACACGCTGATCAAAGGCCTCACCCGTACGGCCATCAAACAAGACACTCTTGCCGTCATCCGGCAATCCCGCTTTGCGCAACAGGTCGTCGATATCTTTTTCTGGAATCCCGTCAAATACAGGGGTTGCAGCGTGCATACCCAAAGCTTTGCACGCAGCACCTAAATGCGTTTCAAAAACTTGTCCCAAGTTCATACGCGAGGGCACACCTAGCGGATTCAGCACGATGTCAACAGGCGTCCCATCCGGCAAGAAAGGCATATCCGCATCCGGCATAATGCGTGCAACAACACCTTTGTTACCATGGCGCCCCGCTAACTTATCGCCAACAGACAATTTCTTCTTGGCCGCAATATACACCTTGACCTGCTTGATAATACCAGAATCCAGATCATCACCACTCTCTAAGCGCTCAATCGAATTCTGATACTCTTCATCCAACTCGGCAAAACGTGGCTTATACTCACTGATGATATCATCAATCTTTATCTGAATGGGGCTGCTTTCAATTCGTATATGATCACTCACCGCTGACAATTTTCGCAAGAGCGTCTTCGTGATCTTACGGTTTGCAGGAATAATAATTTCCTCGGCTTCTACATCGATAACATCCAAGGGAATCTTCTCTCCCAAAAGAATGTTACTCAGTGCTTCCGTGAGATCATTCTGCAATTCCTGCCGCTTCGCCTTATGCTCCTCTTCAATCGATTTACGCTGGCGTTTCCGCTGTGCCGGCGAAGAATCAGCACTCTTGGCTTCCTTTTGCGCCGTAACCTTGACGTCCATTACGATACCATATGTCCCACTCGGAACGGTAAGGGATGTATCCCGTACCTCCGCCGCTTTTTCACCAAAGATCGCACGTAACAGACGCTCCTCCGGTGCCAGCTCCGTCTCGCTCTTGGGAGTGATTTTTCCCACCAAAATGTCACCAGGACGAACCTCCGCCCCCGGACGAATGACACCATCAGCACCGAGATTCCGTAACGCTTCCTCTCCCACGTTGGGAATGTCGCGCGTGATCTCTTCGGGCCCAAGCTTCGTATCTCGCGCACCAACCTCAAACTCTTGAATTTGGATGGAAGTAAATGCATCTTCACGCACAAGTCGTTGACTGATGAGAATCGCATCCTCAAAGTTATAGCCCGACCAAGGCATGAACGCTACTTGCAGATTCTTGCCAAGCGCCAGTTCGCCCTGATCTGTCGCAGGACCATCGGCTAATGGTTGTCCCGCTTCAACCTTTTCACCTAAACGCACAATCGGCTTTTGGTTTATGCATGTCCCCGCATTAGAACGCCGGAATTTTTGCAGACGATACTCCTGATAGGCATCAGCGGGTGTTTTCTTCGTGGGCATACTACCATCGACAGATACGACAATGCGCTTCGCAGAGACATACGCTACAACACCGGCCTTCTCTGCCAAAACCATCACCCGTGAATCACGCGCAGCGCGGGCTTCCAATCCCGTTGCCACATAGGGACGCTCTACCCGTAACAACGGAACAGCTTGACGCATCATGTTCGCGCCCATCAAAGCACGGTTCGCGTCATCGTGCTCTAAGAACGGAATCATACCGGCGGCAATACTGACCACCTGCTTCGGCGATACATCCATATAATCGATCTCTTCGCCAGGAACCTCCAAAAACTCCCCACGGTGACGAACAGATACTAACGGATTTCGAAAACGTCCGTCATCCTGTAGCGGCGCATTCGCTTGCGCAATGACATACCGCTCTTCCTTATCGGCAGACAAAAACTCAACATCATCCGTCACGCGCCCCTTCTCTACACGGCGATACGGACTCTCGATAAACCCAAATGCGTTGACGTGCGCATAAATACTCAGCGATGAGATAAGACCAATGTTCGGCCCCTCCGGTGTCTCAATCGGACAAATTCGACCATAGTGACTGCTATGCACGTCACGAACTTCGAAACCAGCGCGTTCACGGCTCAATCCACCTGGTCCCAAGGCACTTAATCGACGCTTATGCGCCAATTCAGATAGCGGGTTCGTCTGATCCATAAACTGGCTCAACTGGCTCCGACCAAAAAAGTCTTGTACAACAGCAGATAGAGATTTGGAATTGACAAGTCGCTGCGGCGATAATGTACCAGTGGTTGGATCAAAAAGAGTCATACGTTCGCGAATCAAGCGCTCCGTCCGCGCCAGACCCATGCGACACTGATTTTCCATCAGTTCACCTACCGTCCGAACCCGACGGCTACCTAAATGGTCAATGTCATCTACATTCTCAACACCTCTGCGGACATTGATGAGGTGGCGCAAGGATTCAATAACATCGCGTTCATCTAAAACCCGCATGTCATTGTCGATTTCATCTTCCAACCCAAGCTTCTGATTGATCTTGTACCGCCCTACACTACCCAGATCATAGCGCCGAGGGTCAAAAAATAAACGTCGTAATAGTTGCCGTGCATTGGATGCGGTCGCAGGATCACCCGGACGTAATTTATGATAAATATCCTTGAGCGCTTCATCGGCCGTATGTACCGGATCCGCCTTCAAACTCTTTAACAACAGACCATCGTCCCATGAAACATCGACCACATCAACGCTATCAATGCCCGCTTCATGAACCTGCCGCATCGCGGCTTCTGTCAGAGGTTCGTATTTACGCGCAAGCACGGTTTTGGAATCCAAGTCTATAATATCATCCTTGAATACTTTCGCAGCGAGCTCATCCTCTGTGACTGTGGCTTTTACCTTCACAGATGCGAAATCATAATACAAACCAAGTATCTCTTCATCACTTCCGTAGCCAAGAGCACGCAAGAAGGTTGTCGCTAAAAACTTACGGCGCCGACGTTTACGGTCCATGTATATCCATATCAGGTCGGAGGTATCGAACTGGATTTCAATCCAGGAACCACGATCGGGAATGACCCGGATGGAATACAACATCGCACCGTTCGCATGCACCGAACGCTCTGAACAAATGCCCGGAGATCGATGAAGCTGACTGACAACAACGCGCTCGGCACCGTTCACAACAAAGGCACCGGTATCTGTCATCAAGGGCACGTCCCCCATGAATACAACATCTTCCGTAACACTGTCGCCATCTTTTAGTCGAAACGTAACATGCAGGGGAGACGCATAGGTCTGCCCCTCATAGACACATGCTACAGGATCCAATTTCGGCTCCGATAACTCATATTTCACATAGTCTAATATATAACGGCCATCGTAGCTCTCTATCGGAAATACCTCTTTGAAAATCCCCTCTAGCCCTTGTGCAGCACGACCTTCCGGTTCTACAGCACGCTGCAAAAACTCCCGGTAGGAACGCGTTTGCACATCAATCAGGTTAGGAGGGTCAATGATTTCCCGCAATTTGCCGAAGTTAATTCTATCTACCACAAAGACACCTCACATCAATTTTTTCAAAGAAGCTTCCCATACACAACGAATAAACGAAATCGAATACCCTATTTGATTTCGACTGAAGCACCCGCTGCTTCGAGCGTCTTCTTCATCTCTTCTGCTTCCTCTTTGGAAACAGCTTCTTTTACCGGCTTCGGTGCACTCTCAACCAAATCCTTTGAATCCTTCAGACCCAGTCCGGTGATAGCGCGAACCTCTTTAATCACACCAATCTTCTTCGCTCCACCATCCTTCAGAATTACATCAAATTCGGTCTTTTCCTCTTCGGCTTCGGCTGCCGCCGCTGGAGCAGCTGCACCCGCCATCATTGCAACCGGCGCCGATGCGGTTACACCAAGACGATCCTCTAGCGCTTTTACAAGCTGCGATAACTCCAGCACGCTAATGCCTTCGATCCAATCAATAAATTCTGCCATCTTACCTTCAACTTTAACTTCAACTTCTTCTGACATGACCTGCTCCTTATTCTGTTCTTAATGTTTCATAACAACCTGTTCCACGATCAGGCTGCTTCTTTCTTTTTCGCTTCAATGGCGGTTAACACATACAACAAGCTCGACACCTTCGCATGCATGACGCCAACCAACTGCGTCATAGGTGCCTGAACTGTTCCGACAAGCTGACCAAGCAATACTTCACGCGCCGGCAAATCTGCCATTGCATCAACGTCCTGCTCGGACAACAATTGGGTGTTGAGGCTGCCACCCTTTAAAACCAATAATTTGTGTTCTTTGATAAAAGCTTTCAACGACTTCGCAACAGCCGTGACGTCATCACCTCCTGTGACCATGACCGTCTTACCGCTCAGCGCCGTCTCCGGTACATTCCGGCCAACATCTTGCAACACCACCCCAAGCAAACTGTTCTTGACAACCAATGCTTTGGCCCCGACAGCATGTAAGCTGCTACGAAGTGCTGCAAAATGCTTTACTTTCATCCCACTGTAGTCCGCCAGCAACACGTGCGCACTGCCTGCCACAGCATCATGAATCTCTTTTAAAATTGCTTCTTTTTCCGGTCTCATCGGTATTCCTTCCTACCCTTACGAACTACTCTTTAATGTTTACTCGTAGTCCTACGCCCATTGTGGTTGAAATCGAGCAGTTTCGGATGTAAATCCCCTTCGCTCCTGCAGGCTTTGCTGCTCGAACGGCAGCGGCCAAGGCTTCGATATTCTCACATAGCTGCTCAACCGTAAATGACAACTTACCCACGGCGGCCGCAATATTACCATGACGGTCCATGCGAAACTCAACACGCCCGCCCTTGGCTGCTTTCACAGCAGCGGCAGTGTCATCGCTGACCGTTCCGGTTTTAGGGTTCGGCATTAAACCACGCGGCCCCAAAACACGACCCAGTTTGCGAACCTCTTGCATCGCCTCAGGCGTTGCTACCGCAACATCAAAATCCGTGAAGCCACCTTTGACCTTCTCGATCATATCTTCGTTTCCAACGAAATCCGCGCCAGCCTCACGGGCTGCATCAGCTGCCGCCCCTGCGGCAAATACCAAGACCCGAACGGATTTACCCGTACCATTCGGCAACGCAACGGTACTACGAATGGCGTTCTCAGATTTACGGGGATCGATCCCCATACGAAACGCAAGCTCAACGGATTCATCAAAGGAAGCCCCCGGATGCTCCTTGAGAAACGTAACGGCTTCTTCCAATTCCACAACGCCCCTTGGCGCCTGAGCCTGAATGGCTTTGAAACGTTTGCCATGTTTTGGCATTTTCTCACTCCTTACTCATAAAGCACAAGCTCATCATAGCTGTGCCCCGGTCCACGTGTAACCAAACCGGCAGGAAACCGTTCCCGCCAGGCAGCCAACTCCCGGATTCTTACGACTTATCCTTCAACGACTTCTATACCCATACTGCGGGCCGTGCCTTCAATCATACGTTCAGCAGCAACCGTATCGCGGGCATTCAAATCATCCTTCTTCGTCTGCACGATTTCTTGTATCTGTGCACGCGTCACAGAACCAACCTTTTCCTTGTGGGGCTCCCCTGAACCTTTTGCCAAACCGGCAGCCCGCTTTAACAGCGAAGCGGCAGGAGGACTCTTTACCACAAACGTGAAAGACCGATCCGCAAACACGGAAATGACAACGGGAATCACCAACCCCGCTTTGTCCTGCGTGCGCGCATTGAACGCTTTGCAGAACTCCATAATGTTTACACCATGCTGACCCAAGGCCGGCCCCACGGGCGGTGCCGGATTCGCCTGGCCTGCAGGAATCTGTAATTTAATCTCACCGATGACTTTTTTGGCCATCTCCTTGCCTCACTCTCTGCTAATGTACGTTACCTAGACTGACCGATGCTCAACGCAAATCCATGCTCACGAGCGCTCTACCTGCCAGTACTCCAGCTCCACGGAAACCAGACGATCAAAAATAGCCACGGAAACTTTCAAACGTCCCCGTTCTGGATCAATCTCATCAACGGTTCCACTAAGATTCACAAACGGTCCATCCGTGATCTTTATCGTTTCACCAACTTCATACGTTACTTTGGGAGCGACCTTCTCTTTCTTCTCTTCAACCTGATGAAGGACAACATTAACCTCTTCTTCAGGTAGAGGAACAGGCCGCTCGCCACCAACAAAACCTATGACTCCCGTTGTCTCTTTGATAAAATGCCAGGTCCGCTCGATTAATTGACGATTCTCGTCATACAACGCAATATTCACCAGTACGTATCCAGGGAAAAATTTCCGCGTTGTCGTCGTACGCACACCACGCTTGACCTCGGACACCTTTTCCGTGGGGATAATTACGTCACCGATATAGTCACCCATTTCATCAATGGCCACACGCTTCAGGATCCCGTCACGCACCTTCGTCTCTTGACCGGTCAACGTGTGAACCACAAACCACTGTTTTTCCATTTGCCGTTACCTCTGTTACCCTCTCGGCACAAGCCAACGAAGAGCATATTCCAAAATCGCGTCACTGACTCCTACATACAAACCAAGCAGAACAACGCCGATAATCACAACCACTGTGTGCATGACAAGGGCCCGACGATCCGGCCAGGTTGAACGTTTCATCTCTAGCACGACTTCGTGCAAGTAATTCTTGAACCGCGTTAACGCTGGCTTTTTCTGTTCCTCACTCATCCTATCCTCGCTATACGTGCCTGTACCACCGGCATAAAGGTTCCTTAACCGCAACACCAATGGCAGGCCAGGAGGGAATCGAACCCCCAACCCCCGGTTTTGGAGACCGGTGCTCTGCCAAATTGAGCTACTGGCCTAGAACAGTCGTTATTTGATCTCCCGGTGAACCGTTCGCTTCTTGTCAAACCGACAAAATTTCAGGATCTCCAAACGACCTGGTGTCTGTGTCTTGTTTTTCGTTGTCGTGTAATTGCGCCTTTTGCACTCCGTACAAGCCAACGTAATCTGCTCTCTGGGCATCGTTTCACCACCCGTCTACGGACACTACAACCCCGTGGCGCGTAAACGCCACGGGGTTGGCATAAGCCTGTATCCTGATACTCGTTAATTATTTCGTGATCTTGGAAACTGTGCCAGCACCAACCGTGCGTCCACCCTCACGAATGGCAAAGCGCATCTTGTCCTCGAGAGCGACGGGCTGAATCAATTTAACCGACATCTGTACATTGTCGCCTGGCATCACCATCTCAACACCTTCGGGCAACGTAATGTCACCCGTTACGTCCGTTGTACGAATGTAGAACTGCGGGCGATACCCCTTGAAGAAGGGCGTGTGACGACCGCCTTCATCCTTGCTCAAAATGTATACTTCCGCCTCGAATTCGGTATGCGGCGTGATAGATCCCGGTTTGGCCAATACCTGACCGCGCTCAACCTCATCACGTTTGGTACCACGCAACAGGACACCAACATTGTCCCCTGCCTCACCTTCGTCCAAGAGCTTGCGGAACATTTCAACGCCAGTTGCAGTCGTTTTGGTCGTCGGGTGAATACCAACGATCTCAACCTCTTCACCAACCTTGATCACACCACGCTCAATACGTCCTGTGACCACTGTTCCGCGACCCTCGATTGAGAACACATCCTCAATAGGCATCAGGAATGGCTGGTCCACTGCACGAACGGGCTCAGGAATGTAGTTGTCCAGTGCCTCCATCAACTCCGTGATGGAACCGCAGGCCGGATCGTCCGCATCATTTACCGCTGTTGCAGCCAATGCATCACCACGGATAATCGGAATGTCATCCCCTGGGAAGTCATACTTGGAAAGAAGCTCGCGAAGCTCCAGCTCAACCAATTCGATGAGCTCCTCGTCATCAACAAGGTTAACCTTGTTTAAGTATACAACAATGGCAGGCACACCAACCTGACGAGCCAACAGAATGTGTTCGCGCGTCTGCGGCATCGGACCATCCGTTGCACTGCACACGAGAATGGCACCATCCATCTGTGCTGCACCCGTGATCATGTTCTTGACATAGTCTGCGTGACCAGGGCAGTCAACATGCGCATAGTGACGATTTTCCGACGCATACTCCACATGCGAAGTGGCAATCGTCAAAATCTTGGTGGAATCACGACGACCTTGAGACTCAGAAGCCTTGGCCACTTCATCATATGCAATGAACTTACTCAAACCCTTTACACCCTGAACACGTGTAATGGCTGCTGTCAGTGTCGTCTTACCATGGTCAACGTGACCAATTGTACCCACGTTTACGTGCGGTTTTGACCTCTCGAATTTCTCTTTAGCCATGTTATATCTCCCTCTTTTCCTTCTCTGCCCGTCTCCTACGACGTTCTTGTTTGCCTTGCTGTTTACCCGACCGGACACCTCTCCGGCAAAAAAACCTTTGCTATGCTGTCCCCTTCATTAAGCATATATTTGGAGCCCATGAGCGGGATCGAACCGCTGACCTCGTCCTTACCAAGGACGTGCTCTGCCGACTGAGCTACATGGGCATTGCTTCTGCCAGCATGCTCTACTGGAATGCACCTGCAACTCCGCGTCAGAATATGCATATGCCACCCGATACCGGCACCATTCCATGTGCCTCACGCCTTTACCTAACAATTTTGAATCATGAGAAAAACAGCCGGTACGGTAACATGAAGTGGAATGCTGTCAACCATTTTTACCGCCTCGCGTCACTTTTTTTCGCAACGCTGCCAATGTTTTCGGATACCAGTTCGGCAAATCCTTCACAGCTTAGGAGTTCTGCATTTGACATCCTCCGCGCAAAATCTAATGTTACCGTCTTTTGCCGAATCCCACGATCCATCCCCTTCAATGAAAGGGATGATCGACGATTCGGCACCCGTAAGGCTCTATTTTCAAATGTAATCCGGGCACCACCATCGGGAACACGCAACGCTTCTATAGGCATACAATCATCTCCCTTATACAAACGGCACGCTGATCTTATATCAGGACGATCCCAGCGCAACAATCTCTTGCCATCGCAATATCTTTTGCAGCGGCACCAACCAAAATGCCCGCGATATTCGCTATCATGATCAACATAAACAGAAGTAATCTTCGCGCACATCGGATTCCCGTATACGTTTCCGTGTCAGTAGATCCCGCAACGCAACATCTAAACGAGCATAGGAACAACCCAGCCCCTCGGCAATCTCAGCGCGCGTACAACCGCGGCGAGCAAGTAACCCCATGACTTGGTCAGACAAAATCGCAACATCTTTTCTACCATCGCATTCAATAGCTTGGGGAGAAGAACGTCCAATCACTACCGCATTAGGGCCAAAATAGCCGGCATAATGCAAGAGAAGATCGTCTGTGACAGCACCTGCTCCCTCTTCTGACGGGGGCCGCACGACCGTATTTAACTCGACGGTATCAGCGCCAATCTTGGCAGCACAGGCAGCAAGCTTCTCTACCGACGCATCCCCTGTGTTAACCCCCGCTATAAACATAACTTCCAACCGTAATTCTCCCTTGTATGCGTCACGAAAAGTAATCATACCTGACAAATAATCCGCAAAGCGCAACCCCACCGCAGGTCGATTCACATCGGACAAGGACGCATCATCCCAAACACTCAGAGAAACTTTCACGATATCTGCCTTTGCCGCAGCCCTACGAACCTCCGCAATATGAAAGAGACTACCGTTACTTAACAACACCACCGGGATACTGCACATATCATGCACGGCATCAATCACAACCCCAAAACTTCGATGTAAAGTCGGCTCGCCTCGCCCGGCAAGCGTGATAACGTCTGCCTGCCCCCCACTGCCCAGCCAAGCCCGCAATTCGGCCAACACGACATCCGTGGGCACATAGACAGCACGCTCCAACGTACAGGTCTGCGTTGGACCTGCCTCGCAAAACACACAGTCAAAACTACACACCCGCTGGCCCAATAAATCAACCCCCAGTGAACGGCCAAAACGCCTAGATGCCACAGGACCAAATAGGTACCGAAAACTACCGCATGACATAACGCGTTCTCCTCCGCTACCTAAAGCCATGAATACACAAAAAAACCGCACGGGAAAACCGTGCGGCTCAGTGAAACCACACCACACTTATCCTGCACTAATTGCATCTACAGGACATTCCGGCTCACAAGCCCCGCAATCAACGCAGGCATCAGCATCGATAACAAACTTACTGTCACCCTCACTAATAGCTTCAACGGGACAAACGGGTTCACAGTTCCCGCATTTCGTACAAGCATCACTTATAACATATGCCATGAAAACCTCCTAAGTGTTTTAACAATCCAACAAATCGCTCGCAACATGCAAACGGATGAAACCGCTTTTACGGCCGATATACAATTTTGTCAAGAAAGATAATCAGAAAACAGGCCAACCACCACTGCTATTTACCATGTTCCAGACGCTGCGCCAGACGGTCCGGCAATCCCACCGCACGAATGGCCTCCTGTGTTTTGCTCAAATCATAAGGAATCCGCCGAAGGGTAACACGCCGCTTGTCGGGTTCATACAGAATGTAAGAAGCACGCGGATCCCCATCGCGTGGTTGACCAACACTACCGGTGTTGACAAAGCACTTGCACCCCAGACGCGTCGTATAAGTCGTAAAATTCTTTCGTGTAACTTGCCCATCACGCTCAAACACTACAGGTACATGGGTATGGCCATGAAAACATACCGACGATGTCTGATAGTTGAAGTTGGCCTCTGCGTCCAAAACGTCGATTACATAGCCCCATCTCTCAGGCATATCCAACGTACTATGGACAATCGTGAAACCGTCTACCATCCGAGATAGTCGCAAATTTTTCAAGTACTGCAACTGGTCTTTTGTCAGTTGCTTGCGCGTCCAGTCGATAACGCTGGCTGCCAAGGGATGAAAATCCTCCAAGCATTCGTCGTTGGCAACATAATGATCATGGTTTCCACGCACAACCGCAACACAGGTTGTGCGAATTTTCTCAAGACATTCAGATGGATTCGCATTGTACCCCACAATGTCCCCCACGCAGACATACGTGTTTACATCATGATCCTCGGCATCCGCATAGACGGCCTCCAACGCCTGCAGATTTCCGTGTATATCACCAAAAATGGCATACTTTTTACTCATAAACTGTATAATCCACAAATTGTCAAATAAGCAAAGCTCTTTATGCTACTGAACCTGCCCAACATGTAGAAACCAATCCTATCCTAGTTTTCCAGCTCCCTAGCGTCAAGTATTACACTTGTTGTACCATTATACTAGCACATGATGCCTCAGGAACCAAATTGTAGCTTGCCAAACTTTGCGTAGTCATGACAACGCCCCTCCCCCGGCCCGGCGGACCAACTCAAACATGCACGGTTGCCTTGCTCTGTATCAACACGGTATACGTTGCCATACCAAACCGTTCCAGCCTTGGGGGGCATAACCGCAATAGGAGCCAGCATCGTAAAAGGGATTTTGATTTCCATGGTCCAACCGGACACAGTTGCACCACTGGTCGCCGATCCGCCATGCACGCGTATGCGCTTCTGTACGCAAAGCTCCTCTTGCGACGACCATCTCTGATATGCCGCAGACTCCCCCATGTGATTAGCCACACACAAAGTTACATCATGCCCCAGAGGCGAAAGTTTATAATCCAGATAGATGCGCTGCCAAGGGTCGGGCATTACCAACAAGGATATATGATCCTCCGTCAGAAATGCTGGATCTCCCGCACCAATGGGACCCTGAATGGTTTGGGCTTCTCCTTCAATCAGAACATACAGCGCGCTTTCGCTGTATCGCATTTTCATGCGGGTAGAGGGAACAGGCCCCGACTCTCCTCCTGTTTGTTGCAGCAATGTCCACGGCAAAGACTCCCATGCCGCCGGAAGGCCATTCCCCGTCAAATCGTAATCCTGCGTTGGAACCAGTTCTATAGCTGGCAATGCCGAGGGGCCCTCTAATGTGGGAATACGATACCCTGCATGCAACGCTTGTAAGGTATCAACACCCAATTTTTCCAAGCTATCGACAACAACATGTGCCTGATCAAGAAAATCCTCCGGCCCGAGCCCGACCGCAATAAATCCTCCATGTAAAGCCGCCGTGATACCGGCAGGTGCATCCTCAACAACAATGCATTCCGCCGGTGTCACTCCTGCCATCCAGGCAGCACCTAGAAAAACATCCGGATGTGGCTTCCCTCGCGCATGTGTTGTGCCGTCACTGATCACATCAAAGTCACCGGTTATGCCAAGTCCATCCAACACGGCGCGGGCATTCTTACTGGCAGACCCCAATGCCACCTTGATGCCTGCAGCACGCAAACCATCCAGCAAGGCACGGGCGCCAGGATATAAATCTGAAGCCTTAACTGTCTTAACAGCCTCTAAATAGCATGCATTCTTTCGATCTGCCAATGCCGTCAATTCTTCTTCGCTATAATGGGATGCGTTTTCGCCCAGAGCAATCTTCAGGCTTTCCATCCGGCTAATACCTTTAACCCGGTCCTCCAAATCCTCTGGCGGCTCATAACCTTCCCCGCGAACAAGATCTGCCCACGCTTTCCCATGAAACACAGACGTGTCAACAAGTACACCATCCAGATCAAAAATTACGCACTTTAACCCCATCACCATTCTCCTGTGCAAAAGACAAAAACATACTTTAGCTCTGATACAAACGAAATCCTATATGAGGGCACCATAACACCTGAATCCATCTCTTGCAATGACCCGCAAAAAAAAAGGCACCGGCCTAAACCGGTGCCCCTAGGGTGCTAAACGAGATTAAAATTCCAGTGCGAGACTCAGCATCCCCACAAGATCCACGTCGTACGTTCCGCCATCCTCAACATCCACGAGAACATCGCTATCAACCTGACCATAGTATGTCACGCTAGCGCCAAGGATACCATAGCTCAAACCGGCACTCAGTTCATAACCCGAAAAACCGCTTTCCCCCTCATCCGGGTTCAAATAGCCAATACCGGCACCTAAATCCAGCAGAACGCCTTCTGGCAGCTCATAGGATGTTCCCACCGATAATTCGGCAAAGAAATCCTTGTCAATGCCACCATCAACCCCATAGAAAAGGCCAAGACCGACTTCGAAGAAATCAAAATCGTATCCGAACCCGAGGCCAAACTCACGATCAGCTTTGCCTTCCGCACCTGGATAGGTGTATTCCGTGTACCCAATGGAAACATCTAAGCCGTCGATGTTGATGGGTAGCGCATACTCTAAGTAAATATCAATTTCCGAAAACTGATTATCCTCCAGCGCACCATCATAGTCGTCGAGATCAAAGTTACCCCAAACGCCCAGAGTCAGACCATACGGCAAAGCAACTTCCAAACCCGGCTGTATGACAGGACCATCATTCAGCGTATCACCACGAAACACATATGCACTTGCCACATCTACCGTCACGTCTACATCAGCAGCCATGACAACGGATGAAGCCATCAACGCAACAGCAGCAACACCTGTGATCATCTTCTTCATAGTTCTTCTTCCCTTTCCTAAAGAGACAGACCGGTCAATCCAGCCTGTCATCATTAATAATTGATCGCTTCTTTAACCAAAACGTAACCATTACGCAATTCTTTTTTACACATTCCGAAACAAGTCACCATGCTTCCGGAACAGGTAAAAATCAGCTTACCCGATTGCCTCCTTCCCCTTTTCCCCGGTGCGAATACGCACGCAATCTTCAAGCGCCATCACAAAGATTTTCCCGTCTCCGATGCTTCCAGTACGCGCCCCTTCCACAATCGCGGCAACCGTAGGCTCCACGAACTCATCATTCACAGCCACTTCAACGCGAACCTTCTTAAGCAGGTTCACTTCAATATCCACACCGCGATACGACTCGTGATACCCTTTCTGTTGACCGCACCCGAGCGCATTCGTCACGGACATTTTATAGATTTCCTTGCTGTATAGCGATTGCTTAACAGCATTCAACCGCTCTGGCTGTATGTATGCTATGATTAATTTCATGCTTCTCTATCTCCTTCATTTGATGGATCTCCCGCCCGGCAAGCCGGACGGGATTCTGCTATATTGTCGTTACTCCGTCGCAAAGATCTGGAAACCATTATAAGCTTCTTCACCATGCTCTCCGATATCCAAACCACGTAATTCCTCTTCCGGCGATACACGCAGCATACCAAGCGCTTTGAGTATCGAGAATAGAATAAACATGGTTACGAATGCCCAAACAGGATACACGATCGAGCCGACGATCTGCGCCACCATCGGAGCACCACCAAAAATCCAACCGGCCAAACCGC
This sequence comes from PVC group bacterium, assembly GCA_003567005.1. Lineage (GTDB taxonomy): Bacteria > Verrucomicrobiota > Kiritimatiellia > UBA8416 > UBA8416 > T3Sed10-140. The sequence goes on from PXBF01000029.1 coordinate 85,052, forward strand.
CCCAAATACCGCACAAACCATGGACAGGCCAAGCACCGACGGGGTCGTCGATCCTCAGCATATCAAGAAGCTTGATGCCTGCGACAACCAGAATACCGGCAATAGCACCGATAACGATCGCCTGCCAATTGCTGACCAGGTCGCAGTTCGCCGTAATACCAACCAGCCCGGCCAAGATGCCGTTCAACGCCATCGATAATTCCGGCTTTTTGTGCAACATCCAGGTCAGCAACATGGCAAACAAACCACCAGCCGCCGCGGCCAGGGAAGTATTAACCGCAATTTCCATAACAGCAGATGCATCCGCTCCATTCGCAATGGCCAACTGACTGCCCGGGTTAAACCCGTACCAACCTACCCACAGGATAAACACACCCAAGGTTGCAAGCGGAAGGTTATGTCCAGGCAACGCGCGCGGTTTGCCATCGGCACCAAAACGTCCACGACGCGGGCCCAACACAATGGCTCCTGCCAAGCCGGCAAACCCACCGACCGCATGCACGATCAGCGAACCAGCAAAATCCTGAAATCCCATCTCATAGAGCCAACCGTAGCCCCACTGCCAATAACCACTGATCGGATAAATAATACCCGTCAATACAGCACTGTAGATCAGGTAAGCACTGAATTTCATGCGTCCTGCCACACTACCCGAAACGATCGTTGCAGCCGTTGCTGCAAATGCCACCTGGAACAGGAAATCAACCTGCGGATGCAACGCACCGCCAGCTATGACCCCATCAAAACTTTCAATACCAACGCCACCCCAGCCAAGGTAGCCACCAAGCACTGGATCACCGTACATGAGCCCCCACCCCACGAGGAAGTAGAGTAAAATCCCAACGCACAAATCCATCACATTCTTAAACAGGATATTGACGGTGTTTTTAGCCGAATTAAACCCAGCCTCAACCATCGCAAAACCCGGTTGCATGAAAATGACCAGTACGGCACATAAAAACAAAAATAAATTATCAATCGCAAATGCTGTCGCATCCACCGTCAACGCCTCAACTACTTCTGCTTCTTCCGCAACGGCTGGTAGTGCCATACCGAATGACCCAACCAGTGCCAGAAGAACAAGCCATATCCCTATCGATTTTCTCTTCACGTATTCACTCCTTTTTTCTAACCTCACTAACGCAGTCCTAAAATTTGCTTTTGCCCAACCCCTTTTTCTTTCGCTTGCGCCTCCTCTCATCATAAATGCTTTACTATTACTACACACAACGTCGGCAAGCATTGTAAGCACCTTCCGTGCCAAATATATCCCACTGCATATTAAATATTTTATAAACCATTTATCATGAATGTTTTATATAATTATGTCCTTCTGTTCGACGGTTCGAGAGATAGCGCACATCTACAAATATGTTGACATTTAGTGGAATACCAACAAACCTATACAATTTTGTATGACTTCAAACCAAAATGATGTATTAGTTGGATTTGCAAAGCAGACTACACGGCTTGCGCGTGCATCAACTTCTACAATAAGAAAAAAGCAAAGCGATAGATCATGATGAACAACATGAAAAGTCGGGCGGAAGCAGAATTGCGGATTCTCTACCTCGTCTCGCGCGCAATGGCACACGAAAGAGGCGTAACATCTCTATTGGATCGTGTATTGGATGTATTGGAAACCGAAATGCACATGACAAGAGGGACCTTTACGTTACGTTCCCCCGGATCGGATATCTTTCAAATTGAAGCTACCCGCATACCCGAAGAAGCGAAACAACGTGGACGCTATCTCCTTGGAGAAGGGATTACGGGAAAAGTGGCTAGCACAGAAAAACCTGTCATTGTACCGGATATCCGCAAGGATCCCGAATTTCTCGACCGCACGCAAACACGCAAAGATGTCGCTACTGCCTTTATTTGCGTACCGATTATTCATCAGAACCGGGTCATCGGTACCCTCAGCGCCGATTGCAATACAGCACCGCAAGAAGAGCTCGAACGCCATGAACACTTTCTTAAATTGTTGGCCGACTTACTGGCCGAAGCCGTATACAGTATCCGCGAAGGTATTGCCGCAAGAGAAAGCCTATTGGCAGAAAACCGCAAATTACGCAGGGAACTGGGAGATCGATATCGACCCGCCAATATTATCGGCAACTGCCATGGCATGCGCATTGTATACGAGCAGATCGCGCAAGTCGCCGATAGCAACGCCACCGTCTTGATTCGAGGTGGATCCGGATCCGGCAAAGAACTGGTGGCCCGAGCCATTCATTTTAGCAGCCCGCGCAAAAACAACCCGTTTATATGCGTCAATGTTGCTGCCCTGCCGGAATCCCTTATCGAAAGCGAACTCTTCGGACACGAAAAAGGCGCATTCACTGGTGCGGCAAACCGACGACAAGGACGCTTTGAAATGGCAAATGGCGGAACCTTATTCCTCGACGAAATCGGCGATATTGCACCATCCGTACAAGTACGGCTATTGCGCGTATTGCAAGAACGATGCTTTGAAAGAGTGGGCGGAATGCAACCCATTGATGTCGATGTACGCATCATCGCCGCTACAAGTGTCGACCTCGAAACGGCCATTAAAGAAAACCGCTTCCGCGAAGACCTATATTACCGACTCAATGTCTTTCCCATTGGCCTACCCTCCCTGCGAGAGCGTAAATCTGACATTATCCTCCTTGCGGATCACTTCGTGCAAAAATACAACAAGCTGCACAACAAGGAAATTAAAAGAATATCTTCTGCTGCCATTAGCATGATGATGGCATACCACTGGCCCGGCAATGTTCGAGAACTGGAAAATTGTATCGAAAGGGCCGTACTCACAAGTAATGACAACGTCATCCATGCCTACACACTGCCACCATCCCTCCAAACGGAGGAGCAAACACAAACAGCCCTTATCCCCACAGAAGGTGCCGACTTAAAAGCCATGGTACATGCATATGAACGCGAAATCATTATGGATGCATTAAAAAAGAACCGAGGTAGTGCATCGGCGGCAGCACGATACCTTAATACCACCCAGCGCATCTTGAACTATCGCATACACCAATTGAATATTGATCGCTCCCACTTTAAAAAACCGGCGTAATATCGGAGGCTGCACATGAAGGAAGCAACCGAATGGTACCTCAAGAAAAAAAACAGCAATGAATACGGCCCCGTCTCCCTCAAAGAGCTAGCCCGCTGGGCGGAACAGTGCCGCATTGTCGCTGGTAACCAAATCTCACAGGACCGCAAGAATTGGACACCCGTCGAAGAGATACCAGCATTACAAATGGACTGGTTTGCAGAGCGTCAGGACGGGAAACGATACGGCCCATTTCCCTTGCCTGCCATCAGCGCCCTTGTTGAACATGACGTATTACCAGATGATGCCCAGCTCACGAACCCCACAACCGGAGAAACCCTCTCCATGGTAGAGGCCCTAGCGCAACTTTCGAAAGATCAAGCAAACCAAAAAGATCACGAGACCGCAGCAGATACCTCAACCATGCAACCTGCAGAAAAGCCATCGAAACCACACCATATGTCGGAATCATCCAAAGCGCTGCAACCATCCACTCAATCAATCGATCGCAAACAGGTAGCCACACCCAATAGCGGAAGCAAACCCGAAGAGGCTGAACGTATGTCCCAGTTTCAACAGGAAATATCCGCGTTAAAACAACAAATCAACGATCTGCTGCATGCAAGAAACAAGCAGGAAAGTGAAGCAGAGCAACATGTAGCGACATTACAGACAGAGTTTGAAACGGTAAAACAACAAGCAGCAGAGCAGCACCAGCAAGCCCAAATCAGACAACAAGAATTGGCCACGCAAGTCGAAGACTTGCAAGAGGCCCTGCAAAAAGCACAAGAAACCAACAAATCTGCGCGGCCATACGATCACCATCAGGAAAACCTGATCGCCGAATTACGGCAACAAGTCGCCTTCATGAAAAAAAATACGGCCGCCCTGCATGCACAATTGACAACAGCGAAAGAAACGGCCAAACAGCGCGCAAAAATGCTGGCTGGTGCATGGATGGTTGTCACCATCGTAACAGCAGCCTTGCTTCTTTCCCTACTTGCCAGAGGCTGTCAGCGTAGCCCACAGGATCGCCCCGCAACGAGGCAAGAAACCCGGAGTGGAGAAACAGACCGCTTGTCTCCGGTCACAGACAGAGACGCAACGAGCGACCGTGAATCACACGCAGATGCTTCCGATGCAGACCCGCTTCCAACCATTGAAATCGAGGGAATACAAGTACTCTCACAGGACACAGACAGGCTTTCCCTCCGCTTCGAGGAAGGTATTTTTAGCAGTTTAGACACATTATCAGCCGACGGCAGACAACTACTGGACGAACTCGCACGAATATTACCACGCAACCTGGCTGGCTGGACGCTGGTGATCGAAGGACATACCGACGACATACCAATGCGTAGTACATCCCGTTTTGCAGATAACGAAGCACTGGCAGAAGCACGTGCAAAAGCTGCATCGCAGCACTTCATACAACGCGCCGGCTTTCCCGAAGAGAACATCCGCACAGATGCCGGTAGCACAGCCCCCTTTCCAAATGATAGTGCCGCAAATCGACAACGCAATCGCACCATCACGATCGAAATACTGCGGCGCTAAACACGAATACGAAAAATCGTACCTTCATCTCCCAAAACGGACCACTCGTATTCAAAACAACATGATCATTCATGTTCCGACATATAACAAATAGGCGGCCGTATCTCCATGCGGGCTAGCGCCCACAACATTTTTTGTACTTTTTCCCACTGCCACAGCTACAAGGTTCATTACGCCCGATCTTGGGCTCTTCCCGCCGATAAGGATCCACACCTATAACGCGGCCTCCCGCATAACACCATGTACCGGATTCCCTCACAAACCTTGCGCGTTCATGATGCGCTTGTTCTACATCATCCATGCCATAGCGGGCGACAAACTCCACGACACCCTCTGTATCCTCCGACTGACCCCGCTCAGTCGTGACAATCTCCAGTTCCTTCCAATCCGCTTTATCCGACCAGGTGCGGGCACCTTCTTCGTCAAAAGAACCGCGCTCCGAGGACGTCAAGGACTTGCCCAAAAAAGAAATGTTTCCAGTCACATAAGCACTGTACCGGGCACGCATCAATGCTTCCGCCGTCTCCGGCCGCTTCTTCCCGCCTATGATTGTCTCGCAACAGTCTCCAAATGCAACCCCGCTACCACATGGGCACAATCCTTCTGCCATCTGCATCTCCGATTCTTTTATTGATTACGCTTAAAACAGGCGCAAATCTTTCAACGTGCGGCTACCGGGTTTATACTGATCCTGAAACAATCGCTCCTCTACCTTGCGCTCCAGAGCAGCAGGAATGATAAACTCGTCCTGATGATCCTCCCCTTGAATAACAAGCGAGTAACATACTGTTGGCTCCGAGCGATCGCCTCGAAGAAACCCTACAAGCAAAGCATCACGTCCATCAGCCAAGCGCGCCCCAACGCGAACCTCCTGCCCCACTTTCCAAATTCCGGCCCACCGCACGATTTCCACTTCGCCTTGCATACCATCCTCCAACGCCCACATACACAAACACTGTCCACCTCGACTCGCTCGGGAATCATAAAACGACAGCCGCCCCTTGTCTACTGGCTTTTCTCCCAGCTTGCAATTAATGTATCGTTTCCATCAACATACATGTGTTTTCATACAGACGCAAATCACCAACCTGTACAAGGAGATGTATCATGCCTGTCGCCAAGCCAGATCGCCAATGGATACAAGCTGGCATGGACGCCGCAAAAAAAGCTGGCACAATACTGGAAAACGCAAATGACAACATGCGTGACACCCGACGCATGGAAGAGCATGGTCGGGAAACCAAAATATGGGCCGACGAAATGCTACACCAGGAACTCACAACTACGCTCGCATTGACACACTTACCGGTTTATAGCGAGGAGGGAGACACAAGATCACCCCAACAAGACGAGTGGTGCTGGGTGATTGACCCACTCGATGGCAGTGCGAATTTTCAACGCGGCTTTAGTTTATGTGCAAGCTCGATCGCATTATGTCATGGCATGCACCCCATTGCAGGGTTCATATACGATGCCCACACCCGTACTGTAATCGCAGGTGGGCAGACGATTGAGCACGAAGCGCAACTACAATGCGCCAACACAGCCACGCTAAACCGCGCCATTTTGTGTACAGGTATCCCCGCTCGATTACAGTGGTCTCAAGATAACGTACAACTTTTTAGCAATATGTTTCGCTCTTTTTACAAAATACGCATGCTGGGATCTGCCGTACAAGCATTGCTTCACGTAGCCATGGGCAAAGCAGATGTATATTTCGAACAAAATATCATGTTCTGGGATGTCGCTGGTGCTTGGGCTATCGCACAGGCTGCTGGTGCCCAGATCATCTCCAAACCGGGAACGCGCGCAGGAAGCCTTGCCGTTTTGGCTGCTACCGACGCCCTGTTACCGCAAGCCCAAACCGTATTGCAGATCGAGCCCAAACCCCATGTTTCGTAGCCCCTAGTGTGCTGTCCCATTAATACTGCTACACAGTTTTTCGAGTTTCTTGAAAATTGATTCGGCGGTTGCGGTCCATACGAATGGAGCGGCTTTGGTGTTGTAGTGTAGTTTTCATGAACAGAGACTATCATTACAGCCAATATTGTGCAATATTATTTATGGGACAGCACACTAGCCCGCATATCTCACAAACTTCGTAGCGAGAGTGTGAAGCGTGCGTCATAGCGGGTTCGAGGCGCAGTGTGGCAGGCGACAGTGTGTAGAAACACATGGAGGTCGCCACGCAAGTCGCGGGCCCGATATGACGTGCGATTCGCGCTCGCAGCAGATGGCTTGTGAGATATGCGGGCTAGACGAAAGCTCCCTGCTCATGCAACGATCCTACCACGCCCCCTTCTCATCACGCATACGTATTTCCCCAAAAAGAACCGAGCAATTATGTTGCGCCGATCTCGTGATTGTGTATTGATAGTCCCTATGAGAACTCTGGCTAGATATAACCTGTTAGCAAAACACAAGATCTGCACCCTGCTGATTGCCACACTACTGCTTAGCGGTTGCGGCCAACAGCGCGAAACGGAACTGCCAGCAACCCTGCATCTGGCCAGGGAAGCCGCGCAAACAGAAGATTGGCAAACCGCCAAGGAATATCTGCTCGACGCCAAGCAGGAGTTCCCCAACAGTTTAACCGTCCAGATGAACCTCGCCATGGTGCAATGGCGCCAAGCAAATTTTACGGATGCCATCGCAACCTTTAATGAAATCGTAAACCGGGACACCGTACCCGCAGTCATTTGGAAACGCTACGCCCAATTGCAATTAGACGCAGGCAACCCCCACGCAACCCGTGAGTTGCTTGATAACATTGATCCACCTACACCAAAAACGCTAACACTAGCCGCTATGGCTGACATGAAAATGCAAGCCTACGAGCGTGCAAAACTCGCCTTGGAACATGCCTTGGAACGTGATGCCACCTACGCCCCCGCTTGGTTCCATTTGGCGATCTTGTACCGTGACCACATCCCCAATATGGTGGAAGCACAAATGGCCTTTCGTCATTTTGAATCGAATGCCCCAGAAAATGCCCGCGCAAATATTTCTGATGTAACATTCTTTGGGCAGGCACTGCCTGACCCGGTGCCAGCCACAGAAGAGACACAACGCATCCCCGGAGCGGACCGAGAGGCGACATCTGCAGATATCGAGAAAAAAATCAGGCAGGTACAAGCGCTTACCGAGCAAGGAGAAACCGACACCGCACTCATCCTCTTAAAGCAAACCGTAGAACAATACCCCAACAATCCCGATGCCGTCTGGGCGCTAGCACAATTTTATGATGCGGAACTCGAACTGACCGACAGAGCAGACGGCCTCTATAATACCTTTATGCAACTATTCCCACGAGACGAAAGGGTAAAGGACGTTCCGCAACGGGCACGGACCCGCCAAGCCCAGCAACGGCCGACGGGAGACACAGCCGTTCGCCAAGCATTGCTCTTTCAGCAGGGTATCGAACATTATAGCCGGCAGGAATGGGATGCCGCTATCACCGCCTTTCGGCGCGTTCTCTCCATGGACCCCCAAGACGCAGGTGCCGCATTTAACCTCGGATTGGCCTATCACAAAACCGACGATCTGGATGCTGCCGCAACGGCTTTTCGCCAAGCTCTTGAACATGAACCCGAAATGATCAAATCCCTATATATGCTCGGCCTCACGGAACGAGATCGAAACAATATCCCGGAATCCTTGCACCTGTTAAACCGAGTCATTCGCATGCAACCCGACTTCGCAAAAGCCCACCAAATCCTCGGCAGAATCTATTTACAAGAAGGAAGACCCGACATGACAGCCATTCATTTCGAGCGCATTCTGGAAATCGACCCGCATACAGATGAAGCCCGAAATGCCCAGGCATGGCTCGAACAGCAACAAGATACGCGATAAAAAAATCAGAAGCGATCTGGACTTCGTATGATACCTGAACCTTTCACAACTGTGGATATGATCGTAATCGCATGGATCACCATAGGTGCGATACAAGGTTTATTTCGCGGACTGTCTGGTGAAATGGCACGTTTACTCGGAGCAATCTGCGCATTTGTCGCTGGCGCAATCCTACACGAACCCCTTGGCGAGTGGATCGCTGCCTATACACGACTCGATGACAAGGACGGACGTATCCTTACCTATGCTGTAACCGTGATTCTTGCTCTCATTCTCTGGGCGCTATTTCATAAAATGATTAAGAAACTCTTGCAATTTGTACTCACGACTGGATTCGACAAAACGGCGGGTGTGCCTGCTGGTATGCTTCGCATGACTGCTCTGGCAGGAATCGCCTTTATTGCCATCCATATCGTGCAGGCACCCTTTAAGGATCATGTCGGACAAGACTCGTTCTTCGGGCGCCAAGCCATTCGACTTGTACCAGCCGTGCAACGACAACTGGATGCTCACAACCTAAGCCTGCAACGCGAACCCACGAACGAAAACGACAACGCCACCAATAACAATGAAGCAAAGGACCCACTACCATGAATCCAACCATGTATCCGGATCTACAATCCAGCTTGATATGCGATGATGTTCGCCAGGAACGAAGTGGAAAATTTATCCTCATTGGTCTCTTCGATGCGATCGCCCTACCCCGCTATCCCGCCACATTCCAGCGCCTCTGTATCGTCAATCGATGGTGTTGCGGAGAAGGAACCTTCTTACAGCACAGCCGGTTGCTTGCCCCGGATCAGGTAAAAACAGTGGCAGAAAGCAAACCCGTAACCCTGAAACTTCCTGACACGGAAGCAACCGCCACCTGCATCGAGTTTTTCCTCAATGTGCGCTTTGATGCCCCCGGTACATACTGGATTGAAATCATTCTCGAAAGCCAACTGAAGCTACGCTATCCCCTGCGAGCCGCCATCGTCAAAAAGCCTCCCCAGCAGACCCACCCATAACTCCCATTTCGGTCGCAATTACATCTTGCCCTGTATCCCAATGCTTCAAATAAGACAGATAATGCCTGATTTCATTTTCCCGCACAAAAGCTTGATCCCCAGACGTGTCCCCATCTCTGAGTTGCTGCAATTCTAACAGAAAATGCTGTTTCCAAATACGTAGGATTGCATCCTGCAAAAACTTCTCGAACAAATCACCTGTTGCGATGCACGGGGTCCGTCGCAAACGCTCCAATAATCGCGTCGCCTGCTCATATAAATCCTCTTGAAGCGCATCAGCATCCACAGCGTCAACATCCGTGCCTTGTTCCGCTGCCAACCTAAATAGGATATAGAGCGAACGGCATACCGGATGTACAAATACCGACGGCACCAGATGGGAAGATACCAGATTCCATGCAGCTTCATCTCCATGCACAAGTCCCTGCAAAAGATGACGTTCTGCAGCCGGAATCCCCACGGTCTTGTGGGGCGCATCTTCCCTCTTTGCATCTGTCGATACGAACGTGGCAGCATCCTGGGAATCATGAGTAGGTTGCACAGCGTGACGAATAGGGGAATGCTGATGGACTTGTTCCGCTTTTTCCAAATCTGCTTCCAAAGCAGAGACGGTCAAGCCCAACAGGTCCGCAGCTTCGCGCAAAAGATAGTCGCGCTGTACAGCATTCGGGGTGCAGGCTATCGTCTCAAGAACCGCTTTGGCAGCCCTCGTTGTCTCGGCAATACCAGCCCCATCATGCGTACTTGCTCGCATTGCCGTCACCTGAAAAGCTACCGTTGAAACCGCCCCTTCAAGCAATACAGCAAATGCCTCTGGCCCTTCCCCTGCCAAAAAACTATCCGGATCTTCTCCCTCCGGCAAAACGGCAACACGAACAATCATCCCCGACCGCATCAAAGCCTGCGCAGTTTTCAGTGCTGCAGCTTGCCCCGCACCATCTGCATCATACACCAGAACAGCGCTATCAGCATATCGCTTCAACAAAGTAACGTGCTGGTCAGTAAATGCTGTCCCCTGTGCCGCCACTGCTGCAGAGAAACCTTGTTGATGGCATCGAATCACATCAACCTGTCCCTCCACAATAATGGCTTCGCGCCCCTCTTCCCGCAAAATCGTCTGCCGGGCCAAATCCAGACCAAACAAAATGCGGCTTTTATTGAAGAGTGCCGTTTCGGGACTATTTACATACTTAGGCTGATCCGAACCCTGTTGTAAATATCGCCCACTAAACCCTACAACGCGACCCTGAACATCGCGAACGGGGAACATGAGCCGATCACGAAAACGATCGTAATACCGATCCTTTTCCCGATGGTGCAAAACCAAACCTGCTTCCACCATTTCGTCGGCGCTGTATCCATGCTTTTCCGCCCAACGCAACGCCCGATCCCAACCGGCAGGTGCATACCCAATATGGAATGCGGCGGCAACGTCGCCATCCAGCTCCCGCTCCGCCAGATACGCGCGTGCCGCTGCCCCCCCCGCATAATGCTGCAGACATCGACGGTAAAAGCCCGCAATCCCTTCATGGATGGCAAATAGCTTGCGCCGGTGATCCGCTTGCCCCCCATCATCCTCCGTTTCGATCGCCATCCCAGCTCGATCAGCTAACAGCCGCACCGCAGCCATGAAATCCAACCCCTGATGCTTCATCACAAACGAAATAACATCACCGCCCTCACCACAACCAAAGCATTTGAAAATCTGCATATTCGGATTCACGTTGAAAGAAGGCGTCTTCTCCCGATGAAAAGGACAGCAAGCTTTGTACGTGGCACCCGTGCGCTTCAGGGGCAGATACCCTTGAATCACCTCCACGATGTCGTTGCGGAAGCGAATTTCCTCCAGCACGCGATCTGGTATGAATCCCGCCATCAGTCCCCTATTCCTCTACAGGTCCACCCCAGGACTTATAGGTTGTTGTAATAAAGCGAAGCACAGCTTCCTGTTGATCGCGACCATTACCCGTAATCCGCAAGGGCGCTCCAAACCGAAAGTGCACCGTCCGATCTCGATAAACCTTGCCAACATCTTTGACCCATTTACCCAACGCCTGAAAATCTGTTTTCAAGGCCAATGGCACCACCGGCACCTGCGCACGCTTTGCAAGCTTCACCGCCACAGAATTGAACTGTCGTGGCTGTAATACCGGGTTACGTGTTGACTGCGGAAACACAACGATCGAACGCCCCTCAGACAAAACCGTCTGCCCCTCTTCCATCAGTACTTTCATATCCGCACGAGGATTATCCCGTGTTACTACAATCGGACGGACTCCGAGCATCACATATCGGAATAATGGCACGTGCATTAAACTTTTCTTCACCACGAAGGTCATATGGGAAAATGGCAATACCATCGCCGGTATCATGAATGTTTCCAACATACTCATATGATTGGCCACAATGACCGCCGGACTCTCCAAGGCATCCAAATGCTCAAGCCCCGTTACGCTAACGCATCCTCCGCAACCTTCAACGGCACGCCACATATCCAGCGATAAATCTTGCCAGTTTTCACGATTGTATTGATGTGCACGATATAAACGCCCACCACGCAGTACGACACCCATCATGCGACGATAAAACCAAACGTCTGACCAACCGAAAAGACGATCCCCCAAACGTTTGGACGTATGGGCAGGAGTCTGGTACGCGTATGTTGCGCGTAACGTCTGTAAATACTCTTGTGTGTGAATCATCGTTACCTCTGTTTCCATCTATATACGCTATGCAAACCTACGTCTACAGGTATCAATGGCTCTCTTTTTCCCGACTACTACGGGACCGGAACTGTAACACGACCGGAGCCCCCTCCAGGCCGAACTCCTCACGCAACCGCCGGATTAAATAAGCCTCATACGCCGACTGCACCAAGTCAGGACGATTCACAAAAACCCGGATCCGCACCGGATCACGACCCACTTGCGTAGCATAATACAACTTCAATCGACGGCCACCCTTGGCCGCTGGAGCAGCCTCCTGATATGCTCGATGTAACGTCCGATTCAATATGCCAGTTGGTAACATACCCGTAACTTGCCCGGCAACATGATCGATCGCATCAATCGTACGCCGTATGTTATAACCACTTTGGGCAGAGGCAAAAATCACGGGACAATGCCCCATAAACGGAAGAGCTTCCACAAGAGCAGGACCATATTGACGCTGCGTAACGGTATCTTGCGCTAGATCCCACTTATTCACCAACACCACACATCCACGCTTGTATTCTTGCACAAGCGCAGCAATACGCTTATCAAAAGCCGTAGGCCCCTGTACCGCATCCAGGATCAATACGACTACACCTGCACGCCGTATACTTTGCTCCGCTTTCGAAAGGCTGAAACGCTCAACCGCCGTATCCACCTTACCACGGCGACGCATCCCTGCAGTATCCACAAGCAAATAATGGCGGGCCTGGGCACCGCGACCAAGCGTAAAGGGAATTTCAACACTGTCACGTGTTGTTCCCGCCACATTGGAAACCAATACACGGTCGCTACGCAACAACCGGTTAATATAAGAGGATTTCCCGACATTCGGACGCCCCGCAATCACCACTCGTAAGGGCTCTGCTACGGTTACATTTTCCTCTTCTGGCAGTGCCGGCAGAACAGCATTCATTAAGGCATCAATGCCTCGCCGCTGCATGGCAGAAACCGCAAACACCGGAAATCCAAGACGCGCAAAATCGGCAGCTCCACCCTCATGAATCGGAGCGTCCGCTTTGTTTGCAGCGACCACCACCTTGCTGCCGGCATTACGCAATAGGCTCGCCACGGCTTCATCCATCGGATGCAACCCCGCTTGCACATCCACAACCAGAATAACCGCAGCAGCATCCTCTAATGCCGCCTCCGTTTGCTGACGAATACCATTTTCAAAAGGATCGTCTGTCATTTTGGCACGCGTCTCGTGAATCCCACCCGTATCGCAAAGCAGAAAGCGTATATCCCCCCAACTCGCTTCACGTAAAATACGATCCCGTGTAACGCCACTTTGCGCATGAACAATGGCAATACGCTTACCCGCAATCCGATTAAATAGCGCTGACTTCCCGACATTCGGACGCCCCGCAATCACTACCATTCTTCGTTTCCCCACATCAGACATTATATTCCTCATTCATTATCTCGAACCGCTGCACATATCAGAACGGGCTCCGAACGCCCCCCCTAACCAACTACTAGTTTAGAGACGGGGCGACTCCTGTCTTGCAAGTGCAACAGTTTCTCGATAAGAACCTTAAACGTCAAATCTTTACCACAAAAAGATAGGGATAAACCCAAGCCACCTGTAAACAGCAACCATGGAGGCAACATGCCAGCTTATGAAATGGAAGGAACCATCAAACTCCTTGAGGAAACCAAAACATTCAATAGCGGATTTACCAAACGCGAGTTTGTCATCACGACCGACGACGACAAATACCCGCAAAGCATCAAGTTTGAATGTATTAAAGACCGTATCACGCAACTCGACGGACTCGCCCCGGGACAACGCGTCAAAGTATCCTTTGATATCCGTGGCAACGAATATAATGGCAGACACTTTGTAAACCTGAACGCTTGGAAAGTAGAAACCACGGCACCAGCCAGTGCCCCCCCCATCGCCGATGAGCCTCCCTTCGAAGATGACTTTCCCGGTGAAATCATCGACGAGGATACCCCATTCTAATACCGGAAACCGCCATCCCTAAACAACCGGGGTCAAACCTTTCTGCAGAAAAACGAAAACCATAAACCTATGAGAAACGACCTCAAAGTGGCTGTAGCACAAATGGAAGTCCTCCCAGGGCAGCCTACACAAAATGCGGCCAACATGTGTCGACTCATCGATCAGGCCCGCCTACAAAACGCGCAAATCATCGTCTTTCCAGAAATGGCAATCCCCGGATACCTGATTGGCGATTGGTGGGAACAACCAGCTTTCCTCCGGGCCTGTGAGCAGGCCGGCGAAACCATTCGCGAACATACACAAAACATATGTGCCGTTTTCGGCAATGTTGCGATCGATTGGAACCGCCGTAATGAAGATGGCCGCCCACGCAAATACAATGCACTATTTATAGCAGAAAATGGCTCCTTGCGCCCCCCCGAGAAGAGCCCTCTGCCCTTTGTCATCAAATCCCTAATGCCCAACTATCGGCAATTCGATGATTCACGCCATTTTTATGACCTACGCAAAATGGCGGCCGAAGCAGACGCGCCAATTTCCGACTTCTATCAGCCAGTCAAAACACGCCACGCCACCCTCGGCTGCATTCTCTGCGAGGACGCCTGGTGCCAAGACTATACGCATTCACCATTACGCGAATTGGCCCGTCACCCAGAAATACAACTCTTCATCAATGCAAGTGCCTCTCCCTTCACCATCAACAAAAATCACAAACGAAATCGGGTTTTCTCTTCTCATGCGCAGCAGCTGAAACGGCCGATGGTATACGTCAATCATACAGGCGTACAAAACAACGGCAAAACCATCTATACGTTCGATGGAGCGTCCTGTCTGTACGATGCTGAAGGAGGACGTATCGATATTGCCAAACCATTCGCGGAAAACCTTCACATACAGGACATCCCGCTCGAACCCGCATCATCTTTTGCCCCCAAACACCCCTTACGGGAGGACAGCCATCTAAACATTGCCAACGCGATCCTCTACGGACTGCAGAAAATGACGGCTACCACGGGCATCCGCAAGGTTGTAGTGGGCGCCTCGGGCGGAATCGATTCTTCGGTTGTTGCGGCCCTCTTCAGTCTTGTTCTTTCCCCCCAAAATGTACTCCTCGCCAACATGCCCAGCCGCTATAACTCCAACACCACCAAAAATATTGCCCGCACATTATCACACAATCTAGGTACACCCTGCGTTACCGTACCGATTGAAGACAGTGTAGCCCTCACCAGCGCACAGATCGATGGACTGCAACCAAACATAGGTTCGATAGAGGCACCGCTGGCGCTCTCCGACTTCATGCTCGAAAATGTACAGGCGCGCGACCGTTCCTCTCGAATCCTCGCCGCTCTGGCCTCCGCTTGGCAAGGCGCTTTCACCTGCAATGCCAACAAAACCGAAATGACCGTCGGCTATACCACCCTATACGGCGATCTCGGCGGCTGGATTGCCCCCATTGCCGACCTTTGGAAAGGAGAAGTCTACGAACTGGCCCGCACGTTAAACCAGCACTTTTTCCCACGACCGGTCTTACCCGAAGAACTATTCACGCTCAAACCATCAGCCGAACTCAGCGCCCATCAAGATGTCGATCAAGGTCTCGGCGATCCCATTCACTACCCTTATCACGACCGGCTCTTCGCAAGCTGGGTCGAATGGTGGAACCGCACCACACCCGAAGAAATTCTCATGTGGTATGAAAACGGGGAACTCGAAACACGCCTGCAAGTACCTTGCACGATCAGTTCCATCTTCCCTACCACTGCCGCCTTCATCGAAGATCTGGAGTACTGGTGGAAATTGTATCAAGGCATCGGTGTCGCCAAACGAATTCAAGCTCCGCCGGTCCTTGCCGTTACACGCAGAGCTTTCGGGTTCGACCACCGCGAAGCACAAATGCCACCCTTCTTCTCGCCCGAATACCTCGCCCGCAAAAACAAACTCCTAAAGCAGATTTCATCCGCAACCCAAAGCTGAAGCAGGTTGAGACAACCTGCTGCTCTCCCGCACCGCTTCACCCACCGCCAAGCCCAGACCCCCTTCTTCTTACCCCCTCAACGCACCTCACGTAGAGCTTCGAACATCGCCACTAGATTTTCCACGGGTGTCTGAGCCTGCACGTTATGAACCGCGTTAAAGACAAATCCCCCGCCAGGAGCCAGAATATCAATCTGTCGCAAAACCTCATCACGCACGTCATCCGGTGTTCCGAAGGGTAAGGTTTGTTGCGTGTTCACACCGCCCCCCCAAAACACGAGTCGGTCCCCATAGGTTTTCTTCAAATGCTTCGTATCCATACCAACCGCATTAAACTGCACTGGATTGATAATGTCGAATCCAGCATCTATAAAACCTTGCATGAAGGGCTCCACGGCCCCGCAACAATGCTTGAACGTCTTCCAATGTGTACGTGTATGAATCCAATCATTCATCTCCTGATAATAGGGCAGCCAAAGCTTACGAAACGTATCCGGTGAACAAAAGGTCGAACTTTGCGTCCCGAAGTCCGTTCCACATACACATACCACATCCAGCAATTCGCCAACGGTATCATGCAGCACATGCAAATTTCTCAACGCAATTTCAGCTTGTGCAGCAAACACAGCTTCCACATAGTCAGGGTTCGATGCAATCGTCATATACCACTCCGCAACGTCCCGCACACCCCTTGGATGCTTCAGGAATGGCGCCGGCACAAGCGCAATATCACCCAGCGCAGTCCCCGGCGTATGCATGATCACGGCACGATCCCCCGCAGACGTTCGCAATGCTTGCGCCTGCCTTTTCCAATAAGCCTGCTCGGCATCACAGATCGGCCCAAATTCCTCCAAATTATCAGAAGGATCCATCTCATCTTCATCAATGGGATCCTGACGAATAATCGCATCAAAAAAATAACTCGTCGGAGGCATCACACCACTCGGCGGCAACGTTTCGTCACCCTCCGGATATCCAAACGTACCTTCCTTCGTGGTTTTCGTCGAAAAATGCTTCGAAACCAGAACCTCTTGGCCCCACCACGTGCGGAATAGCTTCCAATCCTCCTGCACATAGCCAAACATCGTCTTGTAGGGAAACAAACTTGTCGTATCCGCCCCCAACGCATCCTTTAAATCATCTTCAATCCAACCTAACATCTGATACGGCTCGCAAATCTTCACGGGACGATCTTCAAGCCCGTAATGCCGCCGCAGATCTGCCACACAGGAACAGTGCATCCCCGACTGAAAACTCCCACCAAAATCAACCGCCAAAGGACCATCCTTGTGCGCAAGAGCAAGCTTGATTTTTTCTTTCCCTGTCATGACCAACTCCAGTATTGTATGATGCCATTATATGCAACAATCTTAAACACAAACGCATCATTGAAAGCAATCATATTGTCTGACGCATTCCTCATGCAAAATGCCATCAAAACAGATCGTCCATGGCCCGTGCGAACGCTGCATATCCAAATAGGACAGCTCAGCATCCCCATGGAAGTCATCGACTCATTTGATCAGATTCTCGACGATTTTGCAGATAGCGACCCTGATGATACCGACAAAATCCCTTATTTTGCCGAAATGTGGCCATCAGCTATCGCACTGGCAAAGTATATCGAAAAAAAACCACAACTCGTACAAAACAAAAAAATCATCGAACTCGGTTGCGGACTCGGACTCCCCTCCATCGTAGCAGCAAAACTGGGCGCAACGACATGCCTCGCCACTGATTTTCATCCGGCATGCATACCCTACTGCCATGCAAATATAACCAGAAATAACGTGAACCAGGTTCGTTGCTTGACGCTCGACTGGCGTTACCCACGAATCAATCAAACCTTTGACGTCATCATCGGAAGCGACCTCCTATACGAAGAACCCCAAACCGATGCGCTTATGCATTGTATGGCGAAAATCCAGAAAGGCAGTACGAGGTTGATACTGGCCGACCCCTTGCGAAAACACATCCAGACAGCCGTAGAAAAACTTGAACAGGCTCATTGGCAGATCGAACTGGACGACATGGACGATATTCTGATCCTTACCGCCACGCAAAATAGCGCACCAACGCGAAAACAATCTGCTCGCACGACAAAAGCCGCCAGCTAAATCGCAAACCATCAACAGTTAAAATACAACTCATACTCTTCCGGCGTAGGGGCATGATATACATGTGCAGCTTCATTACGCTTTATGGATATCCATAAACGGATCAGATCATCTGCAAAAATCGGATTTAAGTAATCATGATCAGACTCCAAACCATCCAGCACCGCATGCAGATTAAGAGGAAAACGCTTATGCCCTGCTTGCTCGGCATCCGTATACCCCA
The DNA here is from genome assembly GCA_003567005.1 of PVC group bacterium. Taxonomy (GTDB): domain Bacteria; phylum Verrucomicrobiota; class Kiritimatiellia; order UBA8416; family UBA8416; genus T3Sed10-140. The sequence goes on from PXBF01000029.1 coordinate 103,520, forward strand.
TACGCTCTGGATCGAGCTTTCGCTCAATGCCATCCAAACCCGCCAAAAGCATTGCGGCTAGCATGAAATGACAATTCGCCGTAGCATCGCCCGTCCGGTACTCAATGCGTTCCTCACCACGCCCCAAATAACCCGGGACCCGGACAGATGCCTCCCGGGACGCTTTCGCCAAAGTCGCACAAACCGGCGCTTCATACCCCGGCACCAACCGTTTATAAGAATTCGTGCTGGGATTCGAAAAGGCAAGCAGGGACCCGGACAAACTATGCGCTAACAACCCTGCCGTATAATGCAAAGCCGTATCACTTAAACCAAACATCTCCTCTCCCGGAAAAATCGATACTCCAGCCTTCTCCAGGAATTGGTGCACATGCATCCCATTACCCGGTGTTTTGTTGATCGGCTTGGGCATAAACGTAACAAATACATTGTTTTCCTTGGCTATATTTCGAATCACCCATTTCGCTATTGCTACCTTGTCAGCAGCTTCAGCGGCAGGTAAGAAATCAAACTCTAACTCCAGTTGTGCAGCCCCAACCTCATGGTGATGATACTTCACAGGAACACCAATAGCCGAAAGGGCTTCGACCATCTTATTACGCAAATCAAAGTAACGGTCATCTGGATAGCTGCGATGATAACCACGGTGAATATTGAAACGAGGCAAATCATAATAATCCGGACCAATCCCCTCGGCACTTTGAACCCGGAAATATGCGTGTGCAAAATCTGTAGCGTAATTCACATCTTCCAACACATGAAATTCCAACTCCATCAACACGCGAACTTCATCCGCAATCCCTTTGCTCCGAAACAAATCAACGGTATCGGAAATAATATTGCGAGGATAATGAACAAATACGGATCCATCCATGGCACGCACATTGCAGAGCGCATGCAAAATCACGCCATCAGGACGTTGCTCGGCAAAAGCCGTTGCCATATCTGGGATGGCCACCATATCGGACTGCTTGACGTCCGCAAACCCATAGTTGGATGCGTCAAAACCAATGCCCTCACGCAGTACTTTCTCTGAAATATAGCCCTTAGGAATGGTCACGGACCGAATACTGCCGTATATGTCGAGCATCATAAAATCTAAATAGTCAATCTGATCCAAATCACCATTAAAGGAAAAGAATTTCATCCTCGCCAAGGCCTTTCTTTAGCTTACGTTGTTGAACAGAGGCCCCACGCAAAGCGCTGCTACCATCACCATAAGAGGCAGCGCTTACGGGTACCGGTTTGTATGGAATAACCAAGCGATGGCATCTGTTACGTTCGTAACGGACCAGCATTTCCAGCACCCGCCCCGATTGCCCACCACAGATGTCTACCACGCAAAAAGGTTCTACATTTTTACCGGCAACAGATAAAGCAATATTTGCAGAGGACGGAACCATTCGCTGAAAACCACAGCCAACTCCCGTCAGGAGCAAAAGCCAAACCCAACGGAACAAATCAAACGTTTGAGCCTGCTTCTATCATCCAAGGCATCGTAACGACATAACAGCGCCTTTCTCAAAGAAAAAAAGTAAATAAATCGCAACTTGCGCGAAGCCAGACATCTAGTTTAGTCTTTCATCTTACGCGTAGCTTTTCTCCCAATTCAGCAAGTCGGCAAGTACAACGAGGCGTTCTTGAGCACGAAATCGGTCAAAAACTGGATAGTTGCTACACTCTTTTGCCTCATTATAGCTGCATCCGCATTGTGCGCCATCATATGGGCTAAAACGATTGACCGACAAATGCGCGAAAATCTTATTAAAAAGGCCGATCTGATTGCCCAAACCATCCATACAGACCGTATACAACAACTTACCGCGACAGATGCAGACCTTGTAAACCCTGAATATTTGCGCATGAAGCAACAGTTAGCTGTCGCTCGGTCAATGCTGCAGCATTGCCGCTTTATATATCTGATGGGACAAACGGTGGACGATACCGTATATATCTTCATCGACAGCGAACCTGCAGGTGCTGAGGATGAATCGCCTCCCGGACAGATTTATCATGAGGTGCCCGATGAATTCCTACAAGCCTTTGCAACACGGCAAGCACAAGTAGTGGGACCGATTACCGACCGCTGGGGTAAGCGGGTAACCGCATTGATTCCCCTAAAGGCACACGCAATAGAAGAACCTGCAGTCATGCTGGGAGTAGATATAGATGCGCAACATTGGCAATCCCAGATATTCCTGCAGGCCGGTATTCCAGCGATCGCCCTTGCTCTTGCGCTCTTTACCATACTCCTTATCAGTGTAGTCGCGTTTCAAAAGCGTAACCGATATGCAGGCAGATTACCATTAGGGTTACAATACATGGAGTCAGGTATTGTCTTCTCGGTAGGCATCGTTCTTACGCTCTTTCTCGCAATAATCATGCACCAGCGGTCACATTATACCCAAATGACAGCTTTCCGTCAGTTGGCCGTGAGTCAGACTGCCGCGCTCGTGGACTTTTTTGATACCCTACAGCATACCGAGCTCGAAAGCCTCGCAAAATTCCATCAAACCACCGACGATGTTACCGAAGAGAAATTTCGTATCTTTACGCGATACCTACGACGCAACCCCGCCCTGTATTCATGGGCATGGTTGCAGCCCGTGTCTCACAAGGACCTGCCAGACTTTGAACAATCCGCCCGACGATCAGGCCTCTCTGACTTTATAGTGTGGGCATTGGATGAAGACGGCAACCACAGGCCTGCTCCACAGCGCGATGTGCACTATGTATTGTCCCGGCTCGAACCCATACGCGATGACAAATCTTCACTAGGATTCGATCTCGCCTCTGATCCCGTCAGAAGGGAAGCCATTAAGGAAGCCATTCAAACAAGATTAACGACAGCGACGAATCCCATTCAACTGATGCTGTCCGACCAAGACCCCGCCAGCCCCAGCATGATTGTTATGCGCCCGGTGTTTCGCTCCCCACAAAGTCAAGACCCTCTGGGCATCGCCGCAGCGGCCTTGCGAATGGCTGATGCATTACAGGCAACCCAAACGGATGATATGATCCAGACAACCTTACAACTTGCTCGCGAAGATGGCACCCTCATACCGCTTCATACCCTAATATATGACACACAAGCACGCTCCCAACCGTACCGTATCTCAAGACCTATTTTTGCTTTCGGCAGAACCTTTATTGTATCCTCTCATCCTAGCCCTACCTTGCTCCGCTTGTACCCTGCAAGAGGCGGACTCATAACCGCCTTACTAGGCCTGACGATCAGCACACTGCTTGCACTATGTGCCAGCATGGCACAGCGACGCGCTCACACCTTACAACGCCTCGTCGAAGAACGCACCTCTGACTTGTTGCACGACATCGAACAAAGAAAAGAACTGGAAGCCCAACTGCAAACGCAGAATAGTATTCTACGCACGGAGCAAGCAGTATCACCCGATGCGATTTTGGTCGTTGATGAATCCGATCAAATCATCTCCTGCAACCAGCACTTTTCCGATCTTTGTGGCATCCCACGTGAGGAACTCCTGCAAAGAGCGTCCTGCGATACCCTCCCACGTATTCTGGATAAAATCGAAGATCCAAACAAATTCGTTGCGCGTATCCAGGATCTCAACCAGAGCAGGCTTATTGAAGAACATGAGGAAATCATATGCAGAAATGGCATGATCCTCGAACGATTTTCCTACCCGATTATAACGGACGCCGGAAGCTATCATGGAAGGGCCTGGTATTACCGCAACATCACCAACCAGAAACGGCAGGAACAATACTCGGAACTCAGTCGAAATATTCTGGAAATTCTCAATACATCGATAGACTTTTTTGAGTCCGCAAATATCATCATAAACGAAATCAAAAAACAAACGGGCATCGATGCGGTGGGAATCCGCCTGCAACAAGAGGAAGATTTCCCTTATATTGCACAAGTAGGATTATCAGACGAATTTGTCGATGCAGAATATTCCCTCATTGAAAAAGATAGGCATGGCGATGTTTGTCGTAATCCGGACGGTACTCCTTGTCTGGAATGCACCTGCGGAATGGTCTTATCAGGCGAAACGGACCCTTCTAATCCCCTTTTCACCGCACGCGGAAGTGCGTGGACCAATAACGCCCTACCATTCCTAGACCTACCCCAAGAGCAAGATCCAAGACACAACCCACGTAACACCTGCATTCACCAAGGATATAAATCCATTGCACTGATTCCGATTCGAACGACCAACCAAATCGTGGGGATCCTGCATCTGAATGACCACCGCGAAAATAGATTCACACCAGAAATCATCGATATTCTCGAGAATATCTCCATACACCTCGGATCGGCCCTCATGCGCAAACAGGTCGAAGATCAACTGGCGCAAAACGAAGCACGATTGAACCTACTCTTCAGCGAATCCCCCGTTTCAATCATGGTCCATGACAAGGACACGGGCGCTGTTATCGATGCGAACAAAACCGCATGGCTCTCTTACGGCTATCAATCGCTTGAAGAACTGCTACAAGCGAATATCTGGTGTGATCCTCCCTACTCCCAGAAAGATGTTCAACAATGGAACCACAAAGCGGTAACAGAAGGGGAACAACGCTTTGAATGGATGAGCAGAAAAAAAGATGGCACCATATTCTGGGAAGTCGTAGCTCTCAGAAAAATTACGTTCAATGGCGTCACGCGCGTTCTCGCAACGGCTACCGACATTACGCAACAGAAACAGGCCGAAGAAGATCGCGAAGCATTACAACGCCAGCTTCTGCAGGCTCAGAAATTGGAGTCCATCGGTCGTCTGGCCGGAGGAGTCGCCCATGACTTCAACAACATGCTGCAAGCCATTATCGGTAATACCGAACTTGCGCTCGAACATATCACACCCCAAGAGGATATACATACCGACCTTCAGGAAATACGAAAATGTGCACAACGCTCAACCGATTTAACGCGACAACTATTGGCCTTTGCACGACAACAAACCATCGCCCCAAAAGTCATAGATATTAACGAAACCTTGGAAAGCATGTTCAACATGCTACGCCGTCTGATTGGCGAAAACGTCAAACTGACCTGGCTCCCGGGAAAGAACCTTCCTACTATCATGTTTGATCCTGCACAAATCGACCAGATTCTCGTTAACCTTTGCATTAATGCTTGCGATGCCATGACTAACAATGGACATATTACAATTAAAACAGAACGCATCGAATTAACAGCAAGCGACCGAATAGACACCGAAGAGCACATACAAGGGGACTATATCATGCTCTCCGTTAGTGATAACGGACACGGGATGGATACAGAAACTCTCAATCAAGTCTTTGAGCCTTTCTTTACGACGAAAAAAACAGGTGAAGGCACCGGTCTCGGACTGCCTTCTGTTTACGGTGCCGTCAAACAGAATCATGGTATGATCAAGATAGAAAGCGAAGTCAATAAAGGGACCTGCGTAAAGATCCTTATACCGGCAAGCACACAACCATGCCCTCCAAAACAAGAAGAAACGGCAAGCAACATTCCCACAGGCGCTGGCACCATTTTGCTCGTAGAAGATGACCGAACCATTCTCAGCCTCACAAAGAGGCTCCTCGTCAAACTCGGCTATACCGTTATAACGGCTCAGAATCCCATCGATGCGATAAAATACGCCGACGAGCACGACGAAAACATAGATCTGCTCATCACCGATGTAATCATGCCTGATATGAATGGGCGCGAGTTGGCAAATACCATTCTATCGAAATACACGCAAATGAAAGTGCTATTCATGTCCGGGTATACCGCCGACATTATCTCTCAACAGGGGATCATGAGCCAGGATACGTACTTCCTGCAAAAACCTTTTTCCAGGAAAGAGCTCTCCGAAGCATTGCAACATGCACTGGAGTAAGAAGCAAACATGCTATGTCCGCAACGCCCGACCCTCCAATACCAGACATGCATATCGTCTGTATTAACCCGCATATCTCATACCACCTTCTACAACTTTCCGGTATAAACCGCCCACCGACCTTGTGTCGGTGGAGGTAAACGTTGCGGTAAAGCTGCTGGCATCTCTCAACTTTCTTCACCACCGACGTCCCGACTCTC
>PXBF01000169.1 GCA_003567005.1 PVC group bacterium
CAGTACCAAGGAGTTACGAGATCGCATTGACGCCTTCGTTCGAGACTACAACACCAAAGCCGCTCCATTCGTATGGACCGCAACCGCCGAATCAATTTTCAAGAAACTCGAAAAACTGTGTAGCAATATTAATGGGACAGCACACTAGTGGCAATGGCTTTGCAAGGGATCACCGACATTCGTTTTGATATCGAGACTTGCCTCTCCCTGACGCTATATGTACATTGTACGTATGCATGATATCCGATTTACGTGGGACGAGCGAAAAAACCGGGCAAACAGGAGGACGCACAAAGTATCGTTCGAAGAAGCGCAAAGTGTGTTCCTTGATGAGAACGCATCACGTTTTTTCGATCCGGACCACTCTCAAGATGAGGACCGGTTCTTGATGCTCGGGCTGAGCTTCACGCTACGTGTTCTCGTTGTATGTCATTGTTATCATGAAGATGAATCCGTAATCCGAATCATCTCTGCTCGTAAAGCTGACAAGAGTGAACAATCAGATTATTGGAGGTAAAATATGAGAGCGCACTACGATTTCAGTAAAATGAAGAGCCAAAAGAATCCTTATGCCAAAAGGTTGAAACAACCGGTGACCATGCGCCTGGACAAGTCCACAGTGGCGTACTTTAAATCACTCGCCGAGGATCTGGGGATGCCGTATCAGAGTTTAATAAATCTTTACCTCAGAGACTGTGCGCTTCACCATAAAAAGCTAGAACTGAAGTGGGTATCCTAGAGTTACCGAAAAATCATTATCTCCGGCGTGTGACAAGATAATCATCTTCCGCTGACAGGCTTTGCATGCGCAATCTATGGCGTGGGCTGATAGGTTTCGGCGCACTTCCGTCTTCGTGCACCAGGGCGTGCAGGGAGTGCCGGGGTCGGGATGTGTCGAGCGCGTTGGAGTGTGCCATCCATCGTCTTTCGACGGAGGCTACCGAAAATGGCGTGCGCCAAATGAATACCTTTGCTGACGCAATAAAATACTCTTTGTTTGGGGATGTTTGTGGTATGATTTTATTCAGATTGGATTCTATTTTGTGTTTTTGTGGTGCGGGCGGATGTGGTTTGGGCCGTCGGGCTGGGCACAAAATGATATTTGAGCAGATGTTGTGTGAACCTGAAAGCGGGAGAGAAAGCGATGCGTAAGAAGCTGGTTGGTATGTTGGTGATGATGGTGTGTGGGATGCTGGTGAACGTGACGTGGGGCGACCTCGTTGGTGATCATATTTCGATTCCTGCCAATGGCGAAGTTGTCGACGGATCGCCGACGCATCCCACGCTGGATATGTATAACGCATTTAATGGAGCAACGGGATCCGATGACCGGTGGTTGCCGGAGCAGGCGACAAGTCCGGCCTACGTGACCTGGCGATTTACCGATGGCGATGTGTATGTGGTCCAGTCATACCGAATCATGGGGCAACAGTTCAACACGTCGCAGCGCAGCCCGAAAGATCATCAGCTTCTTGGGTCTAACGACGGCACAAACTGGACGGTCGTCCATGAAGTTGCGGACATTCCAACGGTTCCGGATAATGCTTGGGTTAACTTCACCGTCGATTCGCCAGGTGCTTTCGAGTACTACCGATTCAATGTGCTGGCATGGGGTGGAAGTGATACGTACGGCGGTTTGCGTGAAATCGAATTGTATGGCGAAGTAGGAAGTCTTGGAAGTTGGCTCTCCCCAAGCGTTTCGAATATTACGGCCACCACAGCCCAAGCGTCCGCCGTGACCGAAGTTGCGCTCGACGAGGCCAAGCTGTTATGGGGCACGACAGACCAAGGGATTGAGGATCCTGACGACTGGACCGAGGGGACTCTTAGCCTTGGCGCACAGGTTGCCGGGGCAACGGCCAGCGGACAGATGACGGGTCTCACTGCCGACACCTTCTATACCCTGCGGTTCTAGGGCGAGCATGGTGTCGATGAAACAGAGTGGTCGGTACCGCTTACCTTCGCTACCGCGCTAACGGCTGCGCAGACGCCCGTATTCACCAGCGCCGTGGCTACAACACCTTTCACGGTTGAACTGGAGTGGGAAGACAACGCAATGACAGAGACTGGCTACATCCTGCAGCGCTCGGATAGCGGTAGTGGCGGTACCTACGAAACCATTGCAAGCCTGGCCGCCAATTCGACTAGCTATCTCGACGCGTCGGCGCAACCGGAGACGACGTATCACTATCGCCTAGCCGCGGTCAACGAGGACAACGGTAGCAGTACCGACCCGGCTGCTTGCCAGACCAGCGTAACAACTGGTGAGGGAGCAGACGAAACCATTTTCGAACAGACCGTGTCTACTGACTGGAATCAGCCAGATAACTGGTCCGAGTATGTGCCGCAATTCTCGATAGATGCGATTATTGCAAGTAATACGACGGCTAACGTAAATGATAATAATACCCCAGAATATGATGGTGACTTGACGCTGCAAGAGAATGCCAGATTGGATATTCGTAATAATGTTCCGAGCTTGAACGCACTTGGTGGCGGTACCATCACATTTCACAGTGGATCTTCGATCGTGTTGTATCATGGTTCTAATTTTACCATATCGCAAAACTTTCATTTTTCCGGCGATGCTTCGATCGGCAATTCAAGCAACGCCACCGACAACCAATGGCGCAGGCTCGGCGGAGTGATCAGTGGTAGCGGGCAATTTACCTACTCGATGCGCAGGGGTAATGTGCTCCACATCGACGAGAGTAACCCGGACTGGTCTGGTGGTCTGGTGGTGAATTTTAGCGATAACAATTTTAACAATGCTTCTCGCGTTCAAGCTGAGGCCAGCCATGCATTGGGTACTGGCGATATTACGCTGAACGATGGCATTGGTTTGGTGATTAATGCGCCTGATGCTATCGATACTGGCGCCACTTTATATTTGAATGGTCGTGGACACCATAGTTCAGGCATTCGGAAACTCAGCTTGAATCATGACGCGCAGGTTTTTGCGTTTTATCTTGATGGCGTCCGCATGGAGGATGGGGTTTATGATAGTAACAGTGGTTTGGTCGATTCCGTAAACGGGAACCCTTTGATTACTGGGAGCGGCACCTTAACGGTTCAAGGAGCACCGCAAGGCACGCTTCTTATCATCCGTTAGCCGTTCGACAGGGGGGCATCCGCGTTTGCTGGGTGCTCCCATAGCTCCGAAGGGCACGTTGGGAAGAATAGGGTTTGCAGTAGCCCGCTGGAGTCTACCCGCCGTAGCCTTGGCGAAGGCGGGCCGAAAGCGCGGTTGTGCGTGAGAAGATCCTGATTTGCGTTAGGTCAGGATCTGGTGCTATCTGCTTTGCGGTATTTGCGGGCGTGGAAGATGGTGGGTATATTCGTGCGCCATTTTTTGGAGATGAGGGTGATGCCTGTTTCCTCGATAGCGGTGGCGGCCAGCGCGCCGACCGCGACACGGAAAATCCAGGGGGTGATTTGGGCAAAGAGGAACCAAACACCAATGCCCAGCAATGCGGTTGAGCATTTGGCGGTTCAGGTATGATATGAGGGTAAATGGCGGAATTTAATGAGTGCCGTCAGCCCCGAAACGGCGAGCAGGCCAAGCGTTGCGAGAAAGAAGGGCGCTTCATGGGTCATGACGTCGGGCCATAGGAACCATCCGCCGAGCATGACGGTGAGGCACATCATGATATCGCCTGCTGTATCCAATTGGGTGCCGAGTTCGGTTTGCTGGTTGAGTCGGCGTGCAAGATAGCCATCGAGCATATCGCTGAATAAGAGTACGGCAAACAGCGTAAGAAAAATGTCGTAATGCCCTAGATACCCGAATGCGATCAAGGTAGGTGCGAGCAAAAGGCGAGCAAGTGTTATCCGATTGGGCCAGGTGAGAATTTTAGGGAGCTCGGAGGCGGTATGGTTTTCGGGCGGCATGATGGTATTCAGGGCTCCTTCTAGAAAGACAAACTCGAATCTTAGAGTAAAAAAGCAAAAGTCGAAAGCAGAAAGTCACGATTTTACGGGGTATTGGGGGCTTATGAAATTCTAATACTTTAGCGTTTGGCAAGTGGGGGCGTCGGGTGTAAGCTTTGTGTTGATATATGCATGTAAATTACCGATTATGCCATTCGTGGCAGAACTACATTTCATTAAAGGAGCGCTGGATCATGAAGAGATATCTTCGAGCACTAGGGCAGGCTTTGTTATTGGCAGTGTCTGTATGCATTGCAACTCCCGTTACCACGTGGGGTGCGGGCGAGACGATCATCATTGACTTCGAGGGCGAGGGCGAAACCAAGACAGCATATGCTGCGGGGACGGTGACCCTAAGTGGCCTCGAGTGGGATTTGACCGAGGCTCTGATTGGAACATCTAATGATGATTGGAGAGAGGGTGATCGCTCTTTGCGGATGCGCGGCTGGGAAGCATCGGCGATGACCTTGCTGGATACCCTATGGGGGGGACTGGATTCGATTGCTTTTGAGTATCGGCGCTACGGTAGCGACACGCAGGTAGACTGGCGCGTCGAGTACACCACCGATAATGGTGAGACGTGGGTACAGGTTGGTGACGACTTTACGGCACCTGATTCCGATGATGTGCAGACATTTTCCGAGAGTGTCAATGTTAGCGATCCAGTGCGTGTGCGCATTGCGCGGGCTACGATGGATGGAGGGTCTGTAAACCGGCGTCTGAACATTGATAATATCGTTTTGGAACTGCCAGTTCTCCTCCCGCCTCCAGCTCCCGAAGTGCCCACTGCGCTACCAGCCACGGGCGTGCAAGCTACGCAGTTTGTAGCCAATTGGGAGGCCGTCTCGGGAAATGTGGCCAGCTATGAATTAGAAGTGGCTACATCCGACCAGTTTCTGCAGGCTGGAGAAACAGTATTTGTCGATTTCGAGGGGGAGGGCGAAACAAAGGGGCCATATGCATCGGGGACGGTGACCCTAAGTGGCCTCGAGTGGGATTTGACCGAGGCTCTGATCGGAACGAGTGAAACAGACCTCTGGGGAGAGTCAGAGCGCAACCTGCGGATGCGTGGATACGAAGCGTCGGCTATGACTTTGCTCGAGGATTTGCCCGGCGGACTAAGCGAGGTGTCATTTATGTATCGGCGTTATGGAAGTGATACTCAAGTGGACTGGAAGGTAGAGTATAGCGTGAATCAGGGCGGTTCGTGGACGCAGATTGGCGACGACTTTACGGC
>PXBF01000081.1 GCA_003567005.1 PVC group bacterium
CCTACTGGGAGCCTTCGGCTATTCGTCAGGCGCGAGCTGCGATAGACGATGGTAGTACAGCAGGTTGTCCCGCAACCTGATGCTCTCTTGCACTGCCCTTATCCAGCGCAGAAGCAGGTTGGCACAACCTGCTATACTTAAGGGCATTGCGAAAACATAATCTGCGTTTCTTGTCGCAAATGACAACTTTGTTGTTTTGGTTTTTTGTGGTAAGGTCGCAATAACGTTAAATAGGCAACTTATCTTCGTGGTGTCGTTGGCGGTTGTGTTTTAAGCTGGCAGGCAGGGCACGAAAACAGATTTTGAGCATAATAAAATGATACTGGAAAGCGAGAAAATAGCTATGAATAAGAAGCGAATTGAAATGTTGGCGATGATGGTTCTTGGCGGCAGTCGTTGGCTGATGGTGGTGGTTAGCCTAAGCTTGCTGACTTGGTCTGGCGCAACAAGCAAAGCATTGGGTAATAATTGGCGTTCGAGCTTGTATCCAGAAAACTGGATGCCGCCGGGACCTGAAAACTCCTTTTACGAAAACGCTTTCTTGCAGGATTTTTCTTATGCCGGTTATAAGCGCGGTGAGGAATCGATTCCGAATGTGACTGGACCGATCTTTGATGTGACGGATCCCGCGTATGGAGCTGATCCCACGGGTGCAAGCGATAGTACCGCAGCCATTCGGGCAGCCATTGATGCCGCGGCCTCTGCTGGTGGCGGGGTTGTGTATTTGCCAGCGGGGAGTTATGCCGTTGAGCCAAGTGGCAGCAATAACGAGGCCTTGCGTATTTCCACAGCCAATATTTTGTTGCGCGGTGCGGGTGTGGGCGAGACGTTTATCGTGAACACATCTTACGAGATGCGTTCGAAAGCTGTGATTCGGGTGCAACCGACATCGAGTCCCTCTGGAGGAACTGTCGTGGCCATTACAGAAGATCTAGAAGGCCCTACGCGGCGGATTCCGGTCGCGGATGCTGCGGCGTTCACGGTTGGGGACATTGTGCGGATGGAGTGGGAATTTACGCAGGCGTGGATTGAAGAGCATGATCAGCAGACCTGGTGGGGTGATACGGGAAGTGGGTTTCCAGCCAATGCGCGGTACTTACGCGAGGTTTTGGCGGTGAATGAAACCGAGGGTTGGATCGACGTGGATATCCCTACGCGTTATACGATGAAAACGCGCGACAATGCCAATGTGCGCACGGTAACCGGCATGTTGACGGGTGTGGGGCTCGAGGATTTTTCGATTGGGAATGTGCAACATCCCGGAACAGAGTTTGGAGAGGCCGATTATACTGTTGAGGGAAGGGCTGCTTGGGATACGCATGCAAGCTGGCTTATCTCTGTGCGTGATACCTATGATTCTTGGATCTCCGGGGTTGAGAGCTACCAGCCGGCCGGAAATACAACCACGGCCCATATGCTGTCGAACGGTATCAGCTTCATCAACAGCTTCCGTAATACCATTCAAAATGCCGCAATGCGGCGTGCGCAATACGGCGGTGGCGGTGGCAATGGATATATGTACCGCATCCAGCACAGTAATGATAATTTGATCAAGGACAGCATCGCCGATTTTTCCCGGCATGGGTTTGTTATTTCGCATGCAGGCACATCTGGAAATGTTTTTCGGCATTGCGAGGATCGCGAAACCGCACGCGCAACTGGTGATACGACGGATGGAGAAGGATACGTGACCAATGGTTCTGGTAGTGATCACCATATGCACTTCAGTCATTCGAATTTGTTCGAGGGCTGTGAGGCTCACAATAGCTACTGGGAAGCGCAACATCGAATACATTTCGGCACAGTCGGGCATGGTTTGACTTCCGCACATGGCGTTTACTGGAACACAATAGGCAGTGGTAGCCGGGGCGGTGCTGTTGTTAGGAGCCAACAGGGGCGCTATGGATATGTGATTGGCACTAGTGGTAGCCGTACAAGCGTAAATAACCCTGGCGGCAACGGGACAGAACCGATTGACATTGTGCAGGGGGTTGGAGTGGGTGATACCTTGGAACCGCAAGTATTATCTGTTGATCAGTTTGACAAGCGGATGGAAGGGGTTCTCGTCTCTGCCGGTGAGGATATTATGGTTTTACCGAATGCAGCACACACGCTGAGTGGTTCGGTCTACACCTACGGAAGTGGCCCGGTAAGTCAGGAATGGTCTCAGGTCAGCGGGCCAGCGACAACCTTCGCGGATACCAATGCGCTTGAAACCACAGTCGATCTCAGCGAAGAGGGTGAGTATGTGCTGGAGTTGACGGCTTGGGATGGAGACATCACCAACAGTGCCACAGCAACCATTACGGTTGATAGCAATCCGCCGGTAACCTATTTGTTCGAGGATGATTTCGAGGGGTATAAAGTAGATGATGAGATTGGAACAGCAGTGTGGGGATCTGCATCAGGTCGACCACACTACATGATGGTACGTGACGAGAATGCGGCCACCCCCTTCGGTTCATCAAATCAGTTCGGTGAACTCAAGGACATAGGCACCGGTTTGGGGGATTTTCTTGAGCTACAGTCGCCCGAATATTCTGAGGCAACAGCCGCGGTAACAACGTTTGCATTTGACTTTTTTGAGCCTTCAGATGGAGGCGATGATAACATTATCATTGGGTATGCCATGGGGGATGGTGAGCTGAACAGTGCCGGTGGTCGTTTGAGAATAACTCTCAACAACGGGTCCATTGGAGGAGGTGTGGATGGGGGAACAACCGCGTACAATGAAGACATGGCCTACCGAATGTTCATTGTTTTCAATGATACCGCATTACCAGTTTCGTACCAAGGTGGAGAAATCGCGGCGGAGAGCGCAGATGTCTGGTTCCAGCCGCTTAGTGGTGGTCCACCCGTTTATGCGGGGGCGGTTGATACGGAAAACACGCAAGCTTCAACCTACACCGTGGGGTTTCGAACATTTAATGAACCTACCCAGGAATTATGGATCGACAATGTCACACTAGAAGAGGGAACGATATCCATTGACGCAGCCATAGCGTCCGAGCTTGATGGCATTGTGTGGTCGAACCTCGATACGATTGAAATTACTGAGAATTCGGCAGAGGCTATGGCGACGGTGAATACGAACCTGACGGAAGCCGTGCTGGTTTGGGATACGGATGATCAAGGCGACGAGGACACAGCGTATTGGGCGAATAGCGAGAGTCTAGGATCGGTAGTACAGGGTACTGTGACGGGGCGGATGACGGGACTTGACGCAAGCACGGAATACGTTTGGCGAATGTACGGCGAGACATCCGAGACAAATGGGTGGTCGGCAGCCGTCACGTTTCAGACGGATGAAGCCGTGGTTGTGGTTCCACGCGGGCGGTTCGACACGATCATTGGCGAATCGCAAGACGAGGGAGTGAACCCACTCGGTTACTTTACGAACGCGCAAGAAGATGGCCTTTCGGGGATCAGGGGGGCAGGCGGTCAGCGCACAGACCATAATCCCGTTATTAAGTTTGCTCTGCCAACTTTAGACGACGGAGAGATCATCGAATCCGTAACGATCAACTATGAAATATATGAACAGCGTCATCATCAAAATCAAGATTTTGATGCGCATGTATATTTGTTGGACACGGCTGATCCGAGTGGAACAGGGACTGCCTTTTTCTATCACGGTGATTCGGATCCGAATCCCAATGTGATGTTTATCGGCGAGACGGAACTTGAACGCGACGGAAATGATACTGTGCTTCTAGATCCCCCCGTAACAGCATCGCATACGCTTGCTGGCGATGCTTTGGTTTGGATCCTAGAGCTTTATGACGGGACAGAGCCCATTCAAGAGAATGTATTTTTCCGTTTTAATCGATCCATTCCATCCCGTTCTAATTTGGATGGCTCTGCTTATGACCGTTTCTTTGTCGACACGGACCCTGAAGTTCTGTTTCTAGAGATCACAACGGCGGAGGCACCGCCACCCGTTCAGGCATCGGGTGGCTCTTTTACGAATGTGTTTTTTGATGCCGAGATTGACGAATGGGTTGCAGTGCATATTTTTACCGAGGATGGCACCTTCATGCCCTCGAGACCTCTTGAGGTTGAGTATCTGGTTGTTGCGGGCGGTGGTGGCGGCGGCGGAAATGCCGACAATCGCTGGGGCGGTGGCGGCGGTGGTGCCGGCGGAATGGTCGAGGGCGTGACGAATCTGGCGGTCGATAGTTATGCGGTCGTTGTTGGTGCTGGCGGTGCGGGTGCGGTAGGAACTGCGATTCCCACTGCTGAAGTAAACCAAGGTGAAAATTCAAGTCTAGGTACGATCGTGGCTCTGGGCGGTGCCCGGGCAAGGGGCCAAAACAATAGCTATGACGGTGGCAGTGGTAGTGGTGGTGGACCGGCTACCAGTCAAGGTTTTGTGCCTTCTCCGGGTGGCATTGGCTTGCAGCCAGCCAGTGCTTCCGGTGGCTTTGGCAGCGATGGAGGGGCTGGAACAGATGACATAGGAACGAACCGTGCCGGTGGTGGCGGTGGCGGTGCCGGGGAAAAGGGTGAAGATGCAGGGTCTAGTCAAGGCGGTGCTGGCGGTGCTGGTCGTGCGTCGAGCATAACGGGTGAAGAAGTCTTTTATGCCGGTGGCGGTGGTGGTTCAAGCGCGGGTAGCGGCGGAGCTGGTGGCATCGGTGGTGGCGGTGCCGGTGTCGTCGATGGCGATGGGGAAGATGGTCAGCCCAATACCGGAGGTGGGGGCGGTGCATCAGGCGGTCAAGGCAATCCGAATACGGGCGGTGATGGTGGCTCGGGTATTGTGATTCTGCGGTATACCCTGACCGAGCCTGCTGGTACAATCATACGCTTTTTTTAGGTGATGTCCGTGTGTGTCTTTGCGTGGGTGTGCTGGTAGGCTTCGCTATTATGAGACAGAAAAATTGGGATCCCCCTTCGATTCATTGAGCTACGGAGGACACGCAGAAAGAACGGATAGGCTTTTTTCGGGTGGCGGTGCTGATGGTAGCCCGCTTTCGATGAAAGCGTGGCTGGGCGTGGGTTGAGCGTGGTGTGTCCATGGTTTGTCCGCTGGGCTTGCTATGCGCAGTCTACCTACGGGCCAGGCTGGAGCCTGGCGTTCCCAGCGAAAGACAGCCTACTGGGAGCCTTCGGCTATTCGTCAGGCGCGAGCTGCGATAGACGATGGTAGTA
>PXBF01000010.1 GCA_003567005.1 PVC group bacterium
CATCCCCGACACCAGCACTCCCTGTCACGCCGTAATGCATGAAGGCGGACGCGCCATCCCAGAGCGGCGATTCTAATCGCCGCACTCCATATCCACACAAACCCATATGGAGAGCGGTAATCCTCCTTCGCCCCGACTCCCTTCGGGGCACGGGGCTACGGCGGACAGGCGAGCGATAGCGAATCCCGACTCTGCAAGAGGTCGGAACCGCTTTGGGCGGAGCGTCCGCCTTCGTGCACTACGGCGTGACAGGGAGCGCAGGGGGCGGCGATAAGCGCAGCGCATAAGATTCATCGATACGCTTGTTTAGAACGAGCACGCGGAGAGTTGGGTGGACCCAGCCGACCAAACTCACATCCCCCCACACTTTCTTGCATTCCGTGACGCCTGCATTCCAGCAGCATTAATAGAGAAGCCCGAAAAGATACAGCGGGATTTTATTGGAAAAGCCCACCTCGATACCGTCTGCGGCAACAAAAGCATTGGCTATATCCTTGATCTGCCGATTTCCTTTGCTGGTCCCGCCGATCTCAAAGACATATTGATCGGCGACCATGAAATCACCCATCTCTGCAATCGTCGTTCGTAAAAGCGCTGCCAGTTGACTCACAAAGAAGGTTTCCCGCACACATCCGCGCTCGGCTTCGGCCCGCATGGCGCGGTTGACAGCAAATAGCAGATTGCTATTTGCCATCAGAATCTTGGCTGGTTTACGAATCGTTCGGTAACCGGTTCCGCCATAGGGAACGGCATGGATCAGTCCTGCGGCATCAAGATGATTGATATATTCGTAGACGTATTGTTTGGATATTCCCAGTTCCCGGCTCATCTTTTCGATATTTACCTGAAAGGGAACTGAACTGGAAATGAGCCAGAGAATTTTCTTCAAAACGGGAATATTGGCCTGTTTCATGTCGGCGGCAATTGCCACATCTTCATAAAGCACTTTCTCGATCACGTTCAACAGTTTGGAAAGGTATGTGCTTTTCCCTTCCTTGATAAAGGGATACATCCCTTCCGTCAGGTAGTCGTTGAATAGCTTGAGAATGGATTTGCCTCTGGTGATTTGTTCTGCGTATTGAACATGGTTGGTGAGTATGTCCTCCAGAGATAACACAGGCAGTTTGATGGATTCGATGAGTGCAAGATACTCCCGGAACGAGAGATCCCTGAGTTGGTAGTAAACAACGCGCCGCGAAAGATCGGCCTTGCTTTTTTCAAGCTTCATCGCCGAGCTACCCGAAACCAGCACCTGTTTCTGCTTGAAGGTATCAATGATACTTTTAAGCTCGGCTTCCCAATTCGGCGATTTATGAATTTCATCTATTATGATCGCAGATCCGCCTAGCTTGAAATATTCACGCGCGATATTGAACAAGCCAATTCCCGCCACAGCTACATGATCAGCAGAAAGGTAAAGGCACTTCTCCACATCGTTATAGGTTTCCAGATAGTGCTGCAGCAGCAGCGTGGTTTTTCCGGTACCCCGGCAACCAGTCAGACAGATATGCCGTGCACGCCAATCAATTTCTCCATACAAATAGCGTTTGAAATCCATGGGCACATCTTCAACGATTCTCCGATGAATATAAAAAAGTTCTTCAAACATATGTACGCCTCCAAACAAACTCAACAGCAAACTGCACTTTACGAAATAACAACCATAACGTAAAGTATACTTTTCTGCGCCTAGCTAATTTGAAATGCACGAAAGAAAGTAAAATCGTCGCACCCTTTCGCGTCTCTTACAACGCACCCAGCCCATCCCCGACACCAGCACTCCCTGTCACGCCGTAATGCATGAAGGCGGACGCGCCATCCCAAAGCGGCGATTCTAATCGCCGCACTTATCCCCACAAACCCATATGGTGCGGTGATCCCCCTTCGCGAATACGCTACGGGGGGACAGGCGAGCGATAGCGACCATCACCCCACCGATTCCCTCGTCTTACGTCCCACTTCTCACAATCTCCCCCCCCCATCAAGACATCAACCACTTCCACGGTGTAGATACAGACTCACAGTACGACTCCCTATTCCTGTAATTGACCTTCGAGATCAATGCGGAACCCGCCCTGGACAACCTGCGGGTAGGTGCCGCGCAGCGGTCCCCAACGACGGGTGTGCCGCGAACGGACGGCAAGCGTATTATCACCCGCGCGTAATTGTTCCCGGGCAAAATCGGTAAGTTCAGCCTCTATTTCACGACTGCCACGTTCGATTTCATCCACCATGGCAACAAGTTCCCCGTTCAGGTAAATACCGACATTCAACTGCCGGAAAAATAGACCACGAATACGAAGCGCCTCGACACCATCTGGATCATCCAGATAAAAGCGTGTCCGAAACAAGGGGGTATGATACATCGCCCACGATATCGGCATGCTGGCATTGTCCCAATCACTGTCATCATAATCCGTCTCGTACCACCCATCCGGGGCCTGACTGATATGCTCAGTCAACCGCATTTTCCAAGGTCGCGCCTCCTCGTCGGGCTCTCCGAGCAAAGAAACCCAGTTTTGGGGCGCCCGATCTTCCTCGCGATCCGCTTCGCTTTCTGCGCGCTCTGCATCCGCAATCGCTTGCCGTTGTGCCTCTATACCGGCGACGCCTTCCGGCGATTCAAGTTTTTGCACCAACGCGATCAAACGCGGATCATCCGCGGACACAACCCCACGAAGCTGGGGCAACTCCAAACTCGCATGATAATATCGCCCTTCTGCAATCTGCGATTCCATCAGTGACAGATCATGATCGATGCTCTGCTTCAAAATCCGGACGCTCTCCAGAAAGTGCATAACCGTGGCAGCATCATCCGCCGGCACAATGTGATTGTCTTTATATTCCAACACCAGTGCTTCCGCGCGCGCATAGTCTTTAGCACGATGTGCAGCAACTGCATCTGCCAGATACGCAGGCGCATGGGGACCAAAAGCGGTACGCGGTGCACCCAGCATGCGCAACCGTTCGCGCGGTGCCAGATAATGGATCCCGTAGGCAACCCCGACACCACCGCGACCGGCCTGCTCAAAACGACCGTCATGACGCCGGAAAAGCTCACGCCACCACATCTGATTACGCATAAAGTGCCGGTAGCCCTTTTCGCCGGCAGCAGCTGCGCCAATTGGCGTCCAGAAATTGTTGAAAAACATCCCGCCATGCCCACTGCGTGTATTGTTGAAAGCATACACACTGTGACGCGCATTAATGTCGACCGTTTTCCAATCCTCTAACATACGGAACAATGCGGCTGCATTGCCGAGTTTGCCGTTGTCGGTACCAAGCATACCGGCTGCTTCGCGCTCCGGGTCGATTACGGGTGGCGCGGTGCGCCGCACGTTGGTATAGGCATACATGATATGAGCATGCTCGGCTCTGCCCTTCCGCAAATGTGTCACTGCGCGCGTATAAGCCAGCTCATCGATCTCCATGCCTGCTTCTTGCGCATAAATCATGCTCATGGTTGCCGCCATGCCAATGTGCGGCAGAAGCCCGTAGCCCGACTGCCATCGATCCGGTGCAGTCGGATACCTGTGCCGCCAACCGCCAATAACATCTTCATGTTGGGCAGCTTCGAATGGCCCTTGCGTCTCATCCTCGGGCTTGAGTTGCGAAAGCGTAAGCCGCGCCAACCGATTCTCGAGATACGGCAGTACATGCACATCACCGGTTGCGTGGTAGTACTCCCCCAACACAAGGGCAAGGTAAGATGCGCGCCAGTTATTAAAACTCTCCCCGACTTCCGGTGCTTGCAAGGGATCCATGCTCTCCATCAGGGCGTAGATGCCACGCCTGACCATGCCCTGCACTTCCGGTGTGCCAGTAGCCAAAAGAAACAGCAGATCCGTATGTAAAAAACCGTCCGGTGTGGAAGCGGATGCCGTATAATCCGAAGGACGGCTCGCACGTGTTACCGCTTCCTCCGCCATGCGGACAATGCGATCCGATTTGACACAAAAATGAGGTGTAGTCGCGCTATAATTACCCATAACCTCGAGCTGCAACTCCACATCCAGCAGGTTCCCATCGCGGCGCACACCAAGACGCAATATCCCCTCTGCTTTGGCTGATTCGCTTTCCGTAATCGCTGCCGCAAACTCTCGGTAGGTATCATCGCCGAACGGTACGCCATTGGCACCAAAAATCATATCGCCGGGCAGCAGCTTTCCATCCGTCGGCGAATCGACATCCACGGATAACACCGCAATATTCGGCCCGAACGGATAGGCCCGTATGCCCAGTGGCCCCGGACGCAGGGGTATCTGTTCAGAATCCCCGGTAGGCGTGTTGCTCGCTTGGGCATTAATCAAGGCAATATCAGAATCGCCCCATTGATCAGCGGTAGTAAGATACTGCATGGGCAGATCAGCCGGCGTGGGCGGTATGATTGAAGAAAATTCCCAATTCTCATCTGTTGAAAACGGAACAGCCGGCAGCCCCCCTTTATTCACGAGGCCCGGATCAGGGTGCTCATTCCAGTTGTAACGCACGAATGTAATCACCGGGACTGTATCGCTTTCCAGTACGATGCTCGTTCCGTCCACGCGTGCCTGTGCCGGCGAGAATTCTCCGTCCGCGCCTGCGACCTCAAACGCATCAAGAGCATCCTTGGTTGCGGTCAGTCCATCTGCAGTACCTTCTTCAAAGATGACCCGCGCTTCCGAGAAATGCGTCTCGACGCGATCAAGCACCGGTCCCGATGCCGTTACTTCTGTTTTGTCATAAACATCGCCTAAGACCCAATGCAGACTACGCGAAGCGACCAGCGCATCGTCTGCAGGCTGTCCGCTGAAAGGAATGTTTTGCATCCCCGGCAAGATCAAACCGAGGCTCTGCACCCGCTCTGCTGTGCGACGCTGCAACTCCCGCACTTCACGGTTATGATCGGCATATACGTCCAGATCAGACCCAGGTGGCAGAATCCACCCAATCGGCAAATCAGCATCCTCAAAAGCTCTACGCCAGTCGTTGGGAACATAGGGTAACGTGACCGGGGTAATACGAAAACCGCGATGGATAATGAAATAGTTTTCCTGCCAGGCGGCATCCAGTTCGGCTTGGTCTTGCGCTTTGCCCTCGCGTGCCAACTGGCCATACGCCATAAACGGGTAATCGTTCCCTAGCTGCAACAGGATGCCACGCAGCCCCATGCCACGCAGGGGATGAATCACAGCATGGTAACCGGCAGAGGGAAGCATAGGATTGCGTAGCGGATGCAAGCCAAGCGATGGTTTGGGACGCACGGTCCATCCGCGTGCATTCGCACGTTCTACATAATCTTGATAATATTCCTCTAGATCCTGTTGCGCCTGACCGCTGATGCGCTCTTCGGCACGCCTGCGCATCTGAGCTGGCAGCGAAGCAATGTCGGTATGACGCGGGTAACGGGCCGCAGATTCTGCAAGCGCATTTTCACTGAGCCAACCCATGGCGAAATAAGGGCCCATATCGAGATCGATGATACCCACCGGCACATCCAATTCCCGATCCAGATCACGCCCCAGATAAAAGGCTGCACCAGATGTGAGAAGCGCACGCTCTTCGTCCATGGGTAGCCATCCAGAAACGGCGTCTGCCTCCACCTCTGCAAGGGGTTCCAACGCAGGCGTGGTCGTAATGCGGAGCACGCGAAAAGTTCCGGTCAGCTCGAAATCTGCTGCAGCGGTACGCCCTTCCTCTGTTCGCCCGAGGGAGGCATCAACCCACGTCTGCTGCGCGAAGAGCCAGACATCGCCCACCAATACGTCCTCAAGCTGTAGTTCCTGGTCCGAGGCGGACATTTGTACCCGCAAGGTCTGTCCCGTAGCGTTGGCTTGCAGCGGATTCAGCACAACCTCCCAGTGGCCATCCTCATCCACCAAGCCATCGTGTTCCTGCTCGCCAAATGTAACGCGCACCGTGGCCCCAGGCTCAGCGGTTCCCCGAATGGGTGCGGGCTTATCGCGCTGGACCACCAAGTGATCCGTGTAAATACTGGCAAACCGAAACTCCGCACCTTGAGCCAGCCTTGGCAACAGCAACCCAAACCCTACGCAACAAACCATCCCCAACACGCGCAACTTCATACTTTCTCCTTATTTTGTTCCATGTTCACCAGTAACATCATTGTTCAGACTACAGACTACAGACCACAGACCACAGACCACAGACCACAGACCACAGACTACAGACAGAAGACTAAAGACTTTTTTGGGGTTACGAGAGCGTGCGACCAATCCAAAGCGCCGATTCTGATCACCACACTCCACTTCTCACGTCCTACGTCTTACGTCCCACATCCCACTTCCCACATCTTACGTTCCACTTCTCACATCTTACGCTCCACTTCTCACGTCCTACGTCTTACGTCCCACATCCCACTTCCCACATCTTACGTTCCACTTCTCACATCTTACGCTCCACTTCTCACGTCCTACGTCTTACGTCCCACATCCCACTCTCCACAAATCCCCCTCAGCTTTCATCTTTCATCTCTCATCCCTGTATTCATAAGCTCCAGCATGGCCTCGGCAAAGCCCTTGCCAATGCCGCACATGATCTTGGCACTACCCAGATAGTGGACACGACCATCGGAAACAGCGTTCCGCAAAAGCTCATCTTCCTCCGGCGTGAAGTGCTCGGCACGATAGGCCGCATACGCTTGCTCAAGCTCTTCCCCTCGCAACCCTTGTTGTCGCTGCAAGACCCTTCTCTGCCTGCGCACCTGGCCGGATCTGGCAGCAAGCGCTGCAAGATCGTCATCCCAGTATGGGGCTGTTTGCATGGCTGCTACGGTTCCTTTGAATTCCGGGTTGCTGGCTGGTGCCGCCATCGCCTGCCGGAAATGCATCATGGAAAAATCGTCATCTGTGGATATACCATCAATTCCCATCACGCCGATTAAAAATGGCATATCGGGCGCGTCGAGATCATTGCGGACGTCCCGGATAAAATGCTCCAGCAACCATGTATATTGCTCGTAGCCGCGGGGCTTATCCTGATTAGGATATACCTCTTTGGCAACCTTGTCGCTCCACCCCTGAAACCAGACAAATCCGGCCAGTTCATAGCCGGCTTTTTCATCATACGCCGGATGAACGCTCTTGATATCACCCAATACATCCTTCACATGGCTGATCATCTTACGATAAAAAACACCTCCTTGTGCCTCACTCTCGCTCGCTTCCTTTTGCATTGCTTCCGTCTCTTGGGAACCTTGCTCCAGCCCGCCTTCTACAGCCTCTTGTACTTCCAAATCCGGGTGCCCCGGTGGCGGTTTCCATTCTCCCGCGCTAGGCGACCGGAAACATGCATGCAAAGAACGGTTTCCCTGCGATGTTTTGATAATCAGAAACGGTTCCTGCAGGGCCTCATGCATATAGATGCCAAAAGCATAATCAGGCCCTAGCTGGCTGCCCGTTCTGCCACCACCATAGCGCGGCGCTAATGGTCCGCTTTCTTTACCTCTCCACTGCGAAACCTGAACGTCGTCCAGAATAACCGGGTTACCATCCGCATCAAACATAGCCGCAAATTCCGCGGCTGTATCCGGAAACATCTGGATATGCGCCAGTGTTCTTGCATCAACAATCCCCGTCATATTCGACTGACCAGCCAGAATAAAAACCTTCATCGGCTTCGCCGTGACTTGGCAAGCCAACAAAGCCGCACATGCAGAAACAACCAACACACTCGAAATCTCACCCATTACAATCCTTTTCTTTTTTAATGGCACTGGCATTTACATTGACGTGACAATTCTAGTCGAATCCCGCAAGAATCAACAATTGCAAAAGCGCGTCATCTTGATTACAACCCTGCGACAACCCGATCTACCACAACCCAACTTGCGGCGCTGTGGATAAAGGGTACTTGGGCGGCCAGGATAATGCGGAGGTGAAACTTCGGTTTGTTGCTGCGCATTCCCTTTTGGAGTGCAGTAATCCACCTCCGCTGAAGCTCCGGGACAGGCGAGCGATAGCGAATCCCGACTCTGCAAGAGGTCGGGACCGCTTTGGGCGGAGCGTCCGCCTTCGTCCCGACTCGATGCGAGGTCGCGGGGGGCACGGGATTACGGCGTGACAGGAAGCGACGGGGCCAGCGCACCACCCAACGCGCGCGATCAACCCAAACGCCATCGATCAAACCAACGCCCTTGCCAGTGCCGCCGACCCCGAGATCATCGAGGGCACGGCGGCAGATCAGGTCTAATTCTAACTATTCGAACATGATAACAGTTCCAGCGGGAGGGACAGGTACACTGACGGTAAATGTGCCGTCTTCATTGTCAACCGCCTCCAGCTCCTGTTCGGTGGACGATATGAAATGGATTTCATCCGCGATCGCCGTATTAACGGCGGCAAGATCATCGAAGTCCCCGCCAAAGTTCACCGTCACCGAGGCACCAGGGGCCGTGAGGTCAAAGAAGTTGTCCTCATAGCCACCCAAATTAAGCGCGCTGTCAACAAAATGCAGGGTGCCGCCAGGGAGATGGAAGTCGACGGTCCGGCTAGAATTGAACGACATCGTAAATGTGTCTCTCGGAGAGCTAATATTCAAGGTTCCGTCGGCATAGATCGTCCACTTCATGGGGCCATCTGGGTCCCGATTATAGCCTCTTCCGTCAGGCCCACTGATCACGTTGTAGTATAATACTGCCGAACCGTTTCCGCCAGAAGTTCCGACACTGGAACTCCAAAGGCTGTTGGGATTGTGAACCACACCTTGTCCCCTCCACGTATCCACATCGACGGACATCGTGCCGGATTGCATTTGAATCTGAGGCGTATTCGCATTATTGTTGTTAAAAGCATCACCTCCGCTGAACGTTGGGATGTTGAGGGTGGGCGCGGTCCCTTGTATGATGATATCATTGTCTGTTGTTCTCTGATCGAGTTGGTCCGCATTGCCGGGGTCTGTGTCCACAGGAATTCCATTAGCATCCCAGTTGGCGGCGTTTTCCCAGTCACCATCAACGGCGCCCGTCCAGGTATAGATGAGATCCGCGTGCGCGGCGGTGGCACTGATAATGAGTCCTGCCACAGTAACGGCTGCCAAGAAGTTCTTCGTGAAGCGGTTGTTTTTCATGTGCATTTCTCCTTTGGCGGTTGAATCATGCATCTACGTCAAAGAACTTGCGGTCATTGGCAAGCTCTCATGCATCCCCCCTTCCTCAGCATGGAGTGCGGTATCATGTTCTCCCTATTGCAAGAGGATCAATGTTGCGGAAGGCGGATAAGGTGTATCCACATAAAGCACGCCAGTACCCGAGAAAAAGTTGGCAATCTCTGTCTCCGCATCAATTTCCAACATTTCCCCATTGAACTGGGCATTACTGTCGGTTGAACCATATATGCCGGCAGACAGGGATACGCCGTCGGCTTGCAGCTCTGCCACAGCAGCCCGACCTTCGATGTCAATGGTTCCACCCGTCCGATTAAGCGTGCCCTCGTGCGGGAGACTGTAATCACCATTCAACCCAAGCGTTCCGCCGCTTACTGTTGTGACGCCAGAATACGTATTGATTCCCGAAAGCACCCACGTGCTTGATCCCGATTTGGTGAGTGCGACCGTCCCCTCACCACCGTCGGTCTCGTCGACGATGGTTCCAGCAAAAACGTTGCTCGGGCCGGCTGCACCGTCGAGTGTCAGTGTCTTATTACCAGAACCATCCGCTATAATATCACCATTGATGGTCATGGCATGGGAGCTGTTGTTATCTATTGTACCGCTTCCGCTCAATCGAATGGCACCAAGCGTGGCAGCAGCAACCGCACCCGAATCGTAGAGGAAGGTACCGTTGCTGGTGAACCTGATGTCGTTGCCGCCACCCAGACTGTTGACGCGAATCGTCTGGTCGCTGCCAGTGATGACGAAGCCACCGGTGAAATCATTGGCCGTCGAGTTGAAACGCAACGAGCGCCCACCGGCACCGCCAGCGTTGCCGTAGGTAAGCGTGCCGGAGCCCGTCAAAATTCCGGTTGTCTGGTAGTGGTTGTTTCCGCGATTTTCCATTAAGCCGCCGCCCGGACCGATAAAGACCTGACTGCTGGAATTGTTTTGGCCGCGCAGAAGCAGACTCCCGCCTTCGCTGAGCGAAATGGGACCGTCGCCGATGGTGTTTGCATCGGCATTGAACGGCCCTGTGGGGC
The DNA here is from genome assembly GCA_003567005.1 of PVC group bacterium. Lineage (GTDB taxonomy): Bacteria > Verrucomicrobiota > Kiritimatiellia > UBA8416 > UBA8416 > T3Sed10-140. The sequence goes on from PXBF01000010.1 coordinate 10,131, forward strand.
AGACTGCAAGAGTGCTGCCGATGATCGTGAGGCCGCCAGTGAGGTTGACATCAGCAAATATATTCAGAGTGCCACCTCCTTGAAGCTGTATGCCATCCGAGCCAGCAAGCACCGCATTCATGTTCAATGTGCGCCCGCTATCCACATTGATCATAGGCGTTCCGGATGTGACATTCAACGTCAGCGTTCCCGGCCCACCGATGTTGAGGTTGTAATTGCTCCACTCCAGTGAAAGACCGCCGAGCGTGACTGCGGCGTCGAGATTGACGGTCTGGTTGCCGCTGGGATCGACATGGAACGTTGCGTTCGCGTCCGTGCCATTGGCGACAGTGTTGAATTGCCAGTTTGCACTATCGTTCCAGTTGTGTGTGCCAGCGTCAGTCTGTGTCCAAGCGTATGTCGTCTGTGCCTGTGCGCTGGAGAATCCGAACAACACTGCAAGCAGCAGCACGATAAATAACATTCGACGCAATACCAGTGTTTTCATAGCAGAAGCCTCCTTCTATAAGATGATCTCTCCTATTTCACTATCATGCATACTACCACCAATCAAAACATGCCGCAATTGCATTTTTGCGCCAATTGCATTACAATCCAGCGACAGACCAAGCCGCCGCAACAGTTTGCATGCCAAGATGATCCAGCGGGGTAACGTTGGGGCAGCCCAAGAGACTGGGCTGCCCCTGATGGCGCTCGACACAAACTGAAGTTAAACCAACAGAGGCTGCTACTCGGCCTGTGGTGGTTCAACATCCACCTGAATCGTAATGCTATTTGGGTATCCTAAAATAACACCGACAAAGCGAATTTCATGTGTCCCAGGCGTGGTAGGCTCCACAACAAGAATGTGCTTCGTGCGATCACTGCTCGTGCGCCTAAGCCGGAACATTGTTTCGTCAAACATCCACGTCCCGGCTTCGCCAAGCCGCGGAGCTCCCCGCGGCGCAGCCTCGCGCTCCTCTGGAGAAGACGGGGCAACACGCAATGAATACACAAAACCTTCGGCTCGAATTTCCAAAGACGCACCAACCTGTACGGTCGCTCGATACACACCAGGCCGATCTGTTTCCTCAATGTTATCGCCCCCAATCTTAAAAGCTGCGCTACTAGCCCAACCTTGCTGTACGCATAACATGCAAAATACAGCCGCGCCCAACACAATGATTCCTTTTTTCATGACCTTACTCCTTGTTGTTTTTTTTGTTCCATTAATAGCACTTCTGAATCTATACGCTTTAAACTGGAGCGATCCTGTCTCCATGCAAAAAAAAATCATTTCCTGCTTTTTCGCTATATCCCCCCTATCGTTACTGATGAAAAACATAGGTAATGCAACTATACATAACAGGACTGTTGTGGTATCGCGGTCAGAAACCCCTCAGAAAATTGTAAGAAATCTGTAAAACGGGTGTTTCCATCTACGCGGACCTCGACCGTAAACCAGACGCTTTCAATCGTTCCTACTCCCATATAGGGCATCGCATGATGTGCTTCTTCCTGTGCACAGCATACCACTGCGGGGTCACGCAAAATTCACCCACATGTCTTGCAGATCGTAGATGGCCGAAACTACCGAATCGTGATGATCGTGACCGAAGGCGGAGTCACATAGACAGGCAGAACGTCTTCAGCGGTCGCACCAAAACGGAATTCATTATACGTTTGCGCGCCACCAGAGTTGCGCTGAGCAAAGGAAATGGTATCGAACGTTGACTGATCGAAATAATCGACACTCCATTCAGTACCCGTTCCCAGCGTCAGGTCGGCATTCGCTTTGTAAAGGGTGATTGTGTGCTCTGTCGCCGGATCGCCATCCTCACCCCATTCGATTCTTCCAACAATCAGCGTGGGGGTATTCAAATCATCAAGAGAAAATGCTCCCGTTCCTCCGTTACCAGCGTTTTGTCTGGATGTTCCAGTCCATTTCGTTACTCGTATCGAGGTGTTTCTCGTAAGAAACCCGAATGCATGCCCTTCATCGTCCAACCCCACGCCATTATGTGCCACTATAAGGTGGGAGGAGCCAAAAGCAAAGCCGCTATGTTCGTTAACGCCACCGCCTGATTCTTTCTCAAACAGGAAACTAAACCAGAGTGTCGCACCATCTTCAAGTAACCCTGCATTGCTTAAATCGTCACTGATTATGACTCTAGCATTACTGTTTCCAGAACTTAAAAGATCAACCTGACCATCCGACATTTCCAAGGCTTCAAAAATCATCGTTGATGGTGTCACAACGTTCGCACTGCCTCCTCCAACAATCCAATTCCCTGTCAGTCCAAACGAACTGGCGGGCTGACCATTGATGCTGCCGGCATCCTGTGCAAACGGCTCGTGAATCACCAACTGCGCCTGAACGCTCACGGCTAACACACTCATCGCCGCGATCATCCCCAACATTCCAACTACTGTCTTACGCATGGTATCCTCCCTTTCTTGTCCTATGATCAGACTAGTCAAACAAAGATTCAAATTTCTGCCGCGAGGCGTCGCCTGCTTCGGTGTAGTATGTATCTGCCTGCTCAACCTTTCCGAGTGTTTCCATATAAATGCCAGCCATGGCTTGCGCATCTCTACTGTTCTGCCTGAGATGCGCGATAAGCAATGCAAGCAGAGCACGGTCATCGTGATCAATACTGCTCCATTCCATTTCGGCAACTTTGCTGCCCTCGACAAGCTGAAATTCCAATACACCTTCGCTGCTGACAGACTTTAGCCATACCCTGCGGCTCGTAAAAGACATATCGAGAGGCACAGGCGTCAACACCCCCGATTCGCTCAGCGAGGAAAGCGTGCGTAAAAGAGCGCGATCCAGGATCACCTGTTTATCGGCTGACAGCTTTCTCGCCTCGCGCAGCGTAGTTCTTTCTTGCCTTTCCGGCATGGCAAAGGGCTGGGCAGCATGACGCGCAAGCGATGCGCTACTACCGAAAGAGGAGCTGGGCGTATAGCCGCTCGCAGGCCCTTCTGCACCGGTAATCTGCAACTGTCGTCTCGGTAGCGACAGCATCAGCGCGGCGTTCGCGGAAGCCATTGTGTACTGACCATAATGTGCATCCTGATCAGCCCTGTCCCGGTTCGGGCAATTCATATAACTGCCTTCATGCGTCTGCATCATGATGAACCACCACTTGTTGTAGTCCATAAACGCTCGAAAATTCCTTTCGTCCGCACGGGCCGCAGCAAGTCCCTGCCAAAGCTGATGCATACCGCTCGATGCATGTCCTTGAAACCAGTATTGGTAACCCAGCGCGGAGCTGTTGGCGGCGTGTTTCCCAAGATACTCCCATGATTGCCGGTCACTGTTACCAATCAGATGTGCCAGTGCGCCCAGTCCGGTGGCAGCCTGTGCCCCCCGAACCCCCCTGGTTGTTCTGTACGGTCTCGTTCGCTCTTGAGGCACCGGATTCCGTATGACAAGACGCTGATTGCCTCCCCACTCTTCCACAATATTCGTGTCTCGCTCCTCCTCAAGCCATGAGGTGTCATCCCACATCCATTGGAACACCGAATCACCATCAGGACCAGCATTCCATAAACCGACACCTTGGATCGTGTAGTCGGTAATATCCTCCATGCCCGTCGGAGACCTGAACCCCACGCCTCTTCCACTCAGCCCCTGCTTGGGATCCTCAACCAGAATATGAATATGATCCACCGCACCGAATCCATAGCCAACATGTATACCATCTTCATTTGCGTTCCGCACGTAGGCACGATGCACCTGCTCATGCGCAAATTCTGGATAGGGCGCGCCACCCGCCCTGAAAAGGCTCATTGCCAGCATCGCAAGACCGCCGGGTGCAGCCATGGATCCATAGCCGACCGGTCCACCTCCAGCCACCCTTTGAACAATAGTCGGCCGTGAGCGGTGACTGAAACCGCCACTTTCTAATGCCATCCCGTGTGTATAATACTCGTTAAGTGCTTCAATACGGGAAAGCACAGCACGGTCCTGGGTCCGCAGATAATATTCTCCAAGAAAAATACCTTCATATCCATTTCCCCATGAAGGAAATCCAGACCCCAGAAGTTCGGCTTCTCTTTCTCTGTTGCTGTGGGCATGCCGCCTGATCGTGGATTCATACTTCTGTTCACCGCTTGCCATGAGGGCAAGAAGCATATGATGCCTGATATGCGGGCGGTGGTTGCGGTCCGCAAGATCTCGCGCAATAATCTCGCACAACTGTGTCACGATCTTGTCTGATCGCGGACAATCATAGGGATAGGTCTCCGAGAACTTTCCCACAGGCTCGATGTAAATCCGCACCGTCTCCGTAACACGCGTGTCCCCCCCAGGATGCACCATCAGGTCAAGCCTACCATCACTCCCTTGCGCCGCCTCGATCAGGGGAGCCATCTCCGTCAGGGGACCCTCCATTCCCGGATGCCTATTTCCAACCACCATTTTGCTTCCAAAAACATGTGGCCGCTGCAGCCTCCTTCCATTCGCGCCGCAAATAAGATCACCCACTTGGATTTTACCCGTCTTCTGCTGGGTCAACCAAGATCCTCTGGATGCAGGAGAATCCTCGTACACATACACCACGGTGAAGAAGGCCGGATGCTCTTCTGTGATAATCGCCTGAATACCTGTCGGACCAACCGGAATGCTCAGTGTGTTGACACCTGCAGCTTGCATTTCCTTATTCTGAGGAACCTCCGGCACCCTTGTTTGCCAATCGGCACGATTGTGATGAATGCCGTATACCGAGACAAAGCCACCCAGCCACAGCAGGCAACCCGCTGCAACCACAACGCTTCTGTAATGTGTAGTTCTCATGCCTATATTATATACATGCCCATTGAATTTTCACAGTTACAGTTTTGCGCCACAGGTATTGCAATGTAGCGCCACAAGTTCAGGTTGCAACTTCACCGCTAAAGTCGGGAAAGTATCTGGGTATGTGAGTTTGGGAGTATGTGGAAAAATACGAATAACGTTCCCTCTCAGACACGCACGCACCTTGTCTCGCACCTCATCCCACACCTTGTCTCGCACCTCGTCTAGTTGGACATGGTGCGAGACAAGGTGCGAGACAAAGGTAGTTCCGTTCTCCCACGCACTCACATCCTCCCCGCAAAAGTTTCACCCCCGCATCATCTTGGCCGCCCAAGTGCCCTTACTAGCCATAAATTCATCGCCCACCGGGTTTATCCTGGTGGAGATAAACGTTGAGGGAAAAGGACTTACGCTCCTTTCCTCAACTTCCTTCACTACCGGGGTAAACCCAGCAGGATCGCACCCTAAAAAGTTTCTCCTCTGCATCATCCGAGCGTGCTCGGAGCCGGGGCTTGCCTATAACTTCACCGCCCTGTAGCCAGCTTTCGCCGAAAGCAGGCCCGCGCGTGGATCGTGCATAGACAGCCCGTGAAAAGCCCGAAGGACACTCCACGAACGCCACATGCTCCACCCACGCCCAGCCGCGCTTTCGGCGAAAGCGGGCTACACTTTTCCAAATTCATCTATACCAACAGTTACCAACGCGTTTTTGCCCGGGGGCCCCGGGCGGCCGGCTAGACTGTAACTTCACCAATTCAAATGCAGATTAGGGCGAAAGATTAAGGCGAAAGATAAAGGTTGCTTTTACCTCTTCCCTAATCTTCTTGTCCTGCGTAGCTTTACGCGAAGCATGGATCCACCTAATCTTTTGCCATAATCTTTCGCCTTAATCTCTTTTTTAAACGCACAGAACTGCTCTTTTTAGGTTGCATGAACAAAAATAGTCCTATGCCAGACATATCGCCGGATATGCAAGAATTCCTGAAATTACTCATAAAGCACAATGTACAATTTGCGTTATACTACGAGCCAAACAAGAATCTGCACGCGCGAAAGACTTGATCGTCGTAGAGGAAGCAACAACCTATAATCCCCCCAGCTCCGAGAACAACGTTTCCTGTTCAAAAGCATCCTCGATCAATCTCTCTATCCCAGGAATAATCGCCCGGGTTTTGCCGTTAGCCAAAATCTCCCATTCGCAATTTACCGAATGAATTTCATTTGCCTGATGCATCGCCTCAATCACGTGCGTCTGGGCAGCCGCGATGCCAAGACCACAATAGAAAGGTACGTCACCTTGCGATAAATCTAGAATCGTCTGCAGCATGCGTTTTTGCAATAGATCACCCCTTGTTTTGTTGAGTGATCGCTTCGCGCCATTCGTCGGCTCCAGCCTCGCCGCAGCATGACTCCAACTGGCCGACCCTGCGCTCCCGCGAACAACAAGTAAAGAGTTGATAGTCTCGCTACAAGCATGCGTCGCATAGAAAAACAGCGGGGTCCCCGTGTCGGTTTCAATGCGTATGGCGACGGTATCCGCACTCGGTATCGGATTCGCGCGGTAAAGCTCCGCCTGCACGGCAACCGGTTTCGCCGCCTCATATACAGTCGGTCCCGCCAGAAAAAGCATCATCATCAGATCATGTGCAACGGCATTATTGGCCGGAGAGTCCCGCACCCATGTGTCCCCTATCCGAAGCTGTCCCGCCCATGTGTTGCGGCCATAGTACGAGCTGTCCCGCGGCCATGCCACGCGGCATTTCATTGCTTCAACGTTGCCTATCGTACCCCCCAAAAGCGCTCGTTTCAGTTCCAACGTCATCGGATCATACATCTGCTGATATCCAACAGCCACGCGCTTCCCGGCCTTCTCGGCAGCGGCCTGCATGTCACGAACATCCTGCAGACAACCGGCAGCCGGCTTTTCCACAAAGACGTTCATGCCCGCCTCTAGTGCTGCAATCGTCATGACCCGATGCAGCGGCGTACCCGTAGGAATACAGCAGAGATCGGCTACTCCGGAAAGTTTCTCGAGCATGACCGTATAGTCAGCAAAAAGCTGGCAACCAATACTGCGCAAATACGCACACTTTTCCTGCTCTTCTGCCTGATTGATGACCGTCGCACCCACAAGAGCAACCTGCCCCTCTGACTGCGCCCCAGTCAGCAGGTTATAATGAACCCCGCCATAGCCGGAAATGCCTATAATACATGCTTTTACCATGCCAAACACACTCCGTGATTATCGATTTCTGCTCCAGTACATATTCCAGCATCATCCTGAAGCGATCATCCCATGCGCATCAGGCACGATGCTAGCGGCACACGACCTCGCACGAAGTACCTAACAACTTGGCGAGTTTTTCAATCGTGCCGGACACATGCCCCACCCCAATGGCACAATGATGCGCTGGCCCGGCTTTGCTCCAGGAATCTAGAAATGCGCCCGCTGGGATCGGGAATTTATACCGGCTATTGGTATTGCCGATTTGCAATACAGGTCCCGGAACAGACTCGCCTTCGGCCACCAGTAACGAAAGGCTGCCATCCCCACGCTGCACAACCGACAACAGCGTCGCAGGACCATGCTTGACCGTCATCTGGATCGAAAGCCCCTTGCCGGGTTTACCATGATACAACGGCAGCGGCACCAGTCCCACCCGATCCTCGGCAATGGCTACATGTGCCGGTCCATCATGTCCGAGATACACGACGTCATCCACAAAATCCGTCAGATACAATTCACTGAAAGATCCGCCCGCTCCCAGCAGATCAATAATCTTCATAGCCTGCGCATTCTTAATCTCATACTCGCCAGCAATAGGTATGCCACGCCCTGTCAACAGCGTGTTGCCAGCAATTAGCGACGTAACAATATTCTCATAGGCATTGCCACTTGCCCCCTCGTAGTAATACGCCATCGAACCCAAGTCATGCTTCGCAACCAACTGATCCAAGGCGACCGAAGTCTTCGCTGCACGTTGCAGCTCGGATGCCTCGCATTCCTCCGAAACGTCAAAGCGTTGCTGGAATTCATCGAGCTTGGTCGCAACTTGCGCATCCGTAACCGCCTCGCGTAAGGCATGCAACTCGCACATTTCCAATATCTCGAAGTGGTTGCCGAATACAGCGGATTGCTGGGTCATGTCACTGTAGACATCAAGCATGCCACCATAATAATGCCCCAGAACCCCCATACGGTTGTTTGCCATCGCCGCGCGAACACGTGCGGCATCCACCCATTCGCGGATTTGCCCCCATGCCTCCGCCTGTTCCAAGTAGCCCGTGACTAGATGATAATCAATACCAGCCCGATTGAACACGCAGGCAATCTCCGGGACCGAGCAGGCCTGACAATGCTCCAGCCATAACCCGGTCATGCGACCACGATCCCCCAACGCATTGAAAGCCGCGTAATCCAGCTGCGGCACCGGCTGCAGATTCAATACGATCACAGGCACTTTGGCTTTTTGTACGACAGGCAATACGGTGGAAGAAATCGCATATGTTGAAATAAACAAAAAGATGACTTCCACATCCTCGCGCTTAAACTGGTCGGCAGCCCGGCGCGCAGCCTCGACGTTATCCACCATGCCGGCATCGACCACTTGGGTCGACATCTCTCCAAGCCGTTGCGCAATCTGCGCATGATACCCCATCAGATTGCCCTTCAAGTCGGGAAACTGCGCCCAGTATGTATCCAGTCCAATCGCAAATAATCCCACTTTCATCGCCGTGGCATCTTTCATTTCGTTCCTCACTTTGTTGCTACGCAGCACGGTTATATTACCGCAATGAATCCAACAGGCCCGACAAGACCAGAAGGGTGTCCTGCCTTACAAGATGACTCAATTTTTATTTGCTGGCTCGGGCACGATCGCACCATGCTCTTCGAGTAATGCGCGAATGCTGTTCAGCGGAAGGTCGCGCATATCGATGCCATCCCGGGCAGACAAGGCCGCCATCGCGCCGGCAGCCTGCCCCATCGCCATGGCTGACCCCTGTACCCGCAACGCGGAATTCGCGTCGCGATCGCTGGAAACGCAACGCCCCGCAACAGCAATACGTTTCAACCCTTTGGGCAATAATGCGCCGCGTGGCACGGTTGGAACGATGTCCGGCTCAAGTTCGATCTTCTTGAGTCCACTGCCATCGGCCGTATGCAAATCGATCGGATAAAAAGAGTGGCATAGCGCGTCTTCCCAGACACGACCGGAGATGTAGTCATCGGCCGTGACCAAAGCATCACCGTCGATTCGCACGGTTTCCCGCACACCGCATTGCGGTGCCAGAAACTCGATATACAGGTTTTCTAAACCGGGTTGCTGCCGCAGGAAACGATACATCCGCAGGATGGATCCGCGCCCGGCAAGCTCCAGTTGCGTGCGTCCCCAACTGTCGCGCCCATCAATGCCGGGAATGTGATTTGCGTTCTCGCCACGCTGGTACAACCAACGACTGGCCTTGGGTGCGTTTACATTCCAGCCCGCATCATGTGCTGTGACTTCGCCACGCGCCAATGCTTCGCGAAATGCAGCGTCAATTTTCTCCATATCCAGATCGGCGTTGTTGTATCCACCGGCTTTACAAACATAGGTGCCTGGTTGTTTGTCCGGACCGTCATCGAGCAGTGTGCCGCCAGCTAATGCGACCAGGTTAGCATCGCCCGTACAATCTACAAGACAGCGGGTTTGGATCGCTTGCAATCCAAGCTTATCGCAAATCGTTACATTCCAGCCATCCGGCAGTGCTTCTGCCTTGGCAGGCATGGCATGAAAGAGGACTTCCGCCCCCGTGCGGGTAACATGCTCATCGCAGAGCAACGTGTAAACCGAGCGGTCCACCCGCACTTGATGCATCCAATGCCTGGCAGGTGGCGTACTGAAATCCGGCAGTTTCCCGCCACTTTGCGCAACACAATCGGCAACCAGTTTCCAGCCATAACCAGCAATGATCTGGCGCCCCCAAGCATGAAAGATACCCGGAAAATTGACACCGGCGGCATTGGTCGTTCCGCCCAGCATACTGCTGCGCTCCAGCAGCAGCGTACTGGCCCCAGCCGCTGCACTCTGCATCGCAGCCGACATACCCGCAGGACCACCACCCACCACCAAAACATCATAACGCTTCATATTTCATCCCCTTTCCTTGTCTCGCACCTCATCCCACACCTTGTCTCGCACCTTGTCTCGCACCTCATCCCACACCTTGTCTCGCACCTTGTCTC